>NZ_BAAILN010000125.1:79520-146690 GCF_054589155.1 Burkholderia sp. 3C
CCGTTCGAGCCGGCCGCGACGATCGCGTCGGGCCGCTCCGTGCCGGCCGTCGCCAGCGCGGCGATCGCCTCGTCGTAGCCGCTCACCACGATCCGCAGATCGGCGCGCGCGGCGTATTCGTCGGCCAGGTCGCGAAACAGCGCGCGCAGCCGGCTGATGCCGACCGCCCAGATGCGCGGGCGAAGGGGCGGGGCGGGATCGGGCGTCATGGCGGCTGGGATCGATGGCGATCGACGGAAGCGGGCGTGCATTATCGCCGTTGCATTTCAAATTTGAAATCGCGGGTTTCCATAATGAACTCGATTTCTGTCGCGCCGAATCGCATTTCGATTGCGAATCAGCCACTTAGCGCCGAACATCGAGGCTGGCCCGGGTCTTGCACTATCCAGCGGCAACGACACATGTCAGGAGACACTCGATGGGCAGTTCCCCGCTTTCCAGCGCCGGCGCGAGATTCCGCGCCGCCGTCGCCGCCGAATCGCCGCTGCAGGTGGTGGGCGCGATTACCGCCTACGCCGCCAAGATGGCCGAGGCCAGCGGCTTCAAGGCCGTCTACCTGTCGGGCGGCGGCGTGGCCGCCAATTCGCTCGGCATGCCCGATCTCGGCATCAGCACCATGGACGACGTGCTGATCGACGCGAACCGCATCACCAACGCCACCGATCTGCCGCTGCTGGTCGATATCGACACCGGCTGGGGCGGCGCCTTCAATATCGCGCGCACCATCCGCTCGTTCATCAAGGCCGGCGTGGCGGCCGTGCACCTGGAAGACCAGGTCGGCCAGAAGCGCTGCGGCCACCGGCCCGGCAAGGAATGCGTGCCGACCGCCGAGATGGTCGACCGCATCAAGGCGGCGGTCGACGCGCGCACCGACGATCAGTTCGTCATCATGGCCCGCACCGACGTGGCCGCCGTCGAGGGGCTGGACGCGGCGATCGAGCGCGCGCAGGTCTATGTCGAGGCCGGCGCGGACATGATCTTCCCCGAGGCGATGAAGACGCTCGACGATTACCGTCGCGTCAAGGCGGCGGTTCAGGTGCCGATCCTCGCGAACCTCACGGAATTCGGCTCCACGCCGATGTTCACGCTCGACGAACTGCGCGGCGTGAACGTCGATATCGCGCTTTACTGCTGCGGCGCGTATCGTGCGATGAACAAGGCGGCGTTGAACTTCTACGAGACCGTGCGCCGCGACGGCACCCAGAAGGCCGCCGTCCCGACCATGCAGACGCGCGCGGAGCTGTACGACTTCCTCGGCTACCACGCCTACGAAGACAAGCTCGACGAACTGTTCAGCCAGGGCCGGCACTGAGCCGCCCGAGCCGCCCGAGCCGCCTGTTGCCAGGCAACGCAAACCAAGAACGGACCCTCCACCCGGATCAGGAGTACATCAGATGAGCGAGACGAAAGACGCGGCCCCGGCCGCAGCGGGCGGCTTCAAGCCGAAGAAATCGGTGGCGCTGTCGGGCGTGACCGCCGGCAACACCGCGCTGTGCACGGTCGGCCGCACCGGCAACGATCTGCACTATCGCGGTTACGACATCCTCGACGTGGCCGAAACCTGCGAGTTCGAGGAAATCGCCTACCTGCTGGTGCACGAAAAGCTGCCGTCGCTGGCCGAACTGGCCGCCTACAAGAGCAAGCTGCGCGCGATGCGCGGCCTGCCGTCCGCGCTGAAAACGGCGCTGGAGGCGATTCCCGCCTCGGCGCACCCGATGGACGTGATGCGCACCGGCGTGTCGGTGCTCGGCACCGTGCTGCCCGAGAAGGACGATCACAACCTGCCCGGCGCGCGCGACATCGCCGACCGCCTGATGGCCTCGCTCGGCTCGATGCTGCTGTACTGGTATCACTGGTCGCACAACGGCCGCCGCATCGAAACCGAAACCGACGACGATTCGATCGGCGGCCATTTCCTGCACCTGCTGCACGGCAAGACGCCGTCGAAGGCGTGGGTCGATGCGATGCACATCTCGCTGATCCTCTACGCCGAGCACGAATTCAACGCGTCCACGTTCACGACGCGTGTGATCGCGGGCACCGGCTCCGACATCTATTCGGCCATCACCGGCGGGATCGGCGCGCTGCGCGGCCCGAAGCACGGCGGCGCGAACGAGGTGGCGTACGAAATCCAGAGCCGCTACCGCGACGCCGACGACGCCGAGGCCGACATCCGCCGCCGCGTCGAGAACAAGGAAGTCGTGATCGGCTTCGGCCATCCGGTCTACACGATCTCGGACCCGCGCAACAAGGTCATCAAGGAAGTCGCGCGCAAGCTGTCGAAGGAGGCCGGCGACACGCGGCTGTACGAGATCGCCGAGCGGCTCGAATCGGTCATGTGGGACGCCAAGAAGATGTTCCCGAACCTCGACTGGTTCAGCGCCGTGTCGTACCGCCAGATGGGCGTGCCGACCGCGATGTTCACGCCGCTGTTCGTGATCGCGCGCACCTCCGGCTGGAGCGCGCACATCATCGAGCAGCGCGTCGACAACAAGATCATCCGACCGAGCGCCAACTACACCGGGCCGGAAGACCTGAAGTTCGTGCCGATCGAGCAACGCTGATCGTGCCCGGGGCGGCCCACGGGCCGCCCTTCGTTGAACTCCCCGCAAGCCCAGAACATGAATACCGCCAATCGCAAACCGCTGCCCGGCACCGGGCTGGATTATTTCGACGCGCGCGCCGCCGTCGAGGCCCTCGCGCCCGGCGCGTGGGACACGCTGCCCTACACCTCGCGCGTGCTGGCCGAGAACCTGGTGCGCCGTTGCGAGCCCGCGCGGCTCGACGACGCGCTGCGCCAGTTGATCGAACGCCGCCGCGACAGCGACTTCCCGTGGTACCCGGCGCGCGTCGTCTGCCACGACATCCTCGGCCAGACCGCGCTGGTCGATCTCGCCGGCCTGCGCGACGCGATCGCGGCGGGCGGCGGCGATCCGGCCAAGGTCAATCCGGTGGTGCCGGTGCAACTGATCGTCGATCACTCGCTGGCCGTGGAATGCGGCGGCTTCGATCCCGATGCGTTCGCCAAGAACCGCGCGATCGAGGATCGCCGCAACGAGGATCGCTTCCACTTCATCGACTGGACCAAGACGGCCTTCGAGAACGTGGACGTGATCCCGCCCGGCAACGGCATCATGCATCAGATCAACCTGGAGAAGATGTCGCCCGTGATCGGCACGCAGGACGGCGTGGCCTATCCCGATACCTGCGTCGGCACCGACAGCCACACGCCGCACGTGGATGCGCTCGGCGTGATCGCGATCGGCGTGGGCGGCCTCGAAGCCGAGAACGTGATGCTCGGCCGCGCGTCGTGGATGCGGCTGCCCGACATCGTCGGCGTGGAGCTGACCGGCGAGCGCCAGCCCGGCATCACGGCCACCGACATCGTGCTCGCGCTGACCGAATTCCTGCGCCAGCAGAAGGTGGTGGGCGCGTACCTCGAATTCCGCGGCGCCGGCGCGGCCAGCCTGACGCTCGGCGACCGCGCGACGATCTCCAACATGGCGCCCGAATACGGCGCCACCGCCGCGATGTTCTTCATCGATGGCCGCACGCTCGACTATCTGCGCCTGACCGGCCGCAGCGACGAGCAGGTCGCGCTGGTCGAAACCTACGCGAAGACGGCCGGCCTGTGGGCCGACAGCCTCGCGAACGCGCAGTACGAACGCACGCTCGCGTTCGACCTGTCGACGGTGGTGCGCAACATGGCCGGCCCGTCGAACCCGCACAAGCGGCTGCCGACGCGCGAGCTGGCCGAGCGCGGCATCGCCGCGCCGCACGAGGACATCGCCGGGCAGATGCCCGACGGCGCGGTGATCATCGCCGCCATCACGAGCTGCACCAACACCAGCAACCCGCGCAACGTGATCGCGGCCGGCCTGCTGGCGCGCAACGCGCGTGCGCGCGGCCTGGCCCGCAAGCCGTGGGTGAAAAGCTCGCTCGCGCCCGGCTCAAAAACGGTCGAGCTTTACCTGAAGGAAGCGGGGCTGCTGGCCGATCTCGAAGCGCTCGGTTTCGGCATCGTCGCGTTCGCCTGCACCACCTGCAACGGCATGTCGGGCGCGCTCGACGCCGATATCCAGCAGGAAATCGTCGCGCGCGACCTGTACGCCACGGCGGTGCTGTCCGGCAACCGCAACTTCGACGGCCGCATCCACCCGTATGCGAAGCAGGCGTTCCTGGCCTCGCCGCCGCTGGTGGTGGCCTACGCGATCGCCGGCACGATCCGCTTCGACATCGAGAACGACGTGCTCGGCGAGGATGCCGACGGCCAGCCGGTCAAGCTCGCCGACATCTGGCCCGACGACGCCGAGATCGACGCGATCGTCGCCGCGAGCGTCAAGCCCGAGCAGTTCCGGCTGGTGTACGAGCCGATGTTCGCGCGCACCGAGCAGGCGGGCGCGAGCGTCGCGCCGCTCTACGACTGGCGGCCGCAAAGCACCTACATCCGCCGCCCGCCGTACTGGGAAGGCGCGCTGGCGGGCGAACGCACGCTGGCCGGGATGCGCGCGCTGGCGGTACTCGGCGACAACATCACCACCGATCACCTGTCGCCGTCGAACGCGATCATGGCCAATAGCGCGGCCGGCGAATATCTCGCGAAGATGGGCGTGCCCGAGGAGGATTTCAATTCCTACGCCACCCATCGCGGCGATCACCTGACCGCGCAGCGCGCCACGTTCGCCAACCCCACGCTCGTCAACGAGATGGCGGTGGTGGACGGCGCCGTGAAGAAGGGCTCGCTCGCTCGCATCGAGCCGGAAGGCAAAGTGGTGCGGATGTGGGAGGCGATCGAAACCTACATGGAGCGCAAGCAGCCGCTGATCGTGGTGGCGGGCGCGGATTACGGCCAGGGCTCGTCGCGCGACTGGGCGGCCAAGGGCGTGCGGCTCGCGGGCGTGGAGGCGATCGTCGCGGAAGGCTTCGAGCGGATCCACCGCACCAACCTGATCGGGATGGGCGTGCTGCCGCTCGAATTCAAGCCCGACGCGAACCGCCTGACGCTCGGCATCGACGGCACCGAAACCTTCGACGTGATCGGCGAGCGCAAGCCGCGCGCCGACCTGACGCTGGTGATCCACCGCGCCAACGGCACGCGCGTGGAGGTGCCGGTGACATGCCGGCTCGATACGGCCGAGGAAGTGTCGATCTACGAGGCGGGCGGCGTGCTGCAACGCTTCGCGCAGGATTTCCTCGAATCGTCGCAGGCGGCGTGAGCGTCACGGCCGGCGCGTGCGCCGGCCCATTGCATCGGGCGGGGCGGCTGCGGCCGCCTCGCGTTCGGGCGGCCCGCACGCCGCCCTCGTCATTTCAGGAAGCATCACCATGGCCCACGTTCCCCAAATCCGGATTCCCGCCACCTATTTGCGCGGCGGCACCAGCAAGGGCGTGTTCTTCCGGCTGGACGACCTGCCGGAAGCCGCCCGCACGCCCGGCGCGGCGCGCGACGCGCTGCTGCTGCGCGTGATCGGCAGCCCCGACCCGTACGGCAAGCAGACCGACGGCATGGGCGGCGCCACCTCCAGCACCAGCAAGACGGTGATCGTGTCGCGCAGCACGCGGCCCGGTCACGATGTGGATTACCTGTTCGGCCAGGTCGCGATCGACAAGGCGTTCATCGACTGGAGCGGCAACTGCGGCAACCTGTCGGCGGCGGTCGGGCCGTTCGCGATTTCCGGCGGGCTGGTCGAGGCGTCGCGGGTGCCGGAAAACGGCGTGGCCGTGGTGCGCATCTGGCAGGCCAACATCGGCAAGACCATCGTTGCGCATGTGCCGATCACGAACGGCGAGGTGCAGGAAACCGGCGATTTCGAACTCGACGGCGTGACGTTCCCGGCCGCCGAAGTGCAGCTCGAATTCATGGACCCGGCCGCCGACGAAGACGGCGCGGGCGGCGCGATGTTCCCGACCGGGCATCTGGTGGACGACCTGGAGGTGCCCGGCATCGGCACGCTGAAGGCCACCATGATCAACGCCGGCATTCCGACCATCTTCGTCAACGCCGAGGCGATCGGCTACACCGGCACCGAACTGCAGGGCGCGATCAACGGCGACGACGCCGCGCTCCAGCGCTTCGAGACGATCCGCGCCTACGGCGCGCTGCGCATGGGCCTGATCCGCTCGCTCGACGAGATCGCGCAGCGCCAGCACACGCCGAAGATCGCGTTCGTCGCGCCGCCCGCCGATTACGTGGCGTCGAGCGGCAAGGCGGTCGGCGCGAAGGATGTGGACCTGCTGGTGCGCGCGATGTCGATGGGCAAGCTGCACCACGCGATGATGGGCACGGCGGCGGTGGCGATCGGCACCGCCGCCGCGATCCCGGGCACGCTCGTCAATTTGGCGGCCGGTGGCGGCGAGCGCGAGGCGGTGCGCTTCGGGCATCCGTCGGGCACGCTGCGGGTGGGCGCGCAGGCCAGTCAGAATGGCGGCGAGTGGGTGGTCACCAAGGCGATCATGAGCCGCAGCGCGCGGGTGCTGATGGAAGGCATGGTGCGCGTGCCGGGGGATGTGTTCTGAGTGGTGTCGATCGATGTTTGAACGGCGCGGGGCGCGCTGCCCGCCCCGCCCGAATCCGGTGCGGCCCGCGTGTCAGGCCGCCGTTTCCTGCGCCAGTTCGGCGCGGTCGTCCCCGAGCCGGTTGATGGTGCCCTGCGCCACCGCCACCAGTCGCTCCTCCTTGCCGTTCACCACGAAGACATGACATTGGCAGGTGGCCTGATTGCGGCCGCCGTGCAGCAGCTTCGCGCGTGCCAGCAGGCGGCCGCTGGTGGCCGGGCGCAGATAGTTGATCTTGTATTCGCCGGTGACCACGCGCGGGCCGAGCGCGAGCGCGCCCGCGAAGGTCAGGGCGTTGTCGGCCAGATAGCTGATCACGCCGCCGTGCACGAAGCCGTGCTGCTGCCTGAGCTCGTCCCGGATCGGCAGGCTGAGCGCGACTTCGTCTCCGCCGATGGTCATCAATTCCGTACCGAGCAGCATGCTGAACGGCTGGGCGAGAAGCGCGCCGCGCGCGTGATCCACGATGTCCGTCATCGACCTTCCTTGGCAGTGGGCGGGGCCATGCCCCGTGCAACCGACAGGGGGCCGGCGCTTGCGCTTCACTCTAGGAAGCGCCCGGCCGATACGCAAGGAGATTCGCGGCGCGATGGCCGCTTATCCGCACCGCACGCGCGGCACGCGGCTTGCTTGACGGGCGCTGCCCGGCGCCCCGCGCTCAACGCGCGCCGGGCAGCGCCGCGTAGGCGGTGACGAGGTGGTAGGGCGTGGTGGACGGCAGGTCGGCGCGCGCGACCGCGCCGTCGGCCGTCTTGCATTCGAACCAGCCGCGCGGATGCAGGAAGCGCGCCGCGAAGCGTTCGGTCTGCACGGCCAGATCGGGCGAGCCGGGTTGCGCGCCGCGCGTGGCGAGCGCGCGCAGGTATTCGGTTTGCGCCCAGATCCGCTGGGTGGCGTCGAGGCACACGCCGTGCGCGTCGGTGGCCGCGCACACGCCGCCCGTGACGGTATCCACGCCATGCCGCTCCGCGAACCGGTACGCGCGTTCGAGCGCGTCGGCCAGCCCGGTCGGGGCCAGCCGCGCGCCGGCCTCGTGCACCAGATAGAACCATTCGAACTGGTGGCCCGGCTCGAAGCGGTTGCCTTCGCTGCCCAGCGGCAGTTCCGCGACGCAGCCGGTGCCCGGATCGACGAAGCGCCGCTCGACCGCCTGCGCGGTGCGCAGCAGGGCCGCGTCGAAGGCGGCGTCGCCGAACGCGCTGGCGGCTGCGAGCCACGCTTCGGTCAGGTGCATCAGCGGGTTTTGCAGCGGCGGGCCGTCGAGTCGCGCGAAATTTTCGGCGCGCGCGGCGTCGAGGCAGGCGTCGCCGGGGGCCGGCGCGAAACGATCCTCGATCAGCGCGGCGGTGTGTTCGGCACGCTGGCGCGCGTCGCGATTGCCGGTGGCGGCGAAATACGCCGCGCAGGCGAACACGATGAACGCGTGGGTGTAGAGATCCTTGCTGCGGTCGAGCGGCGCGCCTTGCGCATCGACGCTGTAGAACCAGCCGCCGTGTTGCCGATCGAGGAAGTTCCGGCACAATCCGTCGAACAGGGTATCCGCATGAGCCAGGTCGCCTGCGTTCGCAAACACGAACAACTGGCGCGCGCAGGCCATCGCGCGGAATCGCGTGACGGGCAGCGGGGCGTGGGTATCGGGCGCAACGGCCTCGAACGGAAGCCCCATCGACGGGTCGAACCCTGGCCCGCGCCACAGCGGCAGCACGATTTCCGCGAAATGCCGGCGCAAGTCGGCGGCCTGGTCGATGGCGGGGCGGGTAGCGGACATCATCAAAACTCGTTGGTCTATCAAGGTGCGGCGGCGCGCCGGCGGCCGGGCGAAGCGCCCGTGGCCGGCGTCATTGCGCCGACACAATAACAGGAAGGAGAGAACGCATGCTCAACAACTTCGAACTCATCATGCGGCTCGTTCTCGCGGCCGTACTCGGCAGCGTGGTCGGTTTCGAACGCGAACGGCTGTCGTGGGCCGCCGGCCTGCGCACCCACATGCTGGTGTGCGTCGGCTCGGCGCTGATCATGATCGTGTCCGCGTTCGGTTTCGCCGACGTGCTCGGCAAGCCGCAGATCGTGCTCGATCCGTCGCGGATCGCCGCGCAGGTCGTGTCGGGCATCGGCTTTCTCGGCGCGGGCTCGATCCTGATGCGCGGCGAGATCGTGCGCGGCCTGACCACGGCCGCGAGCCTGTGGTCGGTGGCGGCGGTCGGGCTGGCGGTGGGCGGCGGGCTCTACGTGGCCGCGATCGCGGCTACCGTGATCGTGCTGGTGATCCTGGCCGGCATCAAGCCGCTCGAAAAGCGCTACATCACCGTGCGCCAGCGCCGGCACATGGCGCTGCTGGTCGAGCGCGGCTCGCTGACCTTTTCGACGCTGCACGCGGCGCTCGGCACCGACAGCGCGCGCGTCAAGCAATTCATCGTGCAGCAGAGCGAGGAGCAGCCCGAATGCGACGACGTGACGATCTCGCTGGCGCGCGTCTCGTCGCTCGAATACGAGCGGATCGCCACGCAATTGCGCAAGCTGCCGGGCGTGCAGTTGTTCAAGGAACAGGAGGGTTTGGCCGGCGCGGAATGAGGCGGAACAAAGGCGCGTTGCGGGCGCGCCGCACTTCGCGCGGGACGAGCGGGCGGCCGTGCGACAATGCGGCCTTTCCGTCCCCGAGGCTGCTGGTTGCCGGGCATCCGGGCCGGCTCGCAGGCGATCGACATCGAGTGGTCGCGCCTGACGGGGCGGCGCGGATCGCGATGTCCGCGGCCCTTGCTCCATGATCGAATCCCGAGTGCCATCCCGTCCCCGTTCCCCCCGCTCTTCCCGTGCGACGAAGCCGGCTCGCCGGCGCAGCGCCGCCGCGGCCGCGAGCGGCGATTCGCCCGCGCGCGCGACCTTGCGTGTCGAGGGTGACGGCGTGGCGGTGCCGGCTTCCGTGTCCGCTGCGGTGGATGAAACGGTGGTGGCTGCGGTGACGGATGCGCAGGGCGAGCACGCGATCGACTTGTTCGGTGAAGTGCCGGCCGGTGGGCACGACGGGCAGGCGCGGAGTGCGGTGGCGGGGGCCGCCGAGCACGAGGCCGCCATGGAGGCTGTTGAGGCCTTGGCGCAGAGTTCGCAGCAAGGCAGCTTCGATGGCTTCGATCTGCCTGCCGAAGCCGCGACGGTGGAGGGGCAGGCGGCTCCGGTTGCTGTGCCGGCTTCGTCAACCGCCTCGTCGACGGCGAGCGACGCACTCGCGCAAGCCATCGCGAATACGGATGCCGTTGCCGAGGCGATGGCGCACGAAGCGGAACCTGCCGTCGATGTGACCGAAGTGGTCGCGGCGGTGCAGGAGGCGGTGGCGGGTTTGGCGGCTGCCGACGTGGCTGCGGCGTCGGGCGCTTCGGCCCCCGACGCCGTAGCCACGCAAGCCAAGGCAGGTGCCGCCAAGCGCGGTGGTGGCCGACGTGCCGAATCGGGCGCGGCGAAGCGCAAGGCCGCGCCGGCCGTGGCGGTGGACGCGAACGCGGCGACGCCCGCGCCGGTCACCGAGGCCATTCGCAAGCCGGCATCGGCCGTAAATCGGAGCCCGAGCCTCGCCGCCGAAGCCGCGCCCACGCCCGCCGAGGCGGCCCCTGTCATCGATCTCGACGCGCAACTGAATCCGCTGTCCGATCGCCTGCGCACGCTGCAGCTCGAAACCGTCGACCTGCGCCGCGCGGCCGACCGCGAGATGCGTCGCGTGAATCGCCTGCTGCTCGCGCTCGCGGCGGTGGTGCTGATCGCGATCGTGGCACTGGGCCTGCAGACGACGGCGCTGTCGAGCGCGCATCGCGACGCCGACGCACTGCAACGCCGGGTCGATCGCCTGACTTCCTCGCAGGAAACCCAGCAGGCCAATCTTGCTGCGATGCAACAGCGCGCCGACGAACTTGGCGTGCAGGTGCAACGCCTGACCAATCGCAGCGCCGTGGCTCCGCGCCCGCAACCGGCGCGTCGCGAACGCCGCCCTCGCTAGGTACAACAGGCTTCGACCCTGAAATGATCAAGCCGGCCGTCTTGCGACGCGCCGGCTTTTTTATTCGGGGCGGCATGCTGTGCGTCGGCATGTCGCGTCGCGTTTACCGCACAGAATGCTGCGGCGCACTAGATTTGATTGGGGAAAACCCTTAATATTCGTTCCTAGGGAAAACCCTGATCACCACTGCCCAGCCGGGAGCCGCACATGACCCTCATCTTCGCCCTGCTTCAAAAGATCGACGATCTGTTCGTTTCGCCGCATCTGCCGCTCGATCGCGACTACTCGTACGCTGCCCGCCACGCGGAAGCCGAGCGTCAGCGCAAGTCGCACATCTCGCGTTTCGGCCTGCTGCGCCGCTGATTTCCGCCGCATTCCTGCTGCCGTACGTTCGATTCGTGTCCCCGATGCGTCACGATTCGTCCCGCTGAAAACCAAGAAGCTCGCGCGCCGCATGACGGTGCGCGAGCTTCTTGGCATGGGTGCGCGCCAGGCGGCGCGCCGGTTTCAGCGTGCTTCGCCCTTCCACATCTTCAGCAGCAACGCGTTCGTGACCACGCTCACGCTCGAGAACGCCATCGCCGCGCCCGCGATCATCGGGTTCAGCAGCCCGGCCGCCGCGAGCGGCACGCCCACCAGGTTGTAGACGAACGCCCAGAACAGGTTCTGACGGATCTTGCGATAGGTGCGGCGCGAGATGTCGATCGCGGCCGCCACCAGCGCCGGATCGCCGCGCATCAGCGTGATGCCGGCCGTATTCATCGCCACGTCGGTGCCGGTGGCCATCGCGATGCCGATGTCGGCGGCGGCCAGCGCCGGCGCGTCGTTGATGCCGTCGCCCACCATCGCCACCACGCCGCCCTGCGTGGCGGCCTTCAGTTCGCCGATCACGCGCGCCTTGTCGTCCGGCAGCACCTGGCTGTGCACTTCGTCGATGCCGAGTTCGCGCGCGACGGCCGCCGCGCTGCCGCGGTTGTCGCCTGTCACCAGCACCGTGCGGATGCCGAGCGCCTGGAGTTGCGCGATCGCGTCGCGTGCGCCGGGCTTCACCGTGTCGCCGAAACCGATCAGCGCGAGCGCCGCGCGCGGCGCGTCGAGCCGCATCAGCCACGACACCGTGTTGCCGGCCGCTTCGAGTTCGGCGGCGCGTGCGCCGGCCGCGCCCGGAACGTCGATCTCCAGTTCCGCCAGCCAGCGTGCGCTGCCGATCGCGTAGCGCGTGCTGTCGACGCGGGCTTCGACGCCGCGTCCGGCCACGGCTTTGGCGTCGCTGACGTTGCCGGCGTTGTCGACGCGATCGGTTGCCGTTTCGGCGTCGAACGCCGCGACCAGCGCTTGCGCCAGCGGATGATCGCTGCGCCGCTGGATCGCCGTGGCGATCGCGAGCGCGTCGCCGCGCGCCGTGCCGATCGCCTCGAAGGCGGTGACCGACGGCTTGCCTTCGGTCAGTGTGCCGGTTTTGTCGAACGCCACCACCTCGATGCGTTGCGCGAGTTCGAGCGCGAGCGCGTCCTGGATCAGCACGCCGTGCTTCGCGGCCACGCCGGTGCCGGCCATGATCGCGGCCGGCGTGGCGAGCCCGAGCGCGCACGGGCAGGCGATCACCAGCACCGCCACGGCGTTGAGGATCGCCGTTTCGGCCGGCGCGCCGGCCAGCAGCCAGCCGGCGAACGTCAGCAGCGCGAGCGCGAGGATGGTCGGCACGAACACGGCGCTGACGCGATCCACCAGGCGCTGGATCGGCGCCTTTTCCGCCTGCGCCGATTCGACCAGCCGGATGATGCGCGACAGCGTGGTTTCCGCGCCCACGGCCGTGGTTTCCACCGTCAGCGCGCCTTCGGCGTTGATCGCGCCGGCCGTCACGCGGTCGCCGGCCGATTTGGCGACCGGCAGGCTTTCACCCGTGATCAGCGATTCGTCCACGTGCGACGCGCCTTCGACGATCGTGCCGTCCACCGGGAAGCGCTCGCCGGGCCGCACCGCGACGCGCGAGCCGACGCGCAGCGCGGCCAGCGGCACCTCGCGTTCCGTGCCGTGCTCGACGAGCCGTGCTCGCTCGGGGCGCAGCGCGTTCAGGGCGCGGATCGCGTCGGTGGTCTGGCGCTTCGCGCGCGCTTCGAGCCATTTGCCGAAGCGCACCAGCGTGACGATCACCGCCGCCGCCTCGAAATACAGATGTTCGGCGTGACCCGGCGCGCGCAGCAGTTGCCAGACGCTGAGGCCGAACGCGGCCGAGGTGCCGAGCGCGACGAGCAAATCCATGTTGCCGGCGCGGGCGCGCACGGCGTGCCACGCGGCCCGGTAGAAGCGCGCGCCGAAGCCGAACTGCACCACCGCCGCGAGCGCGAATTCGAGCGGCACGGGCAGTATCAGCGACGCGCCGAACAGCGCCGCGACCATCGGCGCGACGAGCGGGGCGGTCAGCACGGCCGAGCCGATCAGCAGGAGCAGGTCGCGGCGGGCCTCGGCGGCCTTGCGTGTTTCGCCACTCGGGCGGGGCGCGGACGACGGCTGGGCGTCGGCTGGCGTGGCGGCGGCCGTCGCGGTGGCGCGGTAGCCGGCCTGTTCGACGGCGGCGATCAGTTGCGCGGCCGACAGCGACGCGTTGCCGCTGACGCTGGCGCGTTCGGTGGCGAGGTTGACCGAGGCGCGGGACACGCCGGGCACTTGCGCGAGCGCCTTTTCGACGCGGCTGGAGCAGGACGCGCAGGTCATGCCGCCGATATCGAGTTCGATCGGTTGGGGTGTGGCGGCGGCGGTGCCTGGGGCCGCTTCGGCGGTTTCGTCGGGCGTGGCGCGATAGCCGGCCTTTTCAACGGCGGCGACCAGTTGCGCGGCCGACAGCGACGCGTTGCCGCTGATGCTGGCGCGCTCGGTGGCGAGGTTGACCGAGGCGCGGGACACGCCGGGTACTTGCGCGAGCGCCTTCTCGACGCGGCTGGAGCAGGACGCGCAGGTCATGCCGCCGATATCGAGTTCGATTGTCTTCGTGGAAGGTGCTTCGGCTTCCGGTGCGACGTTCGCGACCTTCTTCGGACGCGGTTTCGGCATCGGTACAAACGTGACGGCAACCGGTGCGGGTTCGGGCTTTGGTGGTTCGGCTTCGATGGCGGACGTTGCCTTGATCGCGCCGACCGCGTCGATTCGTTCAGCCGGATAGCCGGCCGCGGTTGCGGCGTCGATCAGCGCTTGGATATCGGTTTCAGCACCGGGAGCCAGTTCGACCGTGGCTTGCGAGGCGGCCAGATCGACTGTCGCCTGAGCCACACCCGGTACTTGCGCGAGTGCCTTCTCGACACGGCGGGCACAGCCTCCGCAAGTCATTCCGCTGACGTGAAGCGTCAACGGAGCGGGCGCGATTCGTTCAGCCGGATAGCCGGCCGTGGTTGCAGCATCGATCAGCGCTTGGATATCGGTTTCAGCACCGGGAGCCAGTTCGACCGTGGCTTGCGAGGCGGCCAGATCGACTGTCGCCTGAGCCACACCCGGTACTTGCGCGAGTGCCTTCTCGACACGGCGGGCACAGCCGCCACAGGTCATGCCGCTCACGTTGAGCGTGACCGGAGGTGTCACGGGCGCAGCGGGTGTCGCAGCCGCCACCCGCTCGCGCACCTCCGCCCGATATCCGGCCGCCGCCACCGCCTCGACCAACTGCCCCGCATCGACATCCGGGGACGCGCTGACCGTGGCGGAATGGCCCGCCAGATCGATTTGCGCGGCATGCACGCCCGGCACCTCGGCCAGCGCTTTTTCGACGCGGCGCGCGCAGCCGCCGCAGGTCATGCCTTCGACGCCCAGCTCGGTGGTGTCGAAGGCAGCGGGATGGGACAGATCGTTCATCGTGAAATCCGGTCAAGCGCGGCCGAAGCCGACAATGACCGAAGTATCAAGCTTCCCATGATGGGAAGGTCAAGCGTTTTATCGACGAATCGGCAAACCGACGAATCGGCAAACCGACGAATCGACAAACCGAGGCCGACGCCCCTCAGTCGCCCAGTTCGCTGAGGAGCGAGATATGCAGCGGCTCCGCCAGCAGCGGTTTCACGGTTGCCGCGAACGCCTGGAAATGCGGCGTGCGCTCGTGCTGGGCGATCGCGTCGCGGTCGCGCCAGCGTTCGATGAAGACGATCCGGTCGGCGCGATCGGTGTCGCGGTAGGGGATGTAGGCGAGGCAGCCGGCTTCCTCGCGGCTCGGGCCGGCGACGCGTTGGGCGGCTTCGGCGAGCGCATCGCCGGTGCCCGGGGCACCCTGCAGAACGGCGACCAATTGAATTTCGGATGACATCGTGTGAACTCCTGACAAGGGATGGAAATGCCGACAAGCCCGATTCAGCCTAACAAGGCCTCGAGCCGCAAGCTGTGCGAACGGCCGATCCAGACGGCCGAATCGCGATGGTCGCGCAGCGCGTCGCCGGTGTTCGGGTGGACGAACACGTCGAGCGCGCCGTGGTTCAGCGCCAGCCAGCCGAGTACGGGCGTCAGCTCGGCGCCTTCGAACGCCAGTTGATACGACCACATCGGATGCGGGCCGACCGGGCGCTCGTGAAAGCGGCCGATCTGCACGCGCTGGCCGAGCTGTTCGCCGATCGTCTCGCGCAAGGCCCAGGCGGCGTCGCGGCTCGCGGCGTCGAAGTAGATATGCGCGTGCCAGCTCGTGATGCCGGCGGGATCGAGAAGAGTCATGGGCGGATAGGGAGAAGGAAGCGAACGCTCATTGTGCGCGATTTCGCCGATGGCTTC
This sequence comes from Burkholderia sp. 3C, assembly GCF_054589155.1. NCBI lineage: Bacteria > Pseudomonadati > Pseudomonadota > Betaproteobacteria > Burkholderiales > Burkholderiaceae > Burkholderia > Burkholderia sp. 3C. The sequence continues at coordinate 94,801 of NZ_BAAILN010000125.1, forward strand.
CTTCCGGCGCCCAGCGGCCGCGCCCGTCGCGCGCTGCTTCGAGCATGCGTGTGCTTATTTCATCAATCGGTATCGTTTTCATCGGATTGTCGTGTTTTTAGGATGCAATGCGCTTCGACCCCGGATAAGGTGTGCATTCACACTGTTTTTGTTGCAATGCGCGCGGTACGATGCACGCCGTTCGACGCGTCGAATGCAGCCCGCCACACGCTACGAGGAAGACCCGCGCGTATCGGCTGCCGGTCAACATGTGCAGCCGGAACAGGCTGCGCCGTGCGCCCAAACCAATGACAATCTCTCGCCAAATTTTTGCCGCCCGGCTCAGCGCCGGCGCGGCTGCCGTTCTCGTGTTGCTGGCCGGCTGCGCTTCGCAGCGGCAGCAACAGCCTGACGTCGTCGCCAGCAAGACGGGCTGGATGCGCAGCGAAGTCGCCGATTCCTATGTGTATGCCTACCCGCTCGTGATGATGGATGTCGCGCGGGAGGCCGCCACGTCCGGCGGGGGCGCGACGCCCTACAACACGCTGCGCTACGACGCCGCGCTGCCCGCGCCCGGTGCGATCAATCCGCCGCTGCCGGGCGTCGATACGCTCGATGCGAGCGGCTGGCTCGACGTGAGCGCCGAGCCGGCGATCGTATCGCTGCCCGACGCGCGCGGCCGTTATCTCGACGTGCGCGTGCTCGACATGTGGACCAACGTGGCGTGGTCGTCGGGCGCGGATACGGTCGGGCGCGGGCAAACGATTGCCTTCGTCGGCCCCGATTTCCACGGCACGCTGCCGGCCAACGTGCGGCGCGTGGACCTGCCGTCGCAGTACGCGTGGATCGGCGTGCAGGTGCGCACCGGTGGTGGCCGCGATCTGGCCGAAGCGCGGCGGCGCCAGCACGCGGTGCGCGTGACGCCGCTGTCGGCCTATTCGGCGCGGCCGTCGCGCGCCGAGGCGAAGGCCGCGAAGGATGCCGCCAGGCTTGCGGATACGCCGGCCGATGCCGCCACGGCGGCTACCGCGGCCGATCGCGTTGCCGCGCTCGACGCGAAGGCGTTCTTCTCGCGCTTCGCGGCCGCGCTGCACGACAATCCGCCGCCGCAAGCGGACCCGCACGTCGCGCAGGTGCTCGACGAGATCGGCTTGCAGCCCGGCACGACGGTGGACTGGAGCGGCGAGAAGCTGGCGGCGGCCACGCGCGGCGTGGAGGATGCGCGCACGCGGTTGACCGCGCCGCCGGCGAACGTGCTGTCGGCCGACGGCTGGCACTGGCTCGGCGGCGACGCCGGCCATTACGGCCAGGATTACGCGTTGCGCGCCTACGCGGCGGCCACCGGCTTCGGCACGGGCACGCGCGACGACGAAACGGTGGCGGTGGTAGCCGCCGACAACGACGGCAACACGCTGAACGGCGCGAACCGCTACGTGCTGCATTTCGCGTCGCGCGACCTGCCGCCGGTGCGCGCGTTCTGGTCGCTGACGCCGTACACGGCCGAGGGCGCGTTGCCCGATGTGGGCAAGGCGCGCCGCTCGATCGGCGGTTACGACCGGCTGCAGCGCAACCGTGACGGCTCGGTCGACATCGTCGTGTCGGCCGCTTCGCCGGGCCGCGCGCATGCGGCGAACTGGCTGCCCGCGCCGCGCGCCGATTTCCGGCTCGCGTTGCGGCTGTATGCGCCGAAGCCGGAAGCGACCGATGGAACGTGGCAGCCGCCGGCGGTGATCAAGCGTTGAGGGGTGCCGTTCCGCGCACGAGAAATCAATTCGCCTCGAGGCCGCGAAGGGCTCGCCGGATGTTGCCCGGTCCGTCGTGCGTGGATCGACTGCATGGCCTCGCTGGAGACCATCGCTATGTCCATACGCTGCGCGGCAGGCAGGGCCGCGCCACGATGCTAGGGCGTGTCCTGCTGCAACCGCAGGCAACCGCCAGCCTGCGGGCGAGCCACGCGCCGCACGCCAGCCCAAGCCCCGCATCTTGACCCGCGCCCTCTTCATCTGCAGCCGCAACCGGCTGCGCAGCCCTACCGCCGAAACCGTGTTCGCCGGACGTCCCGGCGTCGAAACCGATTCGGCCGGCCTGGCGCCCGATGCCGACACACCCGTGTCGCCCGAGCATCTCGCCTGGGCCGAGATCGTGTTCGTGATGGAACGTTCGCACAAGGCAAAGTTGTCGAAGGCGTTTGCCGTGCACTTGCGCGGCAAGCGTGTGGTCTGCCTCGATATTCCGGACAACTACGCGTACATGCAGCCCGAGCTGATCGCGCTGCTGGAGCGCAAGGCCGGGCCCTTGCTGCGGCCGTGATCTCGATGGCCGCGCATTAATTGCCCGCGCCCGCCGCCATGCTCGCGATCATCCACGCCTTCAGTGCCGCCGCGCTCGGCGGCAGCGCTTCCGTGCGCGGATGCACGAGGTAATAGCCGTTCGGCAACGGCAGCGCGGCGTCGAACGGCTCGACCAGCGTGCCTGCCGCCAACTCCGCTTCCACCAGCACCGGGCTCGTCAGCACCACGCCTTGCGCGCGCACGGCCGCCTCGATCGCCATCAGCGATTGATCGAACTGGATGCCGGCGATGGCGTCGATTCCAGCGTCGTCGAGCGGGCCGAAGCGCGCCAGCCACGCGTGCCAGTGCGGATGCAGCGTGTTGTGCAGCAACGTGGCGGCAACGAGGTCGCCGGGGCGCTTGAGCTTCAGGCGCTTCGCATAGGCGGGGCTGCAATAGGCGTGCGCCGCATCGGCGCAGAGCCGCTCGACCGCCAGATTGGCGTCGATGCCATCGAAGTGACGCACGGCCAGATCGACACCATCGAGTTCGAAATCAACGATCGCGACCGACGTGGACAGGCTCAACGCGATGCCTGGATGCGCCTGCAACAGGTCGGCCATGCGCGGCGCGAACCACTTGGCGGCGAAGCTCGGCGGCATGGAAATCCGCAGGCTGTGGTTGCGGCGCTCGCGCACGCGCCGGCTCGCCTGGACGATTTCCGCGAGCGCGGGCTGGATGCGCGCGAAATAGGCGCGCCCCTCGGCGGTGGGCGTGACCTGGCGGATCTGCCGCACGAACAGCGCGATGCCGAGCCAGTCCTCCAGCTTCTGGATCTGCTGGCCGACCGCCCCCGGCGTCACGCTCAACTCCTGCGCGGCAAGAGTAAAACTGCCCAGGCGCATCGCGGCTTCCATGGCTACCAAGGCTTTCATCGGCGGAACGGGTTTCATGATGAAGTTTTTCTATGTCATGGCGGAATTTATATGGTTTGTACCGCATCGGCGCAATCCCGACAATCCGGAGCACGACAATCCTTCGAACCCGCCGCCATGAATCCCGCTTATCTCGCCTTCGTCGCGCTCGGCCTCATATGGGGCACCAACTTCCTGTTCATGAAGTGGGCGAGCGTGGATATCTCCACCATGCAGATCGTGTTCCTCCGCACATTGTTCGGATTCCTGCCGATCCTGGTCGCGGCACTGATCCGGGGCGATCTGAAATGGCGACACCTGCGCCACGCGCATCATTTCCTCGTGATGTCGCTGCTGGCCACGGTGATCTACTACTACGCGTTCGCGAAGGGCGCGGCGCTGTTGCCTTCGAGCGTGGCCGGCATGTTGAGCGGGGCGATTCCGGTGTTCGCGTTCATCGCCGCGTGGGCGTTGCTGCGGCAGGAACGCCCCACGGCGCGGATGTTGATCGGCATCGCCTGCGGTTTCGCAGGGGTCCTGATGATCGCGCAGCCGTGGCGGGCGCACGGTGCGGGCGTGAACCTGGCCGGCGTGGCGTATATTGTGGCCGGCTCGTTCAGCGTGGGCTGTTCGTTCGTTTATGCGCGCCGGTATTTGTCGGGCCTCGACCTGTCGCCGCTGGCGCTGTCGACCTGGCAGATCGGCTTCGCGCTGGCGGTGCTGAGCGGCGTGACCGATTTCCACGGCATCTCGGCCATCGAGCACGACACGCGCGCCGCGCTCGGGCTGGTGCTGGGCCTTGGGCTGACCGGCACGGGCGTGGCCTACATCCTGTATTACTTCATCGTCGGGCGGCTCGGCGCGGTGGCCGCGTCGGGCGTGACCTACATCCCGCCGGTCGTGGCGCTGGTGCTGGGCGTGTCGATCGGGCACGAGACGGCGCAGGTGCTCGATCTGGCGGCGATGGTGGGGATCTTCGCGGGGGTCTATCTGCTTCAGCGCGGCAAGCCGCGCGCGGCGGCGCAAAACGGCGCTGCGGGGCATCGCGCACAAGTGCGATAGAACGACGAAGCACGTGCCGATCGCGGTCGCTTTCGGCTTGCAAAGCTCAACCGGCCGAACGCGCTTCCTCATAAGCCCGCCTGAGCCGGCCCGCTCCTTCCTGAATGTCCGCCACCCCCGGCGCGGCGAACGAGAAGCGCAGCGCATGCGGATCGACCTGGTCCGCATAGAACGCCTTGCCCGGCACGAACAGCACCTTGTTCTCGATCGCGCGGGCCAGCAGCGCGTCGGCGGCCACGTCGGCCATGCGCGCCCACACGAACATGCCGCCCTGCGGTTCGTGGAACGCCACGGCCTCGCCGAGCTGCGCGCGCAACGCGCCGCACAGCGCCTCGCTCTTGCGCCGATAGGCGGCCGTGATGCGCGGCAGGTGGCGATCGAGCGCGCCGTCGGCCAGATATTCGGCGGCGGTGGCCTGCGGCCACGGCGCGCTGCACAGGTCCACCGTCTGCTTGGCCACCACGCAGCGGCGCGTGATCTCGGCCGGCGCGACGCTCCAGCCCACCCGCAAGCCCGGCGCGACGATCTTCGAAAGGCTCGCGAAATGCACGATCCAGTCGCGCGAGCCGGGCACCTCGGCACTGAGCGCAAGCATCGACGGCAACGCCTCGCCCGAAAACCGCAGGTCGCCGTAGGGGTCGTCCTCGACGATCACGAAGCGGTGTTGCGCGGCAAGCTTCAGGAGTGCGATGCGACGCGCGCGCGACAGCGTGGCGCCGGTCGGGTTGGCGAAGGTCGGCACCGTATAGAGCAGGCGCGGCGCCGCTACCGCGCCCGAATCGAGCAGGGCGGCCAGCGCCGCCACATCGAGGCCGTCGCCGTCCACCGGCACGGTCACGATTCGCGCCTGCTGCAAGCGCAGCGCCTGCAGCGTGGCCGGATAGGCCGGCTGCTCGGTGAGCACCACGTCGCCGGGGCCGACCAGCACGCGCAGCAGCAGGTCGAGGCCCTGCTGCGAGCCGGTGGTGACGAGCAATTCCTCGGGCGCGCAGGCCGCGCCGCGCTGTGCCATCAGCTTGAGCAACTGCTGCTTCAGCTCGGGCAGGCCGTCGGTCGGGCCGTATTGCAGGCAGCGCACCGGCGTGCGAAACGCGCGCGCCGACGCCTCGCCGAGCCCCTCCACGTCGAACAGGTCGCTGGCCGGGTAGCCGCCCGCGAAGGAAATCATGCCGGGCACGCTCAGGTACTTGAACAGCTCCCGGATCGGCGAGCCCGTGGGGTGTTGGAACGGCGCGGTGAATGCGTACATGTCGGTCGATCAGGAAGGCGGGTGGGGAAGGCTAGACGACGTTGCGCTCCACGATCGGGCGGTTTTCGAGCACGCGTGCCCAACTGAGCGACGACAGGTCGAGCGAGCCGTAGCGGCCCGACAGGATCAGCTCGCTGACGCCGCGCCCGGTGGCCGGCCCCTGCTGCAGGCCGTGGCCGCTGTAGCCGTTGGCGAACACGCAGTTGTCGATGTCGGGGTGGTAGCCGATGATCGCGTTGTGATCGAACACGTTGTATTCGTAGTAGCCGGACCAGCAATTCTCCACGCGCAGCGCCTCGAATTCCGGCACGCGATGCGCGAGCGTCGGCCAGATCACGTCGTCGAACAGCGCGTGATCGACCTCGTCGAGCGGCAGGTCGTCCGGATCGTTGTCGGGCGACGGCGAGGTGCCGGTGATGTAGGTGTTGCCCTCGGGGCGGAAGTACACGCCGGTCGGGTCGATCAGCAGCGGGCTGTGCGCCAGGCGCGCCGGCGACGACACGTTGAAGATGCTGCGGCGGCGCGCATGCACGGGGATCTCGATGCCCATCAGGGTGGCGATCTTGCGGGCCCAGGCGCCGGCCGCGTTGACCAGCGTGTCGCACGCGTAGCGTTCGCCCTTGGCGTCCACCACGTGCGTGACCTTGCGGCCGTCGAGCACGAGGCCCGTCACGTCGGTGGCCACGTAGCGCGCGCCGAGCGCCTGCGCCTTCTTGCGCAGCGCCTGCACCAGCCCGTAGCCGTCGAACCAGCCTTCGCCGCTGCGGCCGTAGGCGCCGGCGGCGAGGTCGTCCACGTTGAGCCAAGGGAATTTGGCCTTCAGCGCGTCGGCGTGCATCAGGTCGATGTCCGCGCCGAGGCTTTGCTGGAGCGCGTGGTTCTCGCGCAGGATGGCTTCGCCGGCCGGCGTGGCGAGGAACAGGTAGCCGCCTTCGTGCAGTTCGATCTGCGGACGGTGGCCGTCCACTTCGAGCAAGCCGCCGATCTCGCGCAGGAACGCGATGCCGTACAGCGACATCTGGATCGACAGCGGCGTGGAGAACTGCTGCCGGATCGACGCGGCCGACAGCGCCGACGACGAGCGCGCGTAGCTCGGGTCGCGCTCGATCACGGTAACGGACACCGTCGGGTCCGACGCACGCAGGAAATACGCGATGGAACTGCCGATCACGCCGCCGCCAACGATAACGACTTGAGAACTCACGTCTGGCTCCACATTGGAGAATTCAGGATGACTGATGATTGCATCCGGATCGATCGATGAAAATGCTGAATGGCGATGGAGCGGATGGGGTTGGAGGGGGCGTGCGGCGTCCCCCTCCAGCCGGGCTGTCGACCCGGCGCGGCTGTTTAGTCGAGGTTGAAATCGATGCCTTGCGCGAGCGGCAGCGCCGACGAATAGTTGACCGTGTTGGTCGCGCGGCGCATGTAGCCCTTCCACGCATCCGAACCCGATTCGCGGCCGCCGCCGGTTTCCTTCTCGCCGCCGAATGCACCGCCGATTTCCGCGCCGCTCGGGCCGATGTTGACGTTGGCGATGCCGCAATCGCTGCCCGAATCGGACAGGAAGCGCTCGCTTTCGCGCAGGTCGGTGGTGAACACGCACGACGACAGGCCGTGGTGCGCGGCGTTGTTCGCGTCGATGGCGTCGTTGAACGTGCTGTACTTCAGCACGTAGAGGATCGGCGCGAAGGTTTCGGTCAGCACGATATCGGTTTGCGACGGCATTTCGACGATCGCCGGGCGCACGTAGAAGCCCTTCTCGTTGCCGGCCACCGTGTGACGCTCGCCGCCGAACACCTTGCCGCCCTGGCTCTTGGCCTTTTCGAGGGCGGCCTGCATGCGATCGAACGAGGCTTCGTCGATCAGCGGCCCCATCAGCACGCCCTGTTCGAGCGGGTTGCCGATCACGACCTTGCCGTAGAACGTCTTGAGGCGCTCGACCGCCGTGTCGTACACGCTCTCGTGCACGAACAGGCGGCGCAGCGAGGTGCAGCGCTGGCCGGCGGTGCCGACCGCCGAGAACACGATGCCGCGCAGCGCGAGTTCGAGATCGGCCGTGCCGGTGACGATGCCGGCGTTGTTGCCGCCCAGTTCGAGGATCGAGCGGCCGAAGCGGCGCGCCACTTCCACGCCCACCGCGCGGCCCATTTCGGTGCTGCCGGTGGCGCTGACGATGCTCGAACGCGGGTCGGACACCAGCTTCGCGCCGACGTCGCGGCCGCCGTTGATGACGGCGGTGAGGCCGGCCGGCGCGTCGCCGAATTCCTTGAGCGCATCCTGCAGGATGCGGTCGACGGCCAGCGCGGTCAGCGGGGCCTTTTCCGACGGCTTCCAGAGCACCGCGTTGCCGCACACCAGCGCGAGCGCGGCGTTCCACGACCACACGGCGGCCGGGAAGTTGAACGCCGAGATGACCGTGCAGACGCCCATCGGGTGCCAGGTTTCCGCCATGCGGTGGCCCGGGCGCTCCGACGAGATGGTCAGGCCGTAGAGCTGGCGCGACAGGCCCACCGCGAAATCGCAGATGTCGATCATTTCCTGCACTTCGCCCAGGCCTTCCTGCAGGATCTTGCCGGTTTCGAGCGTGATGATGCTGCCGAGCGCCTGTTTCTGCTCGCGCAGCTTGTTGCCGAGGATGCGCACCAGTTCGCCGCGGCGCGGGGCCGGCACCTCGCGCCAGGCCTTGAACGCTTCGTGCGCCTTGGCGAGCGCGGCGTCCACGTCGGCCACCGATTGGCTCGCGACGCGGCCGACGAGTTCGCCGTTGATCGGCGAATGCACGGCGATGTCGCCCGCTTCCGCGAGATGGGCAATGTCCAGCTTGGAAAGAATGGTCGAAGGCGTCACGGTATCAATCCTTGTGTTTCCGATAGGAGAAATGAGTAAGCTTGGAAACTATACACGCGCGTTTCGGGCGCGACAACGCGCCATAAAACGCGGCTTCGCGCACCCGATTGCTTCGCATCGGTAACAAAAAAATGCAGGTGCCGTGCATCAGTTCGCCGCTCGAGTGGTCACGGGCGCCCAGGCGCCGTTCTTGACCTGATAGAGCGTCGAGCTGGGGTTCTTGAGATCGCCGCCGGCCGTGAAGCCGATGGTGCCGGTGATGCCGTTGAAATCGGTCGATTTCAGCGCGGCGTTCAGGTCGGCCGGCTTGGCCGAGTTCGCCTTCTCGATCGACGCGATCGCGATGTAGGTGGCGTCGTAGGCGAACGGCGCGTAGGCCAGCATGTCCATGCCGAATTTCTGCCTGAACTTTGTTTCGAACGCCTTGCCTTTCGGGCGCGTGGCGAGCGGCTGGCCGTATTCCCACACGGCCGCGCCTTCGGCCGCGTCGCCGGCGATCTTCAGGAAGTTCGCGTCCATCACGCCGCCGCCAGCCAGGAACTGCGCCTTCATGCCGAGCTGGCGCATGCGCTTGACGAGCATCGCGGCCTGCGTGTCGAGGCCGCCGAAGAACACCAGGTCGGCGTTCGCGCCCTTCATCTTGGTCAGTTGCGCGCTGAAATCCACGGCCTTGTCGTTGGTGAAATCGCGCGCGACGATCGTGCCGCCCGCGGCCTTCACGGCCTTCTCGAACTCGTCGGCTTCGCCCTGACCGAACGCGGTGCGGTCGTCGATGATCGCGATGCGTTTGGCCTGGGTGACCGTGGCCGCGTAGTGGCCGGCGTTTCCGGCGTTCTGCGTGTCGGTGGCGATCACGCGATACACCGAGTTCAGGCCGCTCTGCGTGATGGCGGGATTGGTGGCGGCCGGCGTGATCATCGGAATGCCGGCCTTGGCGTAGATGCGCGAGGCCGGCAGCGTCGTGCCGGAATTGAAGTGGCCGATGACCACCGCCACGTTGTCGTCCACCAGTTGCTGCGCGGCCTGCACGCCGATGCGCGGGTCGCCCTGGTCGTCCTGCGGGGCCACCACGTATTTCACGGGCTTGCCGGCGACCTGCGGGTGGCGGGCGTTGGCCTCGTCCACCGCGAGCCGCACGCCGTTCTCGATGTCCTTGCCGTACGCCGCCGCGCCGCCGGTGAGCGGCGCCGCCACGCCGATCTTGATGACGGCTTCCTGCGCCTGGGCCGCGGCCGCGACGAACAGACCGGACAGGGCAATGGCGAGCGCGCGGCGACGAGTGCAAAAACAGAAGGGCATGGAAGCGTTCCTGATGCTGAGAGTCGATGATCGGGAGCGCCGCTCCCGGGCTTTCCGCTGCGCCAGCCCGTTCCCCGGCGAAGAAGTTGAGGCGATTCTCCAAAACCAAAACCGTGCGATCAAACGATATCTATTCGATACATGATGCGGTTTGATCATCAACCCTGGTATATCGGGCCTGAGCGGGGCACGTTCGCCGCGATTTTGCGGGTTCGGGACATACCCGCATGCGGGGCCTGTCGTGCGAGCAGCCTCGGCGTTCAAATCAATGTTTTCGCGCACCGATCTCCGGTACGATTCCGCTGCCTCGCCGGTTCGTTCTTCGCTGCGCCGCGCGCACTCAATCCGCCGCCCGACCCCATGAAATTGAGCTTTTCGCTAGCGAGACCGCTGCGCCTGCATCACCTGCGCTGCCCGTTCCCGATCGACTGGGCGCAGCACGCCGGGGTGCACGCAGTGGAGGCCGAAGCGGTACTCGCGAAGCGCGCGCACGGGCCGGGCTGGCGCATTCCGGCCGAGACGCTGTTCACGGTTTCGTTGACGCCGGGCGAGGACGGTTGTGCGTCTGGCACATTAACTCTGGAATCCTGCCCGGCCGGCGCGCTGCTCGGTGGCCCCGATTGGGGTGCATTGCGCGAGGCGTTCGCGGCAGCGGACAGCGCATCCCGCAACGCGTCCTGCATTCCGTTCGGCAGGACGCTCGCGCAGCAGATGTTTCTGTGGCCCGGCCACGCGTGGGCCTTGAGCGAGGTATCGCGCGAGCTTGGCGTGGAAAGCCGCGCCGTGCGCATGCGCTTGTTTCGCGAGGCTTACAGCTTCGCCTCGACGCTGCGGCGCTGCCGAATGCTGCGCCTGCTGCTGCAAACGCTGGCGCACGATATCTCGGTGGTCCTGGCGACGGACCCGCGCACGCCGTCGAGCCGGCGTCGGCTCGACGCGATGTTCGATGCGCAGTACCAGGCCAGCCTGTCGACGATCGCGACGAGCCGTGCATTCACGGGCCGCTGTTTCGGATGGGAAACGGGGTGGGCTCGGTCAGGCAAGACGGTGCTGGCGCAATGGTAGTATTGGAAACAGCCCCGAATTTCACCTACCTTCGTTTCCCCGCATGGACACCCCTGCCCTGAAGCCCGTAGAGAGCGCGTCCTCCGCACTGGGCAAGCGCGTCAAGGCCGCCCGCCAGCATCTCGACTACACGCTCGAAGCCGCCAGCCGCGTGTGCGGCGTGTCGCGCTCCACGTTGTCGAAGATCGAGAACGGCGCGATGTCGCCCACCTTCGACGTGTTGCAGAAGATCGTCCACGGCTTGCAAATCGATCTCGGCGAACTGTTCGGCTCGACGCCGAAGCCGCGCGCGAGCGGCCGCCGCGCGGTCACGCGCAAGGGCGAGGGCCAGCCGCATTCGGCCGGTTGCTACGAGATGGAGTTGCTGGCCACCGAACTGGCGCAGAAGTCGATGTATCCGTTCCGGATCCGCATCACGGCGCACTCGCTCGACGCGTTCGCCGAATGGGGCCGGCATGAAGGCGAGGAATTCCTGTTCGTGTTGAGCGGGCAGGTTTGTGTGTATTCCGAACTGTATTCGCCGACCGTGCTCGAAGCGGGCGACAGCATCTATTTCGACAGCCGCACCGGCCACGCCGCCGTGTCCACCAGCAAGCAGGACGCCGAAGTGCTGTGGCTGATCAACGAAGGCGGCGACACCGCGCCGTACAGCGCGGAAGTCAAATCGCCGGCCTCGCGCGGCAAGCCGCGCGCCTGAGCGGCGCCGGCCGCGCACCTTCTTTCCTTACCTCCCGCCGGCCGCTTCCTGCGCGGCGTTCGCCGTCATCTTGAAGATGCCGGTGGCGTTGCCCGCATCGAAGCGCAGGTCCGTTTCCCAGCGGCGTGTCTCGCGCTCGAAGCTACGCTTGCGCGTGATGAATTCGTAGAACGAGCCCGGCACCTTGCGCGTGACCAGCGCGCCGTTGGCGGCACGAAACGGGCGCTCCACGGTGTCGGCGCGATAGGCCGTCTGGAACACGCGGCCCGAGCGCGAGCGTTCCACCTCGGGCTTCATCGGCCGGCCTTTGGCTTTTTCGTCGTCGGACAGCCGGAACACGTCGGCCACGCGGTCGGTCGCGTGATTGAAGGCGTTGCCTTCGGTCGAGATCCAGGCCATTTCGGCCGATTCGAGCAGGATCGTTTCGTAGTCCGATTCTGACGGCACGTCGTGCTGGCGCGCGAACGCGCCGACGATCACCGGCAGCAGCGCTTCGGCCGCCTCGATCGGCAGCGCGCCGTCGCGCTCCAGTTCCGACAGTTGCGACACCGCGAGCGGCGTCAGCGGATCTTTCGAGGTACTGACGATGCGGGTGACCGCCTGCTGGAATTCGACCGAGAAGCGCTCCGGATGCAGTTCGCTGACGAAGAACTGCGCGATTTCGTCCGGTGCATCTTCGTGCGCGTAGGCGCGGCCCGTCATCTTGAGCTTGTCGAGCGGATAGCGTCCGTTCAGCTTGAAGCCGAGCGGGCGCAGGATGCGCGTGAACGCCGCCTCGCCCGGCGGCAGCGCGCCGTTTTGCGCCCAGCGCACCGTGCGCAGCGCGCCGTGATCGAAGAACACCGAGCCGCCGTTGGCGATCGTTTCGCGCGTGTAGATGCGGCCGTTTTCCGAGCGCTGCAGCAGATCCTCGAACAGCGCCATGTTCATGGCCTGCGCCAGTTCCGCGCGCGTGACCGTGCCATCTTCCCAATCGGCCAGCAGCGCCGGGGCGTTGAGGGTGGAGAACAGGGCGTCGGTCTTGTCCTGGCCGAGCAGCCGGGCCAGAAGCCGCTCTACATTCGCATTGCGCATCGCGTATCTCACAGTGCCGTTCCGCCTTTCGGCGAGGGAATCGAGGGGAAGGGGCGGCCCGCCGATGCAGGCCGAATCTTGCGTGATCAGCATTATTGAGGCGCTTGCATGCCTCGTAAAGCGAGATTAAATTGCCAGTTGATGACTTTTATGAACAACCATGCGCAAATTCAAGATCCCCAACCTCAGCGCGTTGATGGCCTTCGAAGCGGCGGCGCGGCATGAGAGCTTCACCTATGCGGCGAAGGAGCTGTTCCTGACGGAAAGCGCCATCTCGCGCCAGGTGGCCACGCTCGAATCGCAGATCGGCGTGCGCCTGTTCGTGCGCTCGAAGCAGCGCGTGGTGCTGACGCGGGCCGGGCGGCTGTACGCCACGCAGGTGCGTCGTTCGCTGGAGACGCTCGACCGCGACACGCTGTCGATCATCGCGCACGGCAGCGGCGGCGGGTATCTCGAACTGGCCGTGCTGCCCACCTTCGCGTCGCAATGGCTGATTCCGCGCATGAAGGATTTCAACGATCGCGCGCCCGACGTGCGCGTCAACATGGGCGTGCGCACCGAGATGTTTCCGTTCGAGGAAACCCACTTCGAGGCGGCGATCCATTACGGCAAGCCGAGCTGGCCGGGCACCACGTCCGATTACCTGTTCGGCGAGGAGGTGGTGCCGGTGTGCTCGCCCGCGCTGTTGAGCAAGCCCGTCAGGAAGCCGCACGAGTTGCTCAACTACCCGCTGCTGCATTCCACCACGCGCCCCGATGCGTGGCCGCGCTGGTTCGAGAACTTCGATATCAAGGATCCCTTGACGATGCAGGGCGTGCGCTACGAGTTGCACACCATGCTGATCGCGGGCGCGGCGGCCGGGCTCGGCGTGGCGCTGGTGCCGAAGTTCTTCGTCGAGGGCAAGCTGGAGCAGCTCGGCGTGGTGATTCCGTTCGATGTGACGTTTCCCGTGCAGTTTTCCTACTACCTTGTCTATCCGACCGAGTTGAGCCACGGCCGGCCGCTGGAGACGTTCCGGGGCTGGCTGCTGGAGCAGGCCGGCGCGTACAACGCCGTGAGCGGCTGACCGGGCCTGCGAAATTCGGGATGTCCCGATCGGATATTTTGTTTCTTATCGGAAATTGTTCGGCTAGGATCGGGCGAATCGTTATGACTCGTCGCGGCAGGCCATGGAAGACATTCTGGTGGTGGGCGCAGGGATCATCGGCGCGAACGCTGCGCTGAACCTGACGGCAAGGGGCTTTCGCGTTCACCTCGCGGACACCGGCGAGCCGGGGCGCGGGTGTTCGTTCGGCAATGCCGGCATCATCGCCGTCGATCACGTCGCGCCGCTGGCGAGCCCCGACACGCTCGCGGGCATGCCGCGCATGCTGTTGCAGGCCGACAGCCCGCTGAAGCTGCACAAGCGCGGCATCCCGAAGATGGCGCCGTGGATGGCCGCGTTCGCCCGGCAATCGCTGCCGACGAATTTTCGACGCAATACCGAATCGCTGGCCAGCATCGTGACGATGGCCGCGGCCGCCTGGCGGCGCTTGCTCGCGCAGCCGATCCTGAATGACCTGTATCGCGACATCGGCTCGCTCTACGTGTTCGAGAGGCCGGCCGACGCCGGGCAGGAGCGCCGGCATCTGCGCCTGCTCGATCGCCATGGCGTGGCCTACCGCAACCTCGACGCGGCGCAGGTTCGCCGCGACTACCTGCCGACGCTGACCGAGCGGATCAGCCACGCGCGGTATTTCCCCGGCATGGCGTCGATCACGAACCCGAGGCTGGCCGTGATGCGGATTGTCGATGCCGCCATCGCCGCCGGCGCGCGGTTCGTGCAGGCGCCCGTCAGCGAGATTCGCCCGCTGGCCGATGGCCGCGTCAGCGTACGCATCGGCGGCGACACGCGGCAGTTCGGCAAGCTGCTGATTGCGGCGGGCGCAAGCAGCGCGGTGCTCGCGCAAACGCTCGGCTTCCGGATTCCGATCACGCGAGAGCGCGGTTATCACGTCCAGCTTGCGCAACCGTCGGGGGCGGCGATTTCGGTGCCGGTCAGCTTCGTCGAGCGCGGTTTTACATGCAATCCGATGCAGGACGGCATCCGGCTGGCCGGCACCGTCGAGCTTGGGCCGCCCGAGGCGCCGGACTGGCGCCGCGCGGAGATGCTCGCGAGGCAGTTCGGCGCGCTGTTCCCGTCCGAGCCGCGGCCCGAGATCGCGACGCGCTGGTTCGGCGACCGCCCGACGCTGCCCGATTATCTGCCGATGATCGACGCATTGCCGGTGGTGCGGAACGTGTTCGTCGCCACCGGGCACCAGCATCTGGGCCTGACGCTCGGCCCGCTGACCGGCGAGCTGATCGCGCAGCGGATGGCCGGCGAGACGCCTGCCGTCGATCTGACGCCGTTCCGCGCCGGCCGCTTCTGATGGCGGTCATCGCTGGCGCGGGCCGTTCTTTTTCTTCTTCTTCCACGCGATCAAGGCAACCTCGATGAGTTCGATTCCCGTGTTCGACGCCGCGGCGACGGCGGCGCTGCTCGATTTCAAGACGCTCGTGGATGCGCTGGCCGAAGCCAGCGTGCAGCACGAGGCCGGCGAGATTCATTCGCCCGTGCGCGTCGGCGTGCCGCTCGGCGCGGATGGCGTGCTGCTGTCGATGCCGGCCAGCGCACGCGACGTGGCGATCCACAAGCTCGTGAGTGTCGCGCCCGGCAACGCGCAGCGCGGCCTGCCGACGATCTTCGGCGCCGTGACCGTGTGCGACGGCGAGACGGGCCGCCCCGAGTTCATCCTCGATGGGCCGACCGTCACCGCGCGTCGCACGGCGGCGTTGTCGATGCTCGGCGTGCGTGTGCTGCATGCGTCGCAGCCAAAGGCGATGTTGGTCGTCGGCACCGGGCAGCAGGCGCACGCGCATGCGCTGGCGATGGGCAACCTGTATCCGGCGGCGCGGCTTTGGGTGCGGGGGCGCAGTGCGGAAACGGAGGCGGCGTTTTGCGCGCGGCTCGCGCAGCAGGGCGTGATCGTGGCGGGGTTGGCTGGCGCGGCGGCGGGCGGTGGCGCGATACCGGACGAGGTCGATACGGTCGTCATGGCGACGACCAGCAAAGTGCCTGTGTATACCGAGGCTGCCAGGGAGAACCGGCTCGTGATCGGCGTGGGCGCGTTCACGCCCGATGCGGCGGAGATCGCGGCGCAGACGATTCGCGCGAGCCGCCTGTTCGTCGACGACCGGCAGGCGGCGCGCGCCGAGGCCGGTGACCTGATTCAGTCCGGCGCGGATTGGTCGCAGGTGGGCACGATCGGCGCGGCGGTGCGCGACGGTGTGGAAAAGGGCGGGGCGGTGGTGTTGAAGACGGTGGGGAGCGGGGCGTGGGACTTGGCGGCGGGGCGGGTGGCGCGAGGGGCTCGGCGAGTGACGTGAGTCAACATGGGTGTTTTTAGTGGTGCGGCGCGCTTGGGACACGCTTGCTTTTCCAAATTCCTTACCATAAAGTAAGGAGTAAAGGAGGTGTCGCCATGACAACAGCAACGATGACTTCAAAGGGCCAGGTCACGATCCCGGTGGACGTGCGCAATCAGCTTGGTCTGGAGTCCGGCGACCGGATCGAATTCAGCTTCAACGAGGCGACCGGCCGGTATGAGGTCTATCCCGCCACGCAATCGCTGGCGTCGCTCAAGGGTATCGTGAAGAAGCCCGCAAAACCGGTGTCGATCGAGGACATGAACATGGCCGTCGCGCAGCAGGGAGCATCTGCGCGATGATCGGACTGGATACGAACGTGCTGGTCCGCTACTTCGCCCAGGACGATGCCGCGCAGTCGAAGAAGGCGACCATGCTGATGGAGTCGCTGTCGGCCGAGCGGCCGGGGTACATTTCGCAAATCGCGCTGGTCGAGGTCGTGTGGGTCCTGGGGCGTTGCTACGGCGTCGAGCGCGAACAGATGAAAAATATCATCGACTCGATGATCGCCACCAAAGAACTGGTGGTCGAAGGTGCGGACACGGTGCGAAAGGCACTTCGCGTTTTCGTCGCGTCGCAGAAGGCGGATTTCGCGGACTGCCTGATCGAGCGGTCGGGGCATGTTGCGGCGTGTGAGTACACGGCTACGTTTGACGTGACGGCCTCGAAGGTCGCGGGGATGCGGTTGATCAAGTGAATCGTGGCGCGAATGGGTAAATGGGAAATGCCAGCTAGGCGGACCTTGATGAGGCATCTCCTCGTGAGGGTAGGGAACCTGCAAAGACTCCCGACAGCCGGCGGTGCATAGCTTATGAACCTCGGCTGAGGGTTTGTCGATTAATGACTCTGACGGCGCGAATTCGCACAGCATCCACGCAACTGAAAATGAGGAGGGGATAGGAATGTCGGCTTCGGCGGTTGTCGCTTCGAGTGCCGTGGCTGTCAGCGGTGTTTCGACGATAGCAACTGGTGGTATTTACGTGGCCCTGATTGGGTTTATCGGGACTGTTTTAGGTGCGGCAATTGCCCAAGGTGTCGCATTGGTGATCGCTCATAGGAATCGCGCTGACGCAACGCGTAGGGATGCTATCAGTCGTGCGTTCGATACAGCGGGATCACATATGGCAATTGTGGCCTTTGACAGGTACATGCAATTTTGCGAAGAGTACACAACACAATTCCGTGAGGTGTTAGCGGGAATAATTCAAACAGGTCCACACAAGAATGCACTCACCTATTCGGCCGAACTTTTGCGCCTTCGTACGCGCTGGTCGCTCTGGGTTCCGGACGACATTAATGCTCTTCTAGAAAAATTCGAGAAAGTACTAAGGCAGATGGGAGCCGATGCGCAGCTATCGGCTTCGGAGCTAGCGGCGAGCGTTCCGAATCGAGCGGAACTTATCAATCGCATGTACAAAGCTTTTTCAGATTTGTTGGCGATGGGGAATTGGAACGGCGAAGAGGCTAACAAAGAAATTGCCGTGGCGACGATGATGAGTCTCCTAAAAGAAACATTGGGTATAGAGCAATTCGGTATCTTGAGGCAACTGACGCTCAACAGCGCGATAGGTGAACTAGGCGGCAGGAAAAGTGCCATTGGTTAGAGCGTGTTATGCACTTTTCTAGCTTATATCGGTCGAGGAGGGATGGAAAAAATGCCACGCTACCCAAGCGATGTAACGGATGAAGAATGGGACTTCGTGGCGCCCTATCTGACCTTGATGAAAGAGGACGCACCGCAGACAATATGAACTGCGAGAGCTGTACAACGCATTGCGCTGGCTGGCGCGCGCGGGAGCGCCGTGGCGATTACTGCCGACCAATTTTCCACCGTGGGAAGCTGTTTATCAGCAGACACAACGATGGCTTCGCGCCGGGTGTTTTGAAGCGATGACCGATGACCGACGATCTACGCTCGATCATTCGCGTCGCGCAGGCGCGCCAGGGCCAACCCAGCGCGGTCATTCTCGATGGGCGCACGCTTCAATCCACATGCAAGAGCGGTCCGCGCGCAGGATACGACTGTTGCAAACGCAAGCATGGCAGCAAAACGCATATTGCTGTCGACACATTGGGACATTTGTTGGCCGTGTACATCACGCCAGCCGACGAGCAAGAGCGCGCTCAGGTCCAGGAACTAGCGCAACAAGTCCAGCAAGCCACGGGAAAAACGGTGAAACTCGCTTTCGCAGATCAGGGCTACACCGGCAAGGATGCGGCAGCGGCCGCGAGAGTCGAAGGCATCGAGTTGCAGGTGGTCAAACTACCCGAGGCGAAGAAAGGCTTTGTGCTTTTGCCGCGACGCTGGGTGGTCGAACGTAGCTTCGGCTGGCTCAATTGCTTTCGCAGGCTGGCGCGTGACTGCGAGCGTCTGCCTGAAACTCTGGCTGGTTTGCACTTCGTCGTCTTTGTCTCGCTGATGATCGCTCGCGCTGCCCAGTATTTTTGAATGTGCATAACAGGCATCTAAGTGATGCAAGCCAACCGCTACGCGCTTAATGCGCCGAGTGCCGGACCCACGAACTCCAGCGCGACGCGCTTGGCTAATCGGTGGGGCAGACAGCCAGTAGGAGTAGATGCGCCCCCGCTCCCGCCCCTTGATCTCCCTCCACCTCCGTTCCCCCTCGACACCGCCGCGCCCCGCCGACCGCCTATACTTCCGGAAGCCGGGCTTCCCGTCTCGATTTTGCAGACGGCATTCTGCCGTCGTCACAACGGTACTCAGCATGTCCAGCATTCGGAAAAACCCGCCTGAAACATCCCGTTCCTCCGTCGCGCAGCGGCTCGGCGGCGTGGCCCGCTCGCGTCGCACGAAGCGTGTGGCGCTCGGTATCGTCGCGTTCCTGGCCGTGTTCGGCCTGCTCGGTTTCTTCGCCGCGCCGCCGCTGATCCGCCATCTCGCCGAACAGCAACTGAGCCGCCAGCTCGACCGCCCGGCCAGCATCGCGCGCATCTCGCTGAACCCCTACACGCTGCGGCTCGAGGCCGACGGCGTACACCTCGGCGAGCGCAGCGGCCAGGGTTCGTTCGTCGATATCGGCAAGCTCACCGTGCGCGCGGCGTGGTCGTCGCTGCTGCGCGGCGCGCCGATCGTCGACGAAGTGCGCATCGATTCCCCGCGCTTCCATATCGTTCGCTACGACGCGCAACGCTTCAATTTCAGCGATATCGTCGACAAGTTCTCGAAGCCCTCTTCCACGCCATCGTCGTCGGGGCCGGCGCGCTTCTCGGTGTCGAATATCCAGGTGACGAACGGGCGCATCGATTTCGACGACCGTCTGCTCGGCGCCGCGCACACGATCGATCAATGGTCGCTCGGCGTGCCGTTCGTCGCCACGCTGCCGTCCAAGACGAACATCTTCGTGCAGCCCACGCTGAAGTTGCGCCTCGATGGCAGCCCGATCGCGGTCGACGGCAAGACCAAGCCGTTCGCGCAGTCGCGCGAGTCGGAAATCAACCTGAAGTTCGACGGCCTCGATGTGCCGAAGCTGCTGTCCTACGCGCCGGCCAAGCTGCCGGTGGAGGTTACGTCGGGCCGGCTGTCGAGCGACCTGGCCGTGCGCTTCTCGATCGACGGCGATGCGCCCGCGCTGCGCGTGTCGGGCACCGTCGATCTGGCCGATGCGAACGTGACCGATCCGGCTGGCCGGCCGTTGTTCGCGGCGCAGCAATTGCATCTGGACGCCGCGTCGCTCGAACCGCTGCGCAACGTGCTGCATTTCAGCGAAATTCGTCTCGTGAAGCCGGTCGTCACGTTGTCGCGTGATGCGGCGGGCGTGTTGAACGTGCAGAAGCTGGCGGCGTCGCAGCCAGGCAGCGGGGCCGACAAGCCGGTGGCGGCGTCGGCCGGTGCGGCCAGCGCAGCCGCCGCGACGAAACAGGCGGCCAAACCCCAGCCGCTCGACCTCACGGTGGCGCGTCTCGCGATCGACGACGGCACGATCCACGTCAGCGATGCGTCGGTCGCGCCCGCCGCCGCGCTCACGCTGGCGAACCTCAAGACCACGTTGTCCGGTTTCACGCTGCAGGGCCGGCAGCCGGCGAAGTTCTGGGTGTCGACCACGCTGGCGCAGGGCGGCGCGTTCAGCGCGGCCGGGGCGTTCAGCCTTACGCAGCAGCAGGCGGGCGGCCATCTGACGCTCGACGCGCTGGCGCTGCCGGCGCTCGCGCCGTATCTGTCGGGTGCGACCTCGGCCAAACTGATCGACGGCAAGCTCGGTGCGTCGGTCGATGCGTTCGCCGATTGGTCGAAGACGCCGTTCGCGGCGAACGTCGGGCCGAGCACGCTGACGCTGAGCGCGCTGAAGGTCGGCGCGCCGTATGCGAAGGCCCCGGTGCTGACGTTGCAGAAGGCGACGGTGAACGTGCAGCGCATCGACGTCGCGGCGCGCAATGCTGACATCGCCAGCGTCGACGTGAACGGCCTCGCCGTGGATGCGGCGCGGCTCAAGAACGGCGATATCGACCTGGCCTCGCTGGTCGCTCCCGCCAAGCCCGCACGGCCGGCCGCGAACGCCAAGGGCGGTAATGCCACCGCCTCCGAGCCGTGGCATTACCGCATCGGAGAACTGAATCTGACCGATTCGAAGGCCGGCTTCACCGATCTGTCCACGCCGCGCCCGGTCAAGCTGGCGCTCGCGCCGCTGCAGGCGAAGATCGGGCCGATCACCGACGACCTGTCGAAGCCGCTGCCGCTCTCGCTGCGCACCACGCTGAATCGCAAGGGCACGTTCGCGGTCACGGGCGACATCACGGCCACACCGCTCGACGCGCATCTGCGCATCGACGGCAACCGGCTCGACGCGGCGGCCTTCGAACCGTATTTCGGCGGCGCGCTGAATGCCACGGTCGCGAGCGCGCTGCTCAATGCGAAAGGCAATCTCGCCGTGTCGCAAAACAAGGCGGCGACGAAGGCGGCTTATCGCGGCGACGTCGCGCTGGTCGACGTGCGGATGCTCGACAAGGCCACCTCCGATCCGTTCGCGGGCTGGCGCTCGTTGGCGCTGTCGAACCTGAAGGCGAACTACGACAGCGCGCAGGGCGTGGATGTCGATGCCGCGCGGGTGACGTTCGCGAACTTCTACGGCCGCGTGCTGCTCGATGCGCAGGGGCGCCTGAATCTCAGCGACGTGGTGGCCAAGCAAACCGGCCCGGCGCAATCGCTGACCCGCGACGCGAGCGGCGCGGAGCCGGTGCCGCTGTCGCCCGGGGCAGCGAGTGCGGCGTCAGCTACGGCATCGGCCGTCGCGGCGGCGAGCGCGCAGCCGGCGTCGGGGGCTGCGTCGAAAGCGGCGGTTACCGCCGCCGCAACGAACGCCGCCAGCGCGCCGCTGCCCGCCTCGGTGCCGGTCGTGGTCAAGGCGGCCGAGCCGCCGAGCCAGCCGGTGCGGATGCGCTTCGGCGAGCTGGTGCTGCAAGGCGGCCGGGTCACTTACACCGACAACTTCATCAAGCCGAACTACACGGCCGATCTGATCGACATTCAGGGCACGGTGGGCGCATTCGGCACCGAATCGCGCGACAGCGCGCCGGTGGACATCGCGGCCGGCCTCGAGGGCAACGGCCCGATCTCGATCAAGGGCTCGGTGAATCCATTGATCGCGAAGCCGGCGCTGGACCTGACGGCCTCGGCGCACGGCATCGAGCTGACCAACCTCACGCCGTACTCGACCAAGTACGCGGGTTATCCGATCACGAAGGGCAAGCTCAATGTCGATCTGCATTACCAACTGGCGAACGACCAACTGAGCGCCAACAACCACATCTTCATCGACCAGCTCACGTTCGGCGATCACATCGACAACGACACGGCCACGCGCTTGCCGGTGCGGCTCGCGATTTCGCTGCTGAAGAATTCGCGCGGCGAGATCGACGTGAACATTCCGGTGTCGGGGTCGCTGTCGAGCCCCGAGTTCAGCGTGAGCGGGTTGATCTGGCATGCGGTGCTGAACCTGCTGAAGAAGGCCGTCACCTCGCCGTTCTCGCTGCTGGCCAGCGCGTTCGGTGGCAATGGCGAGGAACTGGGCTACGTCGAATTCGCGCCGGGCCTCGCCACGCTGACGGACGCTTCGAAGCAGAAGCTCGACACGATCTCGAAGCTGCTGGCCCAGAAGCCGTCGGTCCGGCTCGATCTGACTGGCCGCGTCGATCCCGCGCGCGACCTGCCGGGCCTGCGCGAAGCCTATGTCGAACGGCTGGTGCGTCAGCAGAAGCTGAAGGGGGTGGTGGGGCAGGGCGAGAGCGTCGATCCGATGACAGTCAAGGTCGCGCCGGACGAATACCTCAAATACCTGACCGAAGCCTACAAGGCGGCCGATTTCAAGAAGCCGCGCAACCTGATCGGCATGCAGAAGACGCTGCCCGAGGCCGACATGAAGCAGGCGCTCGAAGCGCACGCGCCGGCCGACGACGCCGGCCTGCGCGCCCTCGCCCAGCAGCGCGCCCAGGCCGTGCGGCAGTATCTGGATGGCAAGGTCGATCCGGGCCGCATGTTCATCGTCGCGCCGAAGCTCGATGCGAAGGGCATCGAAGACAAGGGCGCGACCACACGTGTGGATTTCGGCCTGCAGTAAGCACGGCGGCCTGCATCGCGAGCGCGGGCGGGCGGCCGGTTGATACGGGGCCGGAAGAAAAACCGGCTCGCCATGAAAAACGCCCGCGCATGCGCGGGCGTTGTCTATTGCGGCGGCTCGGCGGCGGCAACTGCCGCTACCGTGGCACGAACACCGTTCAATGCGCGTCGGCCGAAGCCGGTTCGCGCTTGGCGAGTTCCTTGCGCGCGGCGAGCGGAATGCGCGGGTCGTCCCAGGTACTCAGCCATTCGATCTCCTTCGCGGTGAAGATCTGGCCGTGATTGCGCAGCGTGTATTGCAGCGAATCGATGATGTGATTGCGGATGATTTCCGGCGTGCGCGTGTCGTCGAGCACGGAGCGGAACGCCTCTAGCGTGGCCATCGTCGGGCTCCGGTGAAGTCAGGGATAACCCTGTTATCGCACGTCAATAGTCGTTCGCCAAGCCGAAAAAAATTGTCTGAGGCATAGGGGGGCGAATGCGTGCCGCAGCGCGCCTCAGCGCAACAGCTTGCCGGCCGCCTTGCCGCGCGCGAGGACCCAGCCGTTCAGCCCGGCGCACAGCACCAGCAGTGCACTGGTCACGAAGAACACCGCGTGCAGGCCCACGTGCGCGCCGATCTGGCCGCCGAGCAGCGGCCCGACGACCTGACCCGAAAATTGCGCCGATTGCAGGTAGCCGAGCACGCTGCCTGAGGAATGCTCGTCCACGGCGTGCCGCACCAGCTTGGCGATCGACGGCAGCAGCCCCGCCAGCGACATGCCCATCGCGCCGCGCAACAGCGCCAGTTGCCACCAGTGCGTGACGAACGCCTGCGGCAGCATCACGAGGCCGGTCACGAGCAGGCAGCCGATGATGACCGGCCAGCCGCCCACCCGGTCGGCCAGGCCGCCGAGCCGTGGCGCGGTCAGCATGCTGCCGAACGCCGAGGCGGCCATCACGATGCCGGCGGTACGCGCCAGCTCGCCGTGCGGCACGCCGAGCTGGCCGATATACACGGTGATGATCGGCTCGATCGACATGTTCGCCAGCAACACCATCATCGCCGTGAGCAGCAGCACGCCGAGCGCGGCGCGGCGGCCGGTGTCGGCCTGGGCGCCCGCATTTGCGCCGCGCGACGCCTTGGGGCGCACGTCGCGGCTGCGGTCGAAATCCTCGCGCACCAGCAGGATCGTCGCGGCGGCGGCCACCGCGATCACCGCGCCGCCCACGAAGAACGTGCCGCGAATGCCGACCAGCGCCGGCAGGAAGCCGCCCACCAGCGGCCCGATCAGGTTGCCGGCCAGCGCACCGGTGGACAGCACGCCGAGCGCCCAGCCGGCGCGCTCGCGCGGCGCCTGGGTGCCGACCATCACGATCGACGCCGATGCATAACCGCCGATCAGCCCGGCCGCGAGCCGCAGCGCCACGAGCTGCGTGATGCTGTGGGCCACGCCGATCAGCGACATCACCACCGCCATGCCGATCGCGGCGCGGATCAGCATCGGCTTGCGGCCGTAGCGGTCGGCGAGCCGGCCCCACAGCGGCGCGGTGATCGCCGTGCCGAAGAAGGTCGCGCCGAACGCCACGCCCGACCATTGCACCACGGCGGCCGGCGATGCCACGCCGAGCTGCTCGACGTACAGCGGCAGGAACGGCAGCAACATGCTGAGGCTGACCAGCGTGGTGAACGAGCCGAACACGCAGACGGCGAGATTGCGCTTCCAGTAGCGCGCGTTGCGCTCGGCATAGCCGCCCGCGCTCGCGCCGGCGGGCGCGGCGGTCGGTTCGGGGCGAGGTGCGGGCGTGGCGGCGGGGCGGGACATGGGGGCGGATCTCCAGGGCCGGTCGGAAGATGGAATGACGGTAGGCGGCGAATCAGTCGCGGCGCGCGGTGGCGGCGGCGACGATATCGATCGCCAGCGCCAGGATCATTGCGGCGGCACCGATCACGAACAGCACGCGGTAGTCGCCGCCGCTGTGCGAGAACACGAACGACAAGCCGTAGGCGGCCAGCGCCTGGCACAGCGCGAAGCCGACCGTGGCGGTGCGCCATGCCGGGTCCTGCTGCGCGGGATGATGGGCGAGCAGCTCGTGCAGGCGGCCGAGCATCAGCGGCACGGTGCCGGTCACGAACGCTCCCACCACCACGCTCGACAGCATCAGCCACACGGCGCCCAGGCCGAGCGCCGGGATCGCCACGCCGCCGATTTCGAGCACGAAGGCGAGCCGCAGCGCGTTGCCGAAGCCGATCCGGTCGGCGAGCGCGCCGGCCAGCACCGGCCCGAGCGTCGCGCCGATGCCGAACAGCACCCAATATTGCGCGCCGACCTGCAGGCTCTGGCCGAGCCCGCGCGTCACGTAATCGACCAGGAAGATCATGTGCGGCACCCAGCCGGCCGCGTTCAGCGCGTATTCGGCGTAGAGCGCGCGCAGCGTGCGCGTGGCCTTGACCGGGCGATGCTGCACCGGCCTGGCGTGCTGCGCGGCGTCGCGCGGCCAGCCGGTCCAGCCGATCGCGGTCAGCGCCAGCGACAGCACGCCGAGGCCGAGCCACGCATCCTGCAGGCTGCGTTGCAGCAGCAGCGGCACCACGGTGCCCGAGGCGATCACGCCGACGCCCACGCCCATGAAGATCACGCCGCCCGCCAGCCCGCGCCGCGCCGCCGGCACATGCTGGAGCACGGTGGGCGCGGCCAGCACCATCAGCGCGCCGCCGGCCACCCCGGCCAGGAAGCGCCATGCGAAGAACCAGCCGAACGACACCGGAAACGCGCAGGCCGCGAACGCGAGCGTCGCCAGCAGCATCATCGCGCGCAGCGTGGTGGTCACGCCGAATTTCGCGGCGGCCTGGCGGCCCGCCAATGCGCCGGCCAGATAACCGGCCAGGTTGGCGGCGCCCAGATAGGCGGCGAGCGCGGGCGCGAACCAGTGCGCATCGACGATCGCCGGCAGCAGCGGCGTGTACGCGAAGCGCGCCAGCCCGATGCCGATCAGGCTGGCGCAGAAGCCGGACAGGGTGGCCCGGGCGACGCTCACGCCGCGCGCCGCGCGCGTGGCGTGAGCGGAGGAGTCGGCGGCGCGATGCATGGCAGGGGTTCCTTCACTCGATTCGATAGCGGGAGGTTACGCGCCATCACCAATCCACAGAACTGAATTGTCGAGATAGGGGCTATCTTCAATTCAGATAGCTGTTATGCTGAATTCTCGTTTCCCGGCGCGCCGGGCGCGTCGCTACAATCGTGGCGTCGATCATCCTTTGCGGCGGCATGGCCGTCATCGATCATGGACCTGGCCGATCTCAAGACTCTCGAAGCCGTTGCCCGCCACGGCAGCATGAACAAGGCGGCGGCCGAACTGCACACCGTGCAGTCGAACGTCACCGCGCGCATCCGCTCGCTGGAAGACGAACTCGGCGTGACGCTGTTCCAGCGCCATGCGCGCGGCGTGACCGTCACACCGGCCGCGCAGCGGATGCTGCCGTTCGTCGGCAAGATCGCGCAGTTGGTGTCCGAGGCGCGCTCGGCGGCCACCGACACCGGCGAGCCGTCCGGCACGCTCACGCTCGGCACGCTCGAAACCACCATGGCGCTGCGCCTTTCGCCGCTGCTGACCGAATTCGCACGCACCTGGCCCGATGTGCGGCTGGTCGTCAGTTCGGGCACCACCGCAGGGCTCATGCAGGACGTGATCGACTACCGGCTCGACGGCGCGTTCGTGGCCGGCCCGGTCAAGCATCCGGCGCTGTATGTCGAGCCGGTGTTCGCGGAAGAGCTGGTGCTCGTCACCAGCCCCGCGATCCGTTCGCTGAAGGAACTGGCCGGCCAGCGCGACCTGAAGACGGTGGTGTTCCAGGCCGGTTGCTCGTACCGGCAGCGGCTCGACGCGTTCCTGACCGGGATCGGCGTGGTGGTGGCGAAGCCGCTCGAATTCGGCTCGCTCGACGCGATCGTCAACTGCGTGTCGGCCGGCGTGGGCATCACGCTGCTGCCGAAGGGCGTGGTGGCCGACGCGGCCACCTCGGGCGACGTGGCGCTGCACCGCTTGCCGCGCGAGCTGGCGCACGTCGAAACCATGTTCGTGCGCCGTGAGGATACCTATGTATCGAGTGCGATGACGGCGTTCCTGGAGATGGCCAAGCGCATCTACCGGCAATCGATGCTGCCGCCGGGCCGGGTGCGGCGCGCTGCCGAGCCGCACACCACGGCCGCCTAGGCGCCCGGCGCGGCCTGCCGATTACCTCGCATGTAATTGGCCGGCCGTGCCCGCGACCCTAAGCTGGGTTCATCGCGCGGCAGCCCCGCCGCGCGGCGAACCCAGGAGTCACCATGTCCCACTTTCCCGTTCATACGCTTGCCTCGGCGCCGCCCGCTTCGGTGGCCGCCCTCGAACAACTGCATGCCGCGTTCGGTACGATTCCCGCGATCGCTGGCGCGATGGCGGGCTCGCCCGTGTTGCTCAACGGCTTCGTCGGCCTGTTCGCCAGCGTGCATGCGGGCAGCTTTTCGGAAGCCGAGATCCAGACGCTGCTGCTGACCAACGCCGTCGCCAACCGTTGCGAATGGGCGGTGGCGTTCCATAGCGCGCTGGCGCTGCAGCAGGGCGTACCGCAGGTCGATGTCGATGCGATCCGCGCGGGCGGCGCATCCGGCGATGCACGGGCTCACGCGCTCTCGACGTTTGCGCGGCGGCTGATCGAGACGCGCGGCCGCATCGAGCACGCCGAGCTGCAACGCTTTCTCGACGCCGGTTTTGCGCCCGCCCAAGTGCTCGAAACGATCGCCGTGGTGGCCGCCTCGACCGTCACCAACTACACGGGCAGCGTCGCGCAGCCGCCGCTCGATGCGCCGTTCGACGCCCATCGCTGGCACGCCCCGGCGTAAGCCGGTATCGTGCGGGCATCGCTTCGCAGGACTGATCGATATGGATTTCATCGCCTCCGCGCCTAAGAAACGCCCGCCGACCGCGCTCGGCGACTTGCTGCGCCATTGGCGCGACGTGCGCGGCGTGAGCCAGCTCGATCTGTCGTACGAGGCCGGCGTGTCGCAGCGGCAGATCAGCTTCATCGAGAGCGGCCGCAGCGTGCCGGGGCGGCAGACGCTGCTCGATCTCGCGCAAACGCTGGACGTGCCGCTGCGCGAGCGCAACGGCCTGCTGCTGGCGGCCGGCTATGCGCCGCTGTTTCCCGAGACGGCGTGGAATGCGCAGGAGATGCAGGCCGTCACGCGCGCCGTCGACCGGATGCTGCGGCAGCACGAGCCGTTTCCCGCCATCGCGATGGACCGCTACTGGAACGTATTGAGCACCAACGCCGCCGCGCCGCGCCTGTTCGGGCGCTTCGTCGATCTGGCGGCGCGCCCGAGCCCGCGCAACCTGTTGCATCTGCTGTTCGATCCGCAGGGCTTGCGGCCCTTCGTGCACGACTGGCCGCAGGCGGCCTGCGCGATGCTGCAACGCGTGCAGCGCGAGGCGGTAGGGAACGTCGTCGACGGCGGCACGCGGCAATTGCTCGATGCCTTGCTCGCGTATCCCGGCGTGCCTGCAGATTGGCGGCTGCGCAGCGCGCCCGCGCAGTCGGCGGCCGTGCCGGTGATTCCGATCGGTTTCGAGGTCGATGGCCGCGTGGTCGAATACTTCTCGATGGTGGCCACCGTCGGCACGCCGCAGAGCATCGCCGCGCAGGAGTTGCGCATCGAGAGCATGTTTCCGGCGAACGATGAAACGGAGGCATGGCATCTCGCGCAGATGGCGGGGTGATCGCCGCGCGCCACCAATGACAACACCCCGAAGGCCGGACTCGCGTCCGACGCTTCGGGGTGCAGATGACATCAGCGGCCGCGATTCAGCCGCTTATCGGCGCCGCGCGCTCAGGCTTTCTTTTGCAGGCGGAACGCGTGCAGCAGCGGCTCGGTATAACCGCTCGGCTGCTCGCGGCCTTCGAACACGAGCGCGGTGGCGGCCTTGAACGCGAGCGACTTGTCGAAGTCGGGCGCCATCGGCTGATAGCTCGGGTCGCCGGCGTTCTGCTTGTCGACCACGCTTGCCATGCGCTCCAGCGTTTCGCGCACCATCTCCGGCGACACCACGCCGTGGCGCAGCCAGTTCGCGATGTGCTGGCTCGAAATGCGCAGCGTCGCGCGGTCTTCCATCAGGCCGACGTTATGGATGTCGGGCACCTTCGAGCAGCCGATGCCCTGATCGACCCAGCGCACCACGTAACCGAGAATGCCCTGCGCATTGTTCTCGACTTCGCTGCGGATTTCGTCCTCGCTCCATTCGGCCTTCGCGACGACCGGAATCGTCAGCAGGCCGCTCAGCAGTTCGTCGCGCAGGCTTGCAAGGTCGGTCTTTTCCAGTTCCTTCTGCACCGCCTGCACGTCGATCTCGTGATAGTGCAGTGCGTGCAGCGTGGCGGCGGTCGGCGACGGCACCCAGGCGGTGTTCGCGCCGGCCTTCGGATGCGCGATCTTCTGTTCGAGCATCGCGTGCATCAGGTCCGGCATCGCCCACATGCCCTTGCCGATCTGCGCGCGACCGCGCAGCCCGGCCGCGAGGCCTGCCAGCACGTTGCTGCGCTCGTAGGCGGCAATCCACTTGCTCGACTTGATGTCGCCCTTGCGCATCATCGGGCCGGCTTCCATCGAGGTGTGCATTTCGTCGCCGGTGCGATCGAGGAAGCCCGTGTTGATGAACGCGACGCGTTCCGACGCCTGCGCGATACACGCTTCGAGGTTCACGCTGGTGCGGCGCTCCTCGTCCATGATGCCCATCTTGATGGTGTTGCGCGGCAGGCCGAGCAGGCTCTCGATGCGCCCGAACAGCTCGCTGGCGAACGCCACTTCGGCCGGGCCGTGCATCTTCGGCTTGACGATGTAGATCGAGCCGGTGCGCGAGTTGAGCTTGTGGGTGCGGTCATGCAGCGCGCACAGCGTGGTGACGACGCCGTCGAGAATGCCTTCCGGGATCTCGTGGCCTTCCTGATCGACCACGGCCGGGTTCGTCATCAGGTGGCCGACGTTGCGGATGAACAGCAGCGAGCGGCCATGCAGCGTGACGGTGTCGCCGTTCGTTCCGGTGTACTGCCGGTCGGCGTTGAGGCGGCGCGTGAACGTCTTGCCGCCCTTCGACACTTCTTCCGTGAGATTGCCCGCCATCAGGCCGAGCCAGTTGCGATAGAGCTGGACCTTGTCGTCGGCGTCCACCGCCGCGACCGAATCCTCGCAGTCGATGATGGTGCTGACGGCCGCTTCCATCAGCACGTCCTTCACGTGGGCGGAATCGGTCTTGCCGATCGAATCGTTGGCGTCGATCTGGATTTCGAAATGCAGGCCGTGGTGCTTGAGCAGGATGGCCGACGGCGCGGCGGCGTCGCCCTGGAAGCCGATCAACTGGGCCGGGTCTTTCAGGCCGGTGGTGCTGCCGTTCAGTTCAACGAACAGTTTGCCGTTCTCGATGCGATAGCTGGTGGAATCGGCGTGCGTGCCGTGCGCGAGCGGCGCGGCCTGATCGAGAAAGCGGCGAGCGAAGGCGATGACCTGCGCGCCGCGCTTCGGATTGTATTGGGCGGAGCGCTCGGCGCCGTTGGAATCGGGGATCGCGTCGGTGCCGTACAGTGCGTCGTACAGGCTGCCCCAGCGTGCGTTGGCGGCGTTCAGCGCATAGCGCTGGTTCGACAGCGGCACCACGAGTTGCGGGCCGGCCTGTTCGGCGATCTCGATATCCACGTTCGCCGTGGTGGCCTTCGAGCTGGCCGGCGCCGGCACGATGTAGCCGATGCTTTCGAGGAAGCTGCGGTAGGCGTTCAGGTCCGACACCGGGCCGGGATGCTCGCGGTGCCACGTATCGAGTTCCGCCTGGAGGCGGTCGCGCTCGGCGAGCAGTGCGCGGTTTTTCGGCGCCAGTTCATGCACGAGGGCCGCAAAGCCGCGCCAGAAATTATCCGCCGCGATACCGGTGCCGGGCAGGGCTTCGGTTTCGATGAATTGCGCGAGATTCTCGGCAACGCGAAGGCTGTCGCGCTGGGTCATGTCCGTCATGGTCTGCTCCTGAAAGAAAAATCGGTTGGGGCGCCGCGGTCGGTCGGTGGGAAGCGGCGGCGATGCGTCTCGGGGCGAGTCGGGCCAGGGCTTGGGGCGGGGCCCGCTCAGGCGAGGGCGGCGGCGCCGGCCTTTGCGATCTGCGAATCTTCGGCCGGCTTCACGCCCGACACGCCGATGGCGCCCACCACGTGGCCGTCCACGATCAGCGGCACGCCGCCTTCGAGCGTGGTCAGGATCGGCGCGGTGACGAATGCCGTGCGGCCACCGTTGACCATGTCTTCGTAGCCCTTCGATTCGCGGCGGCCCAGCGCCGAGGTGCGCGCCTTGCCGATCGAGATTTCCGCGCCGATCGGCGCGCAGCCGTCGAGGCGCACCATGCCGAGCAGGTGGCCGCCGTCATCGACGACGGCGATCGACACGGCCCACTTGTTGGCTTCGGCTTCCGCGCGGGCGGCGGCGAGAACCCGGGTTGCGTCTTCAAGGGCGATGAACGGCTTGGTCTGCATATTGAGGATTCCTGTCTGGATATGTATGGTGTCGGCGCATTCGGCATACTGCGGACTGCGAACGGGTTGGGCGCGGCGGTTCTGGCTGCGCGGCGACCCGCTTGCCACGGTCAAGACAGCAGGTCGGAATCGACCCACGCTCTGCAACGGGGCGGAGGAAACGTATGCGTTTCTGCGTGATGGACGATTCTATCGCGCGACGATTCATGTCTGTGATGGATGTTATCCAATGTCAGGTACAAGGACTTTTTACTTTTTGTTATGGAATCGATATCCATGGCAAGCTGAGTTCTAGCGGCCGCCGCTCCGTATCGGCCGTATTCCGCTGCTTTTTCCCCTACCGCACCGGTCGTCATCACCGATCGTTTGCCGCCTTGTCTTCGCGGCGACAAACACAGGCCATACTGTGTGCACCGGCTTGTCGCGTTGAGCCGTATTCAAATCCGGCAACCGATTCCCACCGGGAGGTCAACATCATGGAAAACGATCAGGCTGCCTATGGCGGCCGCACCGGCGCACCCGAATCATTGCAGGCGCTGGCCGAATACCTGGAGCGCGCGCTCGACAAGGCCACCAGCGTCGTGATGATGCGTCACGCGCCGGACGTCTGCACCGTGTATCTGGGCGATCCGGCCGAACCGCGTGAAGAATTGAAAAAGATCGGCACGATTGCCGTCTCACTTGCCGACGATATGCTCGGTTTGACTTCGTCGGGCGGCAATGACATTCGAATTGGCGATCAGCCTTACCGTTTCGTTCGCAGCTTTACCCAGATGGACGGCATGGCTGCCGTGGTCTTTTCTGCATAGGATTGATTGAACGGCGATTCAATGTGGTTGATCCGGTGTTACGGATTCCTTTAAAACGCTTTCCACCTCGAAAACATTGCGCCGGCATCGCCAATTTTCATCCGAATCCGAATGAAAATTGGCGATGCCGGATTCGATTGCCAGGCGATTCATGCCAGGGATCACGAGCCAATGTGGCGCATCGCGCACCGCACCAATGCACCGGATGTTGGCGTATGGCGTTTATCAAGGGTTATACTGCCGACGAGCGATGACGGGATTGCTCAATCGTTTCAATTGCACGAAAAAATGGGAGTCATAAAATGGCAGAAAATTACAAGGCACTGAAAGCGCAACTCGACGCACTCCAGGAGCGCACCGAAGCCGCACGCGTTACCGAACTGGACGCCGTGATCGCGCAAATCCGTGGCCTGGTTGCCGAGTTCGGCATTACCGAAGATCAGATTTACGGCCGCAAGCGCGCGTCGAAATCGAACAAGGCCGCCAAGCCGGCCAGCACGGTTGAAGCGAAATACCATAATCCGAAGACCGGTGAAACCTGGTCGGGCCGTGGCCGCGCACCGCTGTGGATTCGCGATGCAAAGAACCGCGACCGCTTCCTGATCGCGAAATAAGCCGTTTAAAAGCATGGCTTGCGCATCATTGAACGATGCGCGAGGCTTCCCCGCGCCGCTCGGCGCGGCGGGAAGCCGGAACGCCTTCGCTGCGTTCCTTGCACCGGCCGTTCGTGCCGGTGTTCCATTCCCTCCTCGTTGTACCGCTTTAAGCTTTCTTCGCCGTTCCTTCGTTGTTTCTTAGTCGTTTGATGCCGATGTCTTTCTGTCGAATCAGGCGGCCCGGCCACGTTCGCGGGAAAGATGGTCGATGCATATACATCGGCTTTAATGGCGCTGTGATGTCGAGTCGAGACGACGTCGATTTCATGTGGCGCCGTAATGTTCAGATGTACTGAATTTAAGTCTGGAGATCGATCGCGTCGTTTGCACGTGCCGGCTTGGCATGCGCGTGGCTTGGCGCGACCGGGCGTTGACGACGCTGTTGCAGAGGTGGTGTCGTGGTGAGACGAATGAGCATGATTAAGCGAAAATTGAGTATTAAATAACTCTGGTTGGACGCCTAAACTGGCTTCACCGTCACAGCCGTGACGAACCGCTCAAACCGAAACCCGAAGCAGGAGAAGCCACCATGTCCCGTCTGTCCACGATCGCCCCCGCCGATGCCACCGGCACCACCGCCGAAGTGTTCACGAAGATCCGCAAGGCTGTCGGCAAGGTGCCGAACGCCTACGCGACGATCGGCACCCATCACCCGGAAGCGCTGTCCGCCATGCTGGGTATCGACGCGCTCCTCGCGGGCGGCACGCTGACGAAGGCCGAGATCGAAGCAGTCAAGCTGGCCGTCAGCGAAAACGCCGGCTGTGATTACTGTCTCGCCGCGCACACGCTGGCCGGCAAGTACGCGGGCTTGTCGCCCGACACGATGCGGCAGGTGCGCGCCGGCCAACCAACCGGTGACGACCGCCGCGACGCGCTGGTTCGCTTCGTGCGCACGCTCGTGACGACGCGCGGCACGGTGCCCGCCGACGCGTTCGACGCCTTCATCGCGGCCGGCTTCACCGAGCGGCAGGTGATCGAGGTGAGCCTGACGATCGCCGCGATCACGTTCACGAACCTCGTGAACCGCAGCAACGACACGACGCTCGATTACCCGGCCGCCGCACCGATCGAAGCCTGATGCCGCGCAGCAAATGAAACGGGCCGGGGCACGTGGACGTCGTGTCCACTGTGCTCCGCCCCGTTAGTGACCGCTTACTTTTCGGTTTGTCGATCGGCCGGCGGCTTATTGCCCGCGTTGCGCGAGGCCGGCCTGGATCAGTTCGGTCAGCAGGCCCGTCATGCCTTCCGGATGCTCGGCTGCGCGCTTTTGCAGGTCCGCCACCAGTTCCACGTTGAGCTTGCAGGCGAACGGCACGAGGCCCTGCGCCTGTTCGATGCGGCGGCGTTCGCGCCGGTCGAGCGCTGCCGAATCGACCGCACTCTTGCCGAAGGGCGAGGAACCCGTCTGCTTCAGCGGGTTGGTCAGCTTCAATGCCTTGTTCTTTTCTAGATCCGTCTTCTTCATTGCCATCGTCGGCACCACACTCTTTCGTTCAAATGGGTGCGATTGTACGCATCGGCGGGGCGCTGCGGGCGCTCTTGATGGCGCGGGGCAATTCAAAAAATAAATCTTTTTGCGCATAAACCGTGCGGGGTGGTGCGATTCCGGCGCGCATGGCGCGGCGGCCAGGGGATGGCGGCTACAATGCGGCAGCCCGGAACCACGACCCACACGAACACCGCATGACCCAAGCCTCCCGCGCGTACTTGCTCGGCCCCTTGCTGAAAGGGGTGTCGCGCTCGTTCTACCTGACGCTCGCCGTGCTGCCCGCCGGCATGCGCGATCCGATCGGCCTCGCTTACCTGCTTGCGCGAGCGGCGGACACGATCGCCGATACCTCGCTGCTGCCGCCCGCGCGGCGTCTCGAATGGCTGCTGTCGCTGCGCGAGCAGACCAATGGCCGGCCCGACGAGGCGGCGTTGCGCACCATTGCGGCCGAGGTGGCGAGCCAGCAAACCGCATCCGACGAGAAGGTGCTGCTCGAATCGCTCGGGCCGGCGCTCGCGATCCTCGCGCAGCTCGACGATACGGATCGCGCGGCCGTGCGCGGTATCGTCACGACGTTGAGCCAGGGCATGGAGTTCGACCTCGTCACGTTCCCCGACGAAACCTCGGGGCAGCTCGCCGCGCTGCCCGACGACGCGGCGCTCGATCGCTATACCTATATGGTGGCCGGCTGCGTCGGGGAATTCTGGACGACCATGACGCTGGTTCATCAGCCCGGCAAGCTGTTGCGCGACGGCGACGAGATGAAGGCGCTCGGCATTCGTTTCGGCAAGGCGCTGCAACTGACCAATGTGCTGCGCGACGCAGCCAAGGACGTGCGGATCGGCCGCTGCTATCTGCCGCTCGACCGGCTGTCGCGCGCGGGCATTGCGCCGGCCGATCTGCTTCGCGAGGACGCTTCGCAGCTTGCGCGGCCGGTGATGCTCGATCTGGTGCGCGTGTCGCTCGGCCATTTCCGCGCGGCCGTCGATTACACGTTCGCGATTCCGCCCACGGCGATGCGGCTGCGCCTCGCCTGCATCTGGCCGATCGTGATCGGCCTGCAGACGATGCGCTTGCTGGTGGAGAACGACGCATGGCTCGCGCCGGGCCGCGCCTCGAAGGTGCGCCGCAACGATGTTTACAAGCTGATTGCGTGGTCGATTCCGCGTTCGCTGTCGAACCGCAGCCTGCGCCGCTGGTTCGACGGGTTGCTCGGCGATATCGAGCGAGCGCTCGACGCGTAACGGGCTGCGCGCTGACGGCGGTGGTGGTTGGGTTTGGCGCTTGAGCACTGCTCGGCTGTGGCTTGATACCGGTCGGCTGCCACTGGGCTGCCGTTTGACCACCGCATGGGCATTGGTTGGCCAGCCTCGGCCACTGCTCGACCACCGGAGCTACTGCGCCCACCGCGACCGTGGTCGCCGAAGCCACCACCCCGCCAAACGCAACCCAACTTCCCCACCCACACCCCGCCTTCACATCTTTCCGTTTTATTTGAAAATCCTTCAATAGTCGGCCCAATTCTCAATATTGAGCGCCGGTTTCAGAATGGGCTTCAGTTCTTCTTGCCCAGGCTGACTCATGCGACTCGATCACGCGACGATCGTCACCGACGACCTCGACGGCGTATGCCGCTTCTTCGCCGAGGTGGCCGCCCTGACACGCGGCCCGCGCCCGCCGTTCGCGGTGGACGGCGGCTGGTTCTACGCTGACGGCCGTGCGGTGATCCACGTGGTGCGCGCGACGCAGCCGGCGATGGCCGGCCGCGGCGTGCCGCGCATCGATCACGTGGCGCTGCGCGTCGACGACAGCGATGCATGGGCCACCCTGATCGCGCGCGTGCAGCAGCACGGGCTGCGCCATCAGGTGAACCGCGTGCCGCTGTCCGGCGAGCTGCAATTGTTCGTGCCGCTCGCCCCCGGTGTGACGATCGAGTTCGTCATGGCGATGCAGGAAGAACCGGCCCCATGCGCCATCACACCTCCTTCATCCGCAACGAGTGACATCGACCATGACGATCATCAGTAATCCAGATCTTTTCAGCCTCGCCACGCTGGCGGGCCGCGATACCGCCCATCGCATCGTGATGGCGCCGATGACGCGCGCCCGCAGCACGCAGCCCGGCGACGTGCCGAACGCGACGAACGCGCGCTACTACGCGCAGCGCGCCTCGGCGGCGCTGATCGTGACCGAGGCCACGCAGATCTCGCCGCAGGGCAAGGGCTATTCGTTTACGCCCGGCATCCATAGCGACGCGCAGATCGCGGGCTGGCGTGGCGTGACCGATGCGATCCATGCCGAGGGTGGCCGCGTGTTCCTGCAGCTGTGGCACGTCGGGCGCATGTCGCACCCGGATTTCCACGACGGCGCGCTGCCGGTGGCGCCGTCGGCGGTGCCGTTCGACGCGCAGATCTGGAAGGTCGATCCGGCCACCGGCCAGGGCGCGATGGTCGATTGCCCCACGCCACGCGCGTTGCATATCGACGAGATTCGACAAATCGTTCAGGACTACCGGCAAGCGGCGCGCAATGCGATCGAAGCCGGCTTCGATGGCGTCGAGGTGCATGGCGCGAATGGTTATCTGGTCGATCAGTTCCTGCGCACGCTGTCGAACCAGCGCACCGACGAATACGGCGGTTCGCGCGAGAACCGTCTGCGCTTCCTGAAGGAAGTGGTGGACGCGATCGCCGACGAGATCGGCGCCGAACGCACCGCAATCCGCCTCGCGCCGTTCCTGACCGCACGCGGCATGGCCTGCCCCGACATTTTGCCGACCATTCTGGAGGCGGCCGTGTTCCTGCAGGCGCGCGGCATTGCCTATCTGCATCTGGTCGAGGCCGATTGGGACGACGCGCCGCAATTCACCGAGACGTTCCGCCGCGAGATCCGCGAACGTTTCGTACAACCGATCATCGTGGCCGGCAACTACGACGTCGAGCGTGCGAACTGGGTGCTCGGGCACGGCTACGCCGATTTCGTCGCGTTCGGCCGGCCGTTCATCGCGAACCCCGATCTGCCGTACCGGCTCGAACACGGCCTGCCGCTGGCCGAGCCGGACGGCGCCACGCTGTTCGGCGGCGATGCGCGCGGCTACACCGATTACCCCGCGCTCGCGCGCGAGGCCGAAGCGGCGCGGTAAGCGCCCGCATTCCCGTGAACCAACCTTGATGGAGGCATTTCCGATGACATTCGACGGCAAGCAGGTACTCGTGGTGGGCGGCAGCTCCGGCATCGGCGAGGCGGCGGCACGCGCGTTCGCGGAGCGCGGCGCGACCGTGACGATCGTCTCGCGCAACGCGCAGAAGCTGGCCGAGAGCGCGTCGCGCATCGGCCACGGCGTGCGCACCGCCGCGCTCGACATCACCGACGACGATGGCGTGCGCGCCTGGCTCGACGCGGCGGGCGCGTTCGATCACGTGGTGGTGTCGGCCGCGCAGACGGCCACCGGCCCGGTGCGCGGGCTCGACCTGAAGGACGCGCAGGCGGCGATGGACAGCAAGTTCTGGGGCGCCTACCGCGTCGCGCGCGCCGTGCAGATTCGCGAGGGCGGCTCGCTGACGTTCGTGTCGGGTTTCCTGAGCGTGCGGCCGAGCGGCGCGTCGGTGCTGCAAGGCGCGATCAACGCCGCGCTCGAAGCGCTGGCGCGCGGGCTGGCGCTCGAACTCGCGCCGGTGCGCGTGAACACCGTGTCGCCGGGGCTGATCGCCACGCCGCTGTGGTCGAAGCTCGACGAGGCAGCGCGCGAGAAGCTCTATCAGGGCGCGGCCGGACGGCTGCCGGCGCGGCGCGTCGGCCAGCCCGAGGACGTCGCGAACGCGATCGTCTATCTGGCGTCCACGCCGTATGCGACCGGCTCCACCGTGCTGATCGACGGCGGCGGCGCGATCGCCTGAGCGAAAGGGGGCGCGGCGAACCGTTGGCGCTCGCCGTCGACGACGCGCGCGCCGCCCTGCAACCGGGCCGCGCCTCGATCGGCGGCGCGCTGCGCGTCGGCCGTGTCCGATGAACCGGGCACGCGTCGTTCGCCGTCGTGCCGAGCTGCACCGCACCGAGCCGAGCCGAGCCAAGCCGAGCCAAGCCGAGCCGAGCCGAGCCGAGCCAAGCCGAGCCAAGCCGAGCCGAGCCAAGCCGAGCCAAGCCGAGCCAAGCCGAGCCAAGCCGAGCCAAGCCGAGCCAAGCCGAGCCAAGCCGAGCCAAGCCGAGCCAAGCCGAGCCGAGCCGAGCCGAGCCGAGCCGAGCCGAGCCAAGCCGAGCCAAGCCAAGCCAAGCCGAGCCAAGCCAAGCCAAGCCAAGCCAAGCCAAGCCAAGCCAAGCCAAGCCAAGCCAAGCCGCACCTCACCGCGTTACCATGCCGGGTGCCACGCGATCCGCATCGCCGCTCGCGGCATCAGCGGCACCGGCCGCGCGCGCGTCGTGCGCAAGCAGCGCACGCCCACGCCACCCCATTCCCGACCCTCACCGCCACCCTCATGGACAACCTCGGCGACATCCGTCTCTTCGTGGAAGCCGCGCATCTCGGCAGCCTGTCGGCGGCTGGCCGCAAGCTCGGCCTGTCGCCGGCCGCGGCCAGCGCACGGCTCCTGAAACTCGAAGGCACGCTGAGCACGCAGTTGTTCGAGCGCTCGACGCGCAAGCTGCGCCTGACCGACGAGGGGCGGCTCTACCTCACGCACTGCCGGCACGCGTTGCAGACGCTCGACGACGCACGCGCCGCCCTGCAACTGGGCCGCGCCTCGATCGGCGGCGCGCTGCGCGTGTCCGCCACCTCCGATTTCGGGCGCGTGGTGCTGCGCCGCTGGCTCGACGAATTCAACGATCGTCACCCGCAAGTGGCGCTCACGCTGGTGCTGGCCGATTCGCTGTCGAACCTGCTGCACGACGACATCGATCTGGCGATCCGCTTCGGCGTGCCGGCAGACAGCGCGATGATCGCGCGCCGGCTGGCCGACAACCGCCGCGTGCTGTGCGCGTCGCCGGCCTATCTCGCCGCGCGCGGCACGCCCGAGCATCCCGACGCGCTGGCGGCGCACGATTTCATCCTGTTGGGTTCGTCGGCCGGCGTGGCCAACCAGTGGACGTTCTCGCGCGACGGCGAGACGGTGTCGTTCACGGCGCCGCCCGAGCGCGCGCGTCAGACCAACGACGGCGCGCTGGCCCGCGAATGGGCCGTGGAGGGGCGCGGCGCGGTGATGAAATCGATCTGGGACGTGGGCGCCGACCTGCGCGCCGGGCGTCTGGTGCTGCTGCTGCCCGAGTGGCGCTGCCCGGACCTGCCGGTGCACGCGCTGTTCCAGCGCAGCCAGTACATGGCGCCGCGCGTGCGTGCGCTGCTCGATTTCCTGACGCAGCGCTTCGACGAGGCGGCCGGCGAGATCGCGCCGTTCCTGCGCTGAACGCGAACGCCGCCTACTTCGTGACGGCGAACAGCGTCAGGTTCATGAAGATCTTGAACGCGTAGCCGAGCGCGACCGCGCCGGTCACGCCGCCTGCCCAGAGCAGGATGAACCACACCCAGCCCGGCAGGCGGCGCGGTCGGCCCGCGCCGGTTTCAGTGGTGGTAGTAGTGGTTGTCTTCATGGCGGATCTTGCCCCGGAATACCCAGTAGCCGAGCGTCGTGTAGGCGATGATGATCGGGATGATCACCGCCGCGCCCACCAGCGTGAACATCTGGCTCGAATGTGGCGCGGCCGCTTCCCAGATCGTGACGCTGCGCGGGATCGCATACGGGAACAGGCTGACCAGCAGGCCGATGTAGCCGAGTGCGACGAGTGCGAGCGCGAGCACGAAGGGCAGCGTATCACGGCGCGCACGGATCGCCCGAACCATCCACACGCCGCAGGCCACCACCAGGAACGGCACCGGCATCAGGTACACGAACAGCCCCGAACCGAACCAGCGCTGCGCGACGGCCGGCTCCTGCAGCGGCGTCCAGATGCTGACCACGCCGATCATGCCGAGCAGCACGATCGTCAGCGGCAACACCACGCGATGCAGGCGGCGTTGCAGGTCGCCTTCCGTCTTCGCGACCAGCCAGCAGCAGCCGAGCAGCGCGTAGGTGGCGATCAGGCCGAGCCCGGTCAGCACCGAGAACGGCGTGAGCCAGCCGAACGGGTCGCCGCCGAACTGGCCGTTCTGCACCGGAATGCCCTGCAGGTAGGCGCCGAGCGCGATGCCCTGGAAAAACGTCGCGCCGGCCGAGCCGCCGATGAACGCGAGATCCCACAGGTGCTTGGTGCGGCGCGCCTTGGCGCGCAGCTCGAACGACACGCCGCGGAAGATCAGGCACACCAGCATGAAGATCAGCGGCAGGTAGAGCCCCGAGAGCACCGTCGAATAGACCATCGGGAATGCCGCGAACAGCCCCGCGCCGCCGAGCACGAGCCAGGTTTCGTTGCCGTCCCAGACGGGCGCGACGGTGTTCATCATCAGGTCGCGTTCCTTCTCGTCGGGGAAGAACGGGAAGACGATGCCGATGCCGAGGTCGAAGCCGTCGAGCACCACATACATGAAAAGGCCGAGCGCGATGATCGCAGCCCAGATGACGGTGACGTCCATGATGGTTCCTTGTGCGTGTTCTGTCGGGGCGGCGCGGCTCAGGCCGCGTCGATCAACTGATCCGGCGCGGACAGCGGGCGGCGGCCGGAGTGATCGCCATGTCCGTCGTGGCCGCCGTGCGGCGCGTCGGGCAGCGCCGGGCCGGCGTTGATCAGCTTCAGCAGGTAGTAGATGCCGGTGCCGAACACCAGGAAGTAGACGCACACGAAGGTCAGCAGCGACAGCCCGACCTGCTGTGTGGTCAGCGGCGAAACCGCGTTCGCGGTGCGCATCACGCCGTACACCACCCACGGCTGGCGGCCGGCTTCGGTCGTGATCCAGCCTGCCAGCAGCGTGATGAAGCCGGTCGGTCCCATCACCAGCGCGAGCTTGTGGAACCAGCGCGCCTCATAGAGCCGGCCGCGGCGGCGCAGCACCCAGCCCGCGAGCGCCAGGCCGATCATCGCGAAGCCGAGGCCCACCATGATGCGGAAGGTCCAGAAGATCAGCGTGGAATTCGGACGATCCTCGGGCGCGAAGCTCTTGAGGCCGCGAATCTCGCCGTCCCAGGTGTGCGTGAGGATCAGGCTGCCGAGGTGCGGCACCTTCAGCGCGTAGTGCGTGGTTTCGGCCTGCATGTCGGGGATGCCGAACAGGTTCAGCGCGGTGCCGCCTTTCTCGGTGTCCCACAGTCCTTCGATCGCGGCGATCTTGGCCGGTTGGTACTTGAGCGTGTTGATGCCGTGCTGGTCGCCCACCACCGCCTGGATCGGCGCGAGGATCAGCAGCAGGCCGAGCGCCATCGAGAACATCGTCGTGACGGTCTTGTCGCGGCGGCCCTTGAGCAGATGCCAGGCGCCCGTGGCGGCCACCACCAGCGCGGCCACGATGAACGCGGCGATCGCCATGTGCGCGAGGCGGTACGGGAACGACGGGTTGAAGATGATCTTGAACCAGTCGGTCGGCACGATGCGGCCGCCTTCGATCGCGAAGCCCTGCGGCGTTTGCATCCAGCTGTTGGAGGCGAGGATCCAGAACGTGGAGATCAGCGTGCCGACCGCCACCATCAGCGTCGCGCCGAAGTGCGCGCGCGGGCTGACGCGGTTCCAGCCGAACAGCATGATGCCGAGGAAGCCCGCTTCGAGGAAGAACGCGGTCATGACCTCGTACATCAGCAGCGGGCCGGTGACCGAGCCGGCGAAGCTGGAGAAGCCGCCCCAGTTGGTGCCGAACTCGTAGCTCATCACGACGCCGGACACGACGCCCATGCCGAACGCGACGGCGAAGATCTTCGACCAGTAGTGACAGAGGGTTTTGTAGTGCGCCTGGCCGGTTCTGAGCCAGCGGTATTCGAGCACGGCGATGAAGCTCGCGAGGCCGATGCTCAGCGCGGGAAAGACGATGTGGAACGAGACGGTGAAGGCGAACTGCAGGCGGGCCAGATCCAGTGCAGAAAGAGCGGTTTCCATGAGCGTATGACCGATGCGTGCGACGGCCGCGGGCGGGTGCCGGGCGGCCCTCCCGTCGTCGCGCGATACGCAGCGACGACGGGGATGGACGCAGTATCGTGATCGCGCCTGGGCTGTGAAATGTGCCAACTAGTCGCACTTTGATCGCGCCAAATTCTTGTTATTGATCAACATCTAGATAAGGCATTGATAAGCATCAAATTTTTGAAATCGCAGGCGGCGTGATCGAGATGCGGTGGTGCGTCGCACCTGCGGCAATCGACCGCTGAGAAGCGCGTGGCGTCCGCTTCGCGTTCATGGCTGCGCATGTCGACGATGGTCGGCGTGGGAAACCGGAATGACGCGGCATCGAACTGGCCATGGCGTTTCGATTGGCCGACGCGCCTTTTGCAATTGCCCTTCACGTCCGGCATGCGCTTTTCCTTCGCCGGCTGTCCGAATATTTCCACGTATTACCGGGTAATCGAGGCCGGACCGCGCGACGCGGTTTTGCCATCGGCCGGTCACGAATGTAACGACCGGCAAGAACCCTGCGCACACTCGTAACTGAAGCGGCGGTGCGCGCGAGTAGCGTCTCGGACATCGACAACCGCGGGCGGTACGGCCCGCGTTTTCCGGAGCGTGAAGTGAGCAAA
Organism: Burkholderia sp. 3C; assembly: GCF_054589155.1. Classification (NCBI taxonomy): domain Bacteria; kingdom Pseudomonadati; phylum Pseudomonadota; class Betaproteobacteria; order Burkholderiales; family Burkholderiaceae; genus Burkholderia; species Burkholderia sp. 3C. The sequence goes on from NZ_BAAILN010000125.1 coordinate 137,395, forward strand.
CTGAAAATCGTGCTCGGCGTCGCGGCGCTTGCCGCCGTGACCGCCACGAGTGCCGCGCATGCGGCGCGGGTGGGGGTGTATATCGGCGGCCCGGGCTGGGGGCCGGGGCCTTACTGGTATCCGCCGCCCGTTTATTACGCGCCGCCGATGGTGGCGGTGCCGATGGATCCGGGGCCGCCGCCCGAATACGTCGAGCAGGGCCAGCCGCCCGGCCCGGCGCAGCCCGAGCAGGATGCCGGCGCGCCGCCGCTGCAACCCGGCTATTGGTACTACTGCAACGCGTCGAAGCATTACTACCCGTATGCGAAGACCTGCGCGTCCGGCTGGCGTGAAGTGCCGGCCCGCCCGCCGCAACCCTGACGAGGCCCCCATGACATTCGAGATTCGAACTTGCGGGCGCTGGGCGCTCGCGGCGGCAGGCGCGGGCCTGTTGAGCGCCTGCGCGGTGGTGCCGCCCGGGCCGAGCGTGATGGCGCTGCCCGGCACGGGCAAGACCTTCAACCAGTTCCAGGTGGACGACGGCAACTGCCGCCAGTACGCGATGAACCAGGTGGGCGGCGTGTCGGCCAATCAGGCCGCCACCGCCAGCGCGGTGGGCAGCGCGGCGATCGGTACCGCGCTCGGCGCCGCCGCCGGGGCGGCATTCAATGGCGGGGCCGGTGCGGCCGTCGGCGCGGGCGTCGGGCTGCTGGCCGGCAGTGCGGTAGGCGCGGGCGCGGCGCAAGGCTCGGCCTATGACGTGCAGCGCCGCTACGACTACGCCTATGTGCAGTGCATGTACGCAGCCGGCGACCGCGTCCCGGTGCCGGGCCGGGTGCGCGGCGCCCCGCCGCCCGATGGTTACGGCACTGGCGGTTACGGCGGCGCGTACGGCGCCAATCGCGGCTACACGCCGCCGCCGCCGCCCGACATGCCGCCACCGGACTGACCCGGACTGACCGCCCGGGCGCAACCCATCCAGAACGGCGCAATGCACCTGAAACGGGCATTGCGCCGTTTTTGTTCGAGCCGATAGTTATGAAATTAAGCAGCGACTACGGACCGGTTTCGACCCTTCCGGATGTGCGCAATCGTTTCACGTAATTCTTTTCTCATTACGGAATTTTGTGCAGTGCGAGGCAGGAGAATAAATTTCAAGCAATGCAAGCGATATACAGTATCAAGTCGGCATTGCTTCGCGAGAACATTTTGTATGGATCATGTCTTTTTTCAAATTCCCGGCGCAACTCGAAAATAAATGTATGTGCAACTAGTCGCCACTCGCTCGAGCGGCATCTGCGCCCGCGGACAGGCATCGGGAAATTTTTCCGACAAGCGAAAAATTGCTCACCAAAACTAGGTATTTGCTCAGACCCCTTCTTGTTGTCTGAACACAGACCTTGATCATGCTCAAATTGTGAACGAATAGTGCGCTATAACGCGCCACGCGGGCGTCGATATTGAGGGTATCCGCGCGCAGGCACATCACGTGCGGCGACTTGAGTTCGTACCGCGTCGAAGTCACTCCCGGCGTCCGGCTTCATTCCGGAAATCAGAATTTCACGCTGTGGGTGGCGAGCGATAGATATGAAGAATCCCGCCGGCCTGACTTATTTCGCTCGCCATTTTTTGGATACGGGGGGAAATCGACTTTCAGGTTCCTTCGCAATTGCGCTGCACGTTATTCGCAATCAGGTATGGGAAAATCTTGAACGATCGATTACTATTTTTTAATTGAAATTTTTCCGAGAGATCCTTCGCTAAATGGAAGATTCATCAATACATCCATTGAAGCTGGCTGGCCTGACCACGCGGCTGTTTACGCGTGTCGTCGACAGGCCCCTGCGCGACCTCGGTTTCGCGCTGAGCCAGGTTCCCGTTCTCGGCCTGCTGAAAGCAGCAGGCGCGCTGTCGCAAGCCGAGCTTGCGCGTCGCATGCAGGTCGAGCAGCCCAGCATGGCGCAACTGCTGAACCGGATGGAGCGCGACGGCCTCGTCTGCCGCGTGCCTGATCCGGAAGACAAGCGCAGCCGCCTCATTTCCCTCACCGACGATGCTGCCCGGAAGCTGCCGGACGGCCGTGCGGTGCTCGAAGAGGCCGGCCGCGTCGGGCTCGACGGCTTGAGCGACGAGGAATGCCGTCAGCTCGCCAGCCTGTTGGGCCGCGTCAACGCCAACCTCGAACGCGCCACGCACGGCGATGGCCTGCCGCGCGAGCTGAACCTGTGTTGCGAGGTCGAAGGCGCGATCTGATGGTGGTTCGAAGGGGCGGTTCCGCCCCTTTCTCTCGCTTCGCTGCTCGTTGACCGGGACGAACCCCGCCAACCGGGCAGCGAAGTGCGTACACTCGGATTCTTCCTATCCATTGCGCCGGGCTCGCCGGCGCCATTCCGAGGACGCCCCTGATGATCGATTTACGCAGCGATACCGTGACGCGCCCGAGCCAGCCGATGCTGGCTGCCATGACTGCCGCCGAAGTGGGCGACGATGTCTGGGGTGACGATCCGACGGTCGCGCGGCTGCAGGCCGTCACGGCCGAGCGCGCCGGCAAGGCAGCCGGCCTGTTCTTCCCGAGCGGGACGCAGAGCAACCTGGCGGCGTTGATGGCCCATTGCGGGCGCGGCGACGAATACCTGGTCGGTCAGCAGGCGCACACCTACAAATACGAAGGCGGCGGCGCGGCCGTGCTCGGCAGCATCCAGCCGCAGCCGCTCGACAACGCGCCCGACGGCTCGCTGCCGCTCGAGCGGATCGCCGCCGCGATCAAGCCCATCGATCACCACTTCGCGCGCACGCGCCTGCTCGCGCTCGAAAACACGATCGGCGGCAAGGTGCTGCCGGCCGGCTATGTTGACGAAGCGACGGCGCTCGCGCGCAGCCGCGGGCTGGCGACGCATCTCGACGGCGCGCGCGTGTGCAACGCGGCAGTGGCGAGCGGCGCGCCGCTCGAAGCGCTGTGCGCGCCGTTCGACAGCGTGTCGATCTGCTTCTCGAAGGGCCTGGGCGCGCCGGTCGGCTCGGTGCTGGTCGGCAGCCGCGAGTTGATCGACACGGCGAGCCGCTGGCGCAAGGTGCTCGGCGGCGGGATGCGCCAGTCGGGTGTGCTCGCGGCCGCGTGCCTCTACGCGCTCGATCATCACGTCGAACGCCTCGCCGACGATCACGCCAACGCCGAGCGGCTGGCCGCGGGTCTCGCGCAGATCGGCGAGGTCAAGGTGCTGTCGCAGGCTACCAATATGGTGTTCGCGCAGTTCCCCGAAGCCGATTGCGTGGCGCTCGAAGCCTGGCTGAAGGCGCGCGGGATTCTGACGCAGATGCTGTACGCGTCGCGCTTCGTCACGCATCGCGACGTGTCGGGCGAGGACATCGATACGTTCGTGGCGGCGGTGGGCGCGTTCTTCGCGCAGGCGCACCGCGCTTGAGCGTGCATCGTCGTCGTATGTAATGGCGAGTTGGCTGCACGGCGGCCGCCGGACGCGCGGCCGCTTTTTTCTTTCCGCCGCGCCGTTCAGGCCGGCACCATCACCGGCGGTGCATCGCTGCCGGCATCGAGCATCTTCACCGCGAAGCCGTAGCAGCGCTCGATCGCTTCGGGCCGCATCAGTTCGGCCGGCGGGCCTTCGGCAAACACGTCGCCGTCGGCGAGCAACGCGATGCGGTCGGCATGACGCGCGGCCAGGTTCGGGTCGTGGACGATCGTCAGCACGCCGAGCCGCCAGTCGCGCGCCAGTTGGCGCACCGTGGCCAGCAGATGATGCTGGTGCGCGAGGTCGAGCGCGGCGGTCGGCTCGTCGAGCAGCAGATAGCGCGGGGCGTCGGCGGGATGGCGCGTGTCGTCGTCGGGCCAAAGCTGCGCGAGCACGCGCGCGAACTGCACGCGCGCCAGCTCGCCGCCCGACAGCGTCGTCACGTCGCGGCCGGTCAGCGTGCCGGCATCGGCCAGGGTGAGCGCTTGCCTCGCGATCGCATGATCGCGCGTGCCGAGCGCGCCCGTTTGCTTCGCGTGCGGGTAACGGCCGAGCAGCACCAGTTCCTCTGCGAGAAACGGAAACGCGGGCTGCGCCGCTTGCGGCAGCACGGCGCGTAGCCGTGCGAGCTGCACCGCGCCGAGCCGATCGAGCGGTGTGCCATTGAGCGTGACATGGCCGTCGATGCGAACCTGTCGGCCGAGGCCGCTGCCGCTTGTGTGGAAATCGCCCGCCAACGCTTTCAGCAGCGTGCTTTTGCCCGCACCGTTGCGACCCAGCAGCGCGGTGACCGAGCCGGGTGCGATGCGCAGCGAGAGCCCGCGCAGAATGTCGCGGCGGCCGCGGGCGAGGGAAAGTCGTTCGGCGATCAGCATGAGGGAAGGCGAGGGCGCGGCATCAGCCGCCGAGCGCGCCGCGACTGTTGCGCAGCAACGCGAGAAAGAACGGCGCGCCGATCAGCGCGGTCAGGATGCCGAGCGGAATCTCGACCGGCGCGACCACGGTGCGCGCGGCCAGGTCGGCGGCCACCACCAGCAATGCGCCGAGCAGGGCCGCGCCCGGCATCACGACGCGCTGGTCCGGGCCGCACACGAGCCGCACGCAATGCGGCGCGACCAGGCCGATGAAACCGATCACGCCCGTGCACGACACCAGCGCGCCAATGCCGAGCGCCGTGGCGATCAGCACGCCGCGCTTGACGCGCTGCACCAGCACGCCGAGATGCAACGCTTCCGCCTCGCCGAGCTGCAGCGCGTTCAGCGCATCGCGCTCGCGCATCAGCCAGGCCGTGCCCGCGAGCGCGAACGGGGCCACCACGGCGATCGTCGACCATTGCGCACCGCCCACGCTGCCGAGGCTCCAGAACGTCAGCGAGCGCAGTTGCGCGTCGCTGGCCACGTAGGTCAGCAGGCCGATCGCCGCGCCCGCCAGCGCGTTGATCGCGATTCCGGCGAGCAGCAGCAGCGGCAGCGCGAGGCGGCCCTGCGTGGCGGCGAGCCGGTAGACCAGTGCGGCCACCGCGAGCGCCCCGGCGAACGCGGCGACCGGCAGCCACGCGGCCGGAACGGTTGCGGACGCAAGCATCGGGCCGAGCACGATCAGCGCGGCCGCGCCGAGCGCTGCGCCGCTCGACACGCCCACCAGCCCCGGATCGGCCAGCGGGTTGCGGAACAGCGCCTGCATTGCCGCGCCCGATGCGCCGAAGCCGATGCCGACCAGCGCCGCGAGCACCACGCGCGGCGCGCGAATCTCCAGCAGGACGGCGCGCGCCTGTTGCGACGCGGCGTCCGGCGCGAACAGCGCGGCGGCGAACTGGGCGGGTGTTAACTGGTATGCGCCGATGCAGCAGGCGGCCAGCATCGCGAGCAGCAGCGCGGCGAACGCGCCGGCCAGCACGAGGCGCGCGGTGGTACGGCGGCGCGCGATCGCGTCGGAGGCGCCCGCTTCGGCGAGCGGGCCGGTGCCGGCGCTCGTCAAGGTGGTCGAGCCGGGCGGCATCAGGCGGCCGGCTTGGCGGCGGGGAGATGGGCGGGCGAGGCGGCATCGTCGCGATGCGCGGCGGTGGCCGAGGTCGCGGCCGAATCGGCGCTGCCGTCCTGCGGGTCGCGATGGGGATCGGCGATGGGCTGAAGATCGAATGCGCCGGCGGGCGCGGTGCGGCGCAGCCGGCGGAATAGCGGATGGCGAGGCATGAGGGGGATCTCCGGTCGAGGCGTCGAGCGTGGCTGGCTCGGTGGCGGCCCCACCTGGCTTGCGTGTCGCCGGTGTCGGAACCGGCGAAAGACAGTCATGAAAGCCGAAATATTAATTGAGAATGATTATCAATACAACATCAGCGACAAATCCTTCTCGCAACTAACGGTCAACCCGGCAAGTCGCTTCGAACGAACTCCCGGCAAACCGCCGCGTAAACGGCATGTGGCCCGGAATACCGGGCCACATCATCAAGCTATCCAGCGACATTCAAGCCAGTCGCCGGAACACGAAAAGGTGAGTGCCTACTTCGCAGCGACCGCCGCAGCCGCGACCTGCGCCGCTTTCGCCTGCTGCACGACCTGCGCGACGCGCTCGATGAACGCGCGCTCGACGCTGACCACGGCCTCGCGCTTGCCCTCGGCCGTATCGACGATCAACCGGTAGGTGACGTCCTGGGAGATCCAGGCCAGGTAGCCGACCACGGCCAGCATCACGCCGATCACCAGCCCGGCGCTCGATCCATACAGCGCCCCGGCAATCACGCCAGCCACGCCGATCAGCGAAATGCCGATCGGCACGATGCGATCCTTGTTGACGGTCACGACGCTGACGTCGCGGATGTCGCGCAGCGCAAAGACCAGCCCCGCACTCGACAGCCCGTTGCGCGTGACGGTGACACCGCGTTCGTTGAATGGGTTTTCCATAGTGTGAAATACCGAGCGGAAAACGGGGAGCGTAGCAGAATTCCCGTCGCGCTTGCCCGAATTCGGGGCGCGACGGGATGACGGCGATCAGAGAACCTGACCGACGAGAACGAGCCGAACGGCGTTCAGATCAGCGAGGCGCCATCTTCGAACAGGCGCCCCGGAATGTGCGAAGCGACCGCCTCGGCGATCTGCACATCGGTGCTTTCGGCGGGGACGATGCGGCGGCGAGCCGGCGCGTCGAGGTGCATGGTCCATTCGACGAGCCGGTACGGCCGGCCCCATGGGCGTTGCATGGTTACCGAAACACGGCAGCTCTGAACCGGAAACGCGTGTTCGCGCGTCAGTATTGTGGGCAGATTGCTGAAAACAATATCTTCGATCATCGTTTCCTCCGGTCCTGTCTTCCCCGTTGGCGACGGTCGCCGGGCACGCGGGCAAAAAAAAGCCGCCGATGCTCAGGCGGCCAACAGGGGGGGTGAGAGGATCCTCTCAATCCAGAATTAAATGAAACTTAAAAGCGGCCAAAAAAAAACGTCCCGCCGGAGCGGGACGTTTCTGCCGTAGTACTTCGCGGGTAAAGCGAATGCTTAGAACTTGTGGCGGATACCGACGCGAGCAGCGATCTGGTTCTTCGAACCCGTGCCCGACGTACCGAAGTAGCTCGTCGACGAACCGATCTGCGCTTGCACGCCACGGCCCGAAGCTTGTTGGTACACGGCCAGTGCGTAGACGTCCGTACGCTTCGACAGTGCGTAGTCGACCGTGCCGTTCACTTGGTTCCAGTGGTACGAAGCGTTGCCTTGCGACGCGCTCGTGTACGTGTAGCCCACTGCGCCCGACAGAGCCGGCGTCAGAGCGTACTTTGCGCCAGCTTCGTAGGCGTTGTACTTCGTGCCGTTCGAGTTGATCGCGCTGAATTGCGTGTTCGTCCACAGCAGCCATGCCGTTGCCGGGCCCCAGACGTAACGGCCACCCACGCCGAACGTACGCAGATCCTTGACCGTGCCCGTCGAGATGTTGGCGATGGCGGTCGAGAATGCCGGGGTCGACAGTGCCGGGAAGCGGATGTCCGTGTAAGCCGCGCCGACCGAGAACGGGCCGTTCGCGTAGTTCGCGCCGAAGCTGTATGCGCGCGACGAACCCGTCGTCGTGCCGACCGTCGGCGAGCCTGCGAAGGCGCCAGCCTGGTTCGAGAAGCCGTACAACGCGCCGAACGTCAGGCCGTAGTAGTTGGCGCTCTGGAACTTGACCGAGTTGTTGATGCGGCTCGAGGTCAGTTGGTCGATGTCGTTGACGTGGTAAGCGTAGTTACCGACGACCGTGTTGCCACCCGTCGAGTAGTTCGAACCGAGGATGTCGGTCGAGAAGGAGTACTGACGGCCGAACGTGACCGTGCCCATGTCGTTCTTCGACAGGCCGACGTAGGCTTGACGGCCGAACATCGCGCCGCCTTGGCCCAGCGTGCCGTTGCCGCTGTTGAAGCCGTTTTCGAGCACGAAGATTGCCTTCAGGCCGCTGCCCAGGTCTTCCGTGCCGCGGATGCCCCAACGGCTGCCTTGTGCAACGCCGTCGTCATACTTGAAATTCTTGGCCGAGCCGCCGGTAACCGAGCTGTGGTTAACGTAGCTGATACCTGCATCGATCACGCCGTAGAGCGTGACGCTGCTTTGAGCGTGAGCAGCGGTGGCCGTGGCTGCCAGGACGGCGGTGGTCAACAGTTTCTTGTTCAAGACAATCTCCGAGCGAAATTAGGTGTGTGCGGTTCCGGGGCTCTTGAAGGCGTTTGGAAGGAACGGACCGGACTTTACATGCGGGCAGCGCAAGGAATGTGACAGCGATTGTCATAATTCACTTTTGTAGCGCCCGCACCACAGCAGACGAATGGCTCGTTGCACCTGCAACCGATATGACGAATTGGCTTTTGCTTTTCGCGGTTCGTCATCGATGCAGATGACGAACGCTTGGTTGGAGGCCGGCCCCCCAAATGCGACGATGCGCTGCTAATTCAGCGTAATTCAATGCAAATCAACACGAAAAAGGGGATGCCATGCCGCGTTTGACCAACGGATTCGCGCAGTTCGCGAGGCTTGCCACGATCGGCGGCACGCTGATGTTTGCGGCCGCATCGGTGGCCTGGGCCGACGGCGCGCCGCTGAAAATCGGCACCATGAGCGGGCCGGACGCGCAGATCTGGAACGAGGTGGCGAAGGTGGCCGGCCACGACGGCCTGCAGATCAAGGTGATCGAATTCAACGATTACGTGCAGCCGAACGCGGCGCTCGATTCGGGTGATCTCGATGCCAACGGCTTCCAGCACCAGCCGTTTCTCGACAGCCAGATCAAGCAGCGCGGCTACAAGATCGTCAGTGTCGGGCTGACCTACACCGCGCCGATGGGCTTCTATTCGAAGAAGCTCAAATCGCTGAAGGACCTGCCCGACGGCGCCAAGGTGGGCATCCAGAACGATCCGTCGAACGGCAATCGCGCGCTGCTGCTGTTGCAGAAGTACGGCGTCATCAAGCTCAAGCCGGGCGCGGGCGTCAACGGCGTGAATGCCACGCCGCTCGACGTGGTGGCGAATCCGAAGCACATCAAGCTGGTGGAACTCGATTCGGCGCAACTGCCGCGCGCGCTGCCCGATCTCGACGCGGCGTCGATCAACACCGATTACGCCGTCAAGGCGGGGCTGACGCCCACCAAGGATGCGATCGCGATCGAGGATCTGAAGGGGCCGTACGCGAACCTGATCGCCGTGCGCGCTCAGGATCGCGACAAGCCGTGGGTGAAGAAGCTGGTGGCGGCCTACGAGTCGGACGACGTGCGCAAGTTCATCGACGCGAAGTTTGCCGGCGCGATCGTGCCGGCGTTCTGAACGGCATTCGCCGCGAGGCGGCAAGATGCAAAAACGGCCGGGAGGCGCCACGCGCGCCTTCCGGCCGTTTTCATT
>NZ_BAAILN010000125.1:146818-162205 GCF_054589155.1 Burkholderia sp. 3C
GGTACGGAACGGCGTGGTGCCGGCCACGCGGGCCACTTCCATGCCGGCCGTGGCGAAGCGCACCACCTGGCGCGCATACAGCACGCCGCGCACGCTGGCCTTCAGCGTGACGACGCGCTCGGTCAGCGGATCGACGATGTCGGCGATCTCCTGGCCCGGCTCCACCACGATGCCCACCGGCGTGCGGAACACCAGCACGCCCGACACCGGCGCGACCAGCGGTTCGACGCCGGCCAGCGGCGTTGCCGGATGCGCCAGCGGCGGCAGCGGCGCGGGCGTGCCGTCGATGGTGCCGCGCTGCGTCAGGTAATCGACGATGGCCTGCGCGTCGCGCTCGGCCAGTTCCCACGACACCTCGCGCTCGCTGCGCAGCTCGACCGTCACCGAAATCGCCCCGTTCGGGATCGGGAAGCGGTTGCCGAAGCGTTCGCGCAGTTCCGACCAGCAGAAGCTGTGCACCTCGTCGAACGGGTTGCCGACCGAATTCAGCGCGAGCAGCGAGGCCTGCGAGCCGAGGTAGCGCGCGAGCGGCTCGACGTCGGGCCACAGATCCGGGTTGGTATACAGGTGCATGACGGCGTCGTTGTCGCAGTGCAGGTCGAGCACCACGTCGGCGTCGTAGGACAGCCGCTGCAACGCCAGCCGCTGCGATTCCAGCTCGGTGCGCGGCTTCTGCTCGGCCAGCGCCTCGCCTGTGGCGGCGCGCACGGCGGCCAGGTTCCGCGCCGCGTCGGCCGTCAGCCGGCCCTCGATGCGCGGCATCACGAGCGCCGCGAGATCGTGGAAATTGCGGTTGAAATTCTGCATCGTGTTCAGTTCGAAGCGGCCGAGATGGTCGCCGAACACGTGCTGAGACAGGCCGATCGGGTTCGGCACCGGCACCACGACGATCTCGTCGCGCAGCTTGCCGGCCGCCTCCAGCGCGGCGAAATGGCGCCGCAGCACCGTGGCGACCAGCATGCCGGGCAGCTCGTCGGCGTGCAGCGACGACTGGATGTAGACCTTCTTCCCGCTGCGCGGACCGTAATGGAAGCTGGTGATGTGGCGCTCGGTGCCGAGCGTGGGGGAAATCAGCGGATGGGTCAGCGTTTGCATGATCGGGGGGCGGGCGGCCGGGAGCCGCCGCGCGGGTTGGTCCGGAGCGAGGAAACGACGATTGTACGTGGCGCGCGAAAAAAGCCCGGGGAGGCCCCGGAATCGGCGGGGGATCGACGAGGAATCGGCGCGGCGCGATTGCCCGGCGAGGCACCACGCCAAACCGCCCGCCACAAAGCACGACAGGCCCCGCAGGGCCTGTCGGATGCCGCATGGCGGCGGGGATTACTTGCCGTAGACGTCGAAGTCGAAGTACTTCTTCGCCAGCTTGTCGTACGTGCCGTCCTTGCGCATCGCGACGATCGCGCCGTCGATCTTCGTCTTCAGGTCGGTATCTTCCTTGCGCAGGCCGATGCCGGCGCCTTCGCCGAGCGTCTTCGGATCGTCGATGTCCTTGCCGGCGAACACGAAGCCCTTGCCGCGCGGCGTCTTCAGGAAGCCGATTTCAGCTTGCACGGCATCTTGCAGCGTCGCATCGAGGCGGCCCGAGATCAGATCGGCGTAGACCTGGTCCTGGTTCTGGTAAGGAACGATCGTCACGCCCTTCGGCGCCCAGTACGTCTTGGCGTACGTTTCCTGAATCGTGCCCTGCTCGACGCCCACCGACTTGCCCTTCAGCGAATCGGCCGTCGGCAGCAGCGTGCTGCCCTGCTTGGCGACCAGGCGCGTCGGCGTGTTGAACAGCTTGGCCGAGAAGGCGATCTGTTCGGCGCGTTGCGGCGTCATCGACATCGACGACAGCACGCCGTCGAACTTGCGGGCCTTCAGGGCCGGGATCATGCCGTCGAAATCGTTTTCGACCCACACGCACTTGGCGGCGATGCGGCGGCAGATTTCGTTGCCCAGATCGATGTCGAAGCCCACCAACTTGCCGTCGGCGCCCTTCGATTCGAACGGCGCGTAGCTGGCGTCGACGCCGAAGCGGACCGTCGACCAGTCTTTTGCGTAGGCGCTGCCGGCCGAAACGGCAAGCAGCGAGATGGTCAGGGCCGCCAGAACTTTTTTCACTATGACTCCTCGTTATACGTGGGTTTGCGCGCGGTCGTGCCGCGTTTGCGCTCCGCCCGGCATGGCTGCCGCCGGGCTGACTGGATAAAACGCCCGGCCGATGTGGACGAGCGTTCGGTAAACATTATCAAGACAAAAAACGTCGCGGGTTGTTAGTAAAAGCCCGAATAGCGGGGGGCCTCCGCCATGGTCCGATCTTTATTGAGATTTCTGCAATAACGTAAGGAAGCTTTCTGTGGTTGCTGCGAAAAATGATGGCAATCGGCGCGCGCCGATGCCCGGGCGCTCAACCGAGCGTGTCGGCCGCCGCCTGCTTCAGGCAGGCGATGAACTGCGTGACGGCCGGCGTCGGCAGCAGGTCGCGGCGCGACAGGATCGACAACTCGTAGGCCGGCAGCGTTTCCTCGAGCACGGCGGTGCGGATGCCGAGCGGCGCGACCATGTCGGCGAGCGGCTTGGTGAAGCAGCCGATCACGTCCGAGCGCGACACCAGCCCGAGCGTGACCGAGAACGACGACGGCGCGCGCAGCAGGCTGCGCGGCAACGGCAGCCCGTGGGTGGTGAACATCGACATCATCACGCTGTGCGGGAAATCCTCGGCATCGACGGTGACGATCCATTCCGCGTCGAGCAGGTCGGCCAGGCTGCGCGCCTTCGCGAGCGGATGCCCGGCGCGCATCACCACCACGAACTCGGTGGACAGCAGCGGCGTTTGCACGAACTCGCGATCGAGCGCGGGCAGGTGATGGATCGCGGCGATGTCGAGCGTGCCGTTGCCGAGCTGCGTCAGCGCGTTCGGCACCGTCACCTCGGTCAGATGCAGATGCACGTTCGGCATCGTCGCGCGGAACTTCTGCACGGCGCGCGGCAGCGCGGTCAGCGCGATCGACGGCATGGTGCCCACCGCCACGCGGCCCGACAGTTCGCCCTTCACCTGCTCGACCGCTTCCACCGCGCGCCGCATGTCGCCGAGCAGTTGTTCGGCGCGCGGCAGCAGCGCCTGGCCGCAGGCGGTCAGCTCCACGCCGCGCACGCTGCGCACCAGCAGTTCCGCGTTGAGCGCCTGCTCGATCTCGCGGATCGTGTGCGTGATCGCCGGCTGCGTGACGCCGAGCTCGCGCGCGGCGGCGCGCAGGCTGCGGTGATGCGCGGCGGCGACGAAGGCTTGCAGTTGCGCAAGGTTCATGGGGTTGCGGATACGGGTCATCGAAGGTCCGGAAGAAGCGACAGCGGAAGCAAAAAAGCTCATGCGCAAGAAAACGTGTCTTGCGCCACAATCGCAACGGTATCAAATCCTGGCCGGGCCGCCGCCGGGCATTGCGCCGGCTCCGCATTCGGTTGCGGTCGCATCGATGCGAGGGTGGTTGGCGCAATGGCGTGCCGGAGTTGATGCGCTGCGCAAAAACCGTGTCGTCGCGGGACATCGTTTCGACACGGAGCCTCGCTAGGCTGGCTCGCACCCGGTGCGGGCCGCGAGCGAACGCGCGTCACACAATGCATCGCAAATCGGCGGCCGTTAGTTTTTTCGATGCGCCGCGATCAAATAATCCAATTTCCGCTCGCGAAACCGAGCCGTTAGTATTCACAGACCCTAAGCAGTACCCGGTTCCTCTTTCCCCACGAGCCGGGTCGACGAGCGTTGCGATCAAGGAGAATACACATGTCGAATGAGTCGAAGTGCCCGTTCAATCACACGGCCGGCGGTGGTACCACGAACCGCGACTGGTGGCCGAACCAGTTGAGCCTGAAGATCCTCCATCAGCACTCGAACCTGTCCGATCCGATGGACGACGGCTTCGACTACACCGAAGCGTTCAACAGCCTCGACCTGAACGCAGTCAAGCAGGACCTGCGCGCGCTGATGACCGTGTCGCAACCGTGGTGGCCCGCCGACTTCGGCCACTACGGCCCGTTCTTCATCCGCATGGCCTGGCACAGCGCCGGCACCTACCGCACGGCCGACGGCCGCGGCGGCGCGGGTGGCGGCCAACAGCGTTTCGCTCCGCTGAACAGCTGGCCCGATAACGTCAGCCTCGACAAGGCGCGCCGGCTGATCTGGCCGGTCAAGCAAAAGTACGGCCGCAAGATTTCGTGGGCCGACCTGATCGTCCTGACCGGCAACGTCGCACTCGAATCGATGGGCTTCAAGACGTTTGGCTTCGCCGGCGGCCGTGCCGATACGTGGGAACCGGACGAGGATGTTTACTGGGGCACGGAAACCACCTGGCTCGGCGACAAGCGCTACACCGGCGACCGCAACCTCGAAAACCCGCTGGCCGCCGTGCAGATGGGCCTGATCTACGTGAACCCGGAAGGCCCGAACGGCAACCCCGATCCGCTGGCCTCGGCGCGCGACATCCGCGACACGTTTGCCCGCATGGCGATGAACGACGAGGAAACCGTCGCGCTGATCGCAGGCGGCCACACGTTCGGCAAGACGCACGGCGCGGGCGATGCCTCGCACGTCGGCGTGGAGCCGGAAGCGGCTCCGCTCGAACAGATGGGCCTCGGCTGGAAGAGCTCGTTCGGTTCGGGCTCGGGCGCCGATGCCATCTCCAGCGGCCTCGAAGTGATCTGGACGTCGACGCCGACCAAGTGGAGCAACAACTTCTTCTGGAACCTGTTCGGCTACGAATGGGAACTGACCAAGAGCCCGGCCGGCGCGCATCAATGGCAGCCGAAGGGCGGGATGGGCGCGAACAGCGTGCCGGACCCGTTCGACAAGGAAAAGCGCCGCGCGCCGGCCATGCTGACCTCGGACATCGCACTGCGCGCCGATCCGGCCTACGAGAAAATCTCGCGCCGCTTCTACGAGAACCCGGATCAGTTCGCTGATGCGTTCGCCCGCGCCTGGTACAAGCTGACCCACCGCGACATGGGCCCGCGCGCCCGCTACCTCGGGCCGGAAGTGCCGAGCGAAGAGCTGCTGTGGCAAGACCCGATTCCGGCTGTCGAGCATGCACTGGTCGACGAGCAGGACGTGAGCGCGCTGAAGGCGAAGGTGCTGGCCTCGGGCCTGTCGGTGTCGGAGTTGGTATCGGCGGCATGGGCCTCGGCCTCGACGTTCCGCGGCTCGGACAAGCGCGGCGGCGCCAACGGCGCACGCGTTCGCCTGGCGCCGCAGAAGGATTGGGACGTCAACCAGCCGGCGCAACTCGCCAAGGTGCTCGACGTGCTGACCAAGATCCAGGGCGATTTCAACGCCTCGGCGGCGGACGGCAAGCAGGTGTCGCTGGCCGATCTGATCGTGATCGCCGGTAACGCGGGTGTCGAGCAGGCCGCCACCACGGCCGGCTTCAAGATCACGGTGCCGTTCATCGCCGGTCGCGGCGACGCGAGCGCCGAGCAGACCGACGTCGAATCGTTCGACGTGCTGGAGCCGATCGCCGATGGCTTCCGCAACTACGAGAAGGCCAAGTACACGGTGCCGGCCGAGAAGCTGCTGGTCGACAAGGCGCAGTTGCTGACGCTGACGGCGCCGGAAATGACGGTGCTGGTGGGCGGCCTGCGCGTGCTCGGCACGAACGTGGGCGACTCGAAGCACGGTGTGTTCACGAACCGTCCGGAAGCGCTGACCAACGACTTCTTCGTGAACCTGCTCGACATGGGCACGGAGTGGAAGCCCACCTCGGACGCGAACGACACGTACGAAGGCCGCGACCGCGCATCCGGCGAAGTGAAGTGGACGGCCACCCGCGTCGACCTGGTGTTCGGTTCGCATGCGCAACTGCGTGCGCTGTCGGAGGTGTATGGCAGCGAGGATTCGCAGCAGAAGTTCGTGCGTGACTTCGTGGCCGCGTGGACCAAGGTGATGAACGCCGACCGCTACGACGTCAAGAACTAAGCGCCTGCCGGCGTATCATGTGCCGGGCCAAGAACAGGCCCGCACCGCAAGACAAGACGGCCGATCCTCGCGATCGGCCGTTTTCTTTTGGCGGCGTCCGGCCGCATTCCGAAACCGACACCATGACGCAACCCCGCCACCTGGCGATCGCCACGCCGATCGCCGACGCGTTCGTGCACGGCGCGAGCGAACTCGAAACCACGCCGCGCGGCGTGCGCGTGCATCGCTTGCCGGCCCGCGCCCGCGCGCAGAACACCGATCCGCAATTCGCGATGGTCGAGGCGCAGCCTTCGGGCGTGCGTCTCGCATTCCGCACGCAGGCCACCGCGCTCGAACTCGACGTGTTGCCGACGCGCTACCGCTATGCCGGCGTGCCCGTGCGGCCGCCCGGCGTGTTCGATCTGATGGTGGACGGGCAACGCGTGGCGCAGGCCAGCGCCGACGGCGGCGATGCCGTGACGATCTCGCTCGGCACCGGCGCCGCGACACACGAGTCGGGCGCGCCGGCCATGCTGCGCTTCGACGGCTTGCCCGCCGTCGACAAGCGCGTGGAGATCTGGCTGCCGCATAACGAAACGGTGCTGCTGGCCGGGTTGCGCAGCGATGCCCCGCTCGTGCCGCTCGTGCCGCTCGATGCGGCCGAGCTGGCCGGGCAGCGCATCTGGCTGCATCACGGCAGCTCGATCAGCCAAGGCTCGAACGCGGCCAGCCCCACCGGCATCTGGCCCGCGCTGGCCGCAGCGGCGGGCGGCGTGGCGTTGCGCAACCTGGGTTTCGGCGGCAGCGCGCTGCTCGATCCGTTCGTGGCGCGCGCGATGCGCGACATGCGCGCGGATTTGATCAGCGTGAAGCTCGGCATCAACCTCGTGAACGCCGACCTGATGCGGCTGCGTGCGTTCGGTCCGGCGGTGCATGGTTTTCTCGACACGATCCGCGACGGCCATCCCGACACGCCGCTGCTCGTGATCTCGCCGATCCATTGCGCGATCCACGAGGAGACGCCCGGCCCCGGCGCGTTCGATACCGAGGCGCTCGCGCAGGGCAAGGTGGCGTTCCGCGCGACCGGCGACCCGGCCGAGCGCGCGGCCGGCAAGCTGACGTTGAGCGTGGTGCGCCGTGAGTTGCAGCGCATCGTGGCGCAGCGCGCGGCGGACGATCCGCATCTGCATTACCTCGACGGCCTCGCGCTGTACGGCGCGGCCGACGAGGCGGAACTGCCGTTGCCGGATCGATTGCATCCCGACGGCGCGGCGCATCGCCGGATCGCCGAGCGTTTCGCGGCGCAGGCGTTCGCGGTGGGTGGGGCGTTCGGCGCTTGAGGCCGCTCGCCGCCCTGCCGTTTTAGAACATCACGACGGTGCGCAGGCCGGCCACCACTTCGTTGCGGATCGCGCGCACCGCGCCGTCCGATTGCACGGCGTAGCCGCCGCTCGGCCGCACGATGTATTGCAGATCGCCTTGCAGCGTCCACCATGGCGCGACCTGATACAGATAGGTTGCCTCGATCACCGTCTCGTGAATGCGCGTCGCGCCGCCGATGCCGTAGGCCGCGCCCGCTGCGGCGTCCACGTTCAGCATCGCGTTCGTATAGCCCACGGCGAGCCCGGCCGTGTCGTTGTCGCGGCCCGCGAACGGCGCCTTCAGCGTGACGCCCGCCTGGGCCGACACGCTCACCGAATTGCGATCGCCGGGCGCGCCCATCACGCGCGCGAACACGCCGAGCGAGCGCGCCGCGTAGCTCGACGAGCGCCACACCATCTGATCGCCGATAGCGTAGGCGCCGTAGGTGCCGCGATGCGTCTGCGCGATGCCGTTCGAGGCGGGCGAGGTCAGCGGCACACCGTTGCTGTCGTCTCGCAGGTCGTTGAAGTGCCCCGACACGTACCAGAGGCCGAGCCGGTAGACGCCGGGCAGGCCCGCGTGTTTCGCGGCATCGGCATCGCCGGCGGCTGCGTCGCTCGGCTTGTTGACGGCGTATTGCAGTTCGCCGATCCACAACGCGCCGTCGTGCAGGTTGAAGCGCGTGCCGTGCGGGTTGGTTTGTTGTGCGTCGTCCTGCGGGTTGCCGCCCGGGTAGCCGTCGAACACGCCGGCCAGCACCGTCAGCGCGGGCGTGGCCTGCACCTTGAGCCGTGCGCCGAGCGCCGACAGCGGGTAGGCGGGGCCGCCGCCCGGCATGTCGACCGACGGCAGCACCGGCCAACCGAACGTCGAATTGGCGAAGCTGCTGGCGTACTGGCTGACCATGAATTCCTGATCGAGGCTCTGCTGGCCGACGCGAAGGTCCACCGCGCCGCCCGCCAGTTGCTGGCCGTACCACAGCTCCCACAGCCGCGTGCCCGGGCGTGCCTCGACGCCGCTGATCGCCTGTTGCGCGGCGAGCGCGCGGGTCGTCAGGTTGGTGCCGTGAATCTGCAGCGCGCTGACGTTGAACGTGCCGCCCGCGAGGCCGAACAGCTTGCTGGTGTCCACGCTGACGGCCGCTTGCGTCACGCCATCGTAGGCGCCGAGGCGGCGCGTGCCGCCCGACAGGTTGCCGAAGTATTCGCTGGTTTCCTGCAACGTCAGCGTCACGCCGTGCTGATCGAGCGCGGGGCGCAGGCCGCCGAGGTCGCCGAACAACGTGGCGCGTTGCCAGAGGCCGGTGGCGGCCGGGGTGTCGTCGGCGGTGGTGGCCGGCGGCGTGGCCGCTTCCTGCGCTTGTGCCGTGGCGGCGAGCGTGGCGGCGGTGGCGAACGCCGAGGCCAGTGCCGCGCGGCGGGCGAGCCGACGGAGCGGGGCGGGGGCCGCGTGGCTGGCGCGAGGCTGGCGGGCGGCGAGAAGGGAGCGGGCGAGTGTCTTCATCGGATTTTCTTGTGGGGGTATTGTCGTCGACGAGGCGATCGCGCGTCGCATGGGCGAGGCCCTTGCGCGCGCGTCGCCGGGCTCAGATGCGGATGGGCGCCGCGATCTGGCCGGGCTGATCCGTCTGTTGCGGATCGTGGGCCGGTTCCGGTCGTGCATCGATGCCGGGATCGATGGGGCCTGCGGCATACGCATGCGGATGCGTGGGCGGCAGCAGGCCGGCCAGCGCATCGTCGCGCAGGCTAAAGTAGGAATGCGAAACAAACATGAATTTTTGCACGTACATCGCGATCTCCGCTGGGGCGGGTCCGGACACGGATGTCCATTGCCGGTGCGAACGATTCGCATCGGACATCGAGGTAGGCAGGCGGTCTTGATCGTGGCCCGAGCGGTGCGGGACCGGGCCGGAAGATGCGCGCTGCGCCGTTGGTACGGGCAGCGGCGACAGGGAACTGTGGCTGCTAGCGCGTACGGGTCAGGGGGTCGCCGGGCAAGGCCGGCGAGCAACTGTCGCTACTAGACATGGATTCCATGATTCTGGGTGGTCAGGGTGATTCGGTTCGAGACAGGGCGGATTCTATGCCGTGCCCGTTGGGCGATGCAACAAGAAATTGTGCCGTTTCGTCATGGCTGTGGATGGCTTGCGACGGGCTTTCGCGAGCCGCGCGGGGGCGATGCGTCGGCGCGATCCGGTGTACGCTCGCCGGGCGTTTGCACGGGCCGGGCATTCCGCGCGGCCCGTTTTGAACCGGGAGCGAAAACATGCCTGTGATCTGTGGATTTCGTAGCTGTGTGCGCTGGGTTGCCGTGGCTGCTGCTGTGACGGCTTCGATGGTCGTGCCGTTGGCCGCGCAGGCTCAGCCTTCGGGTGCGCCGCCGGCGGGTAATGCCGTGGCGACGCCCGATAACGCTGTGCTGCTGACGGTGTTTCTCAAGCACGATCAATCGCGTCCGCTGCGCGAGCTCAATGCGCAACTGGACAAGCAAGGCTTCTACAAGGCGTTTCCGCCGCCCGGTGTCGAGGTGGTGAGCTGGACAGTGACGATGGGGATCGGGCAGGTGATCGTCCTGAGGCTGCCGGCGTCGCGGGTAAGGGAGGTGAATCGGGTGCTGGAGGATACGGCGTGGGGGGCTTATCGCACGGAGTTTTATCCGACCTATGACTACAAGGCGATCGGGTTGGCGGAGCATGCGCGGGCGCAGTAGGGGGTGGGGGGGGTCCGTTTCGATCGTGGGGCGCGGGGAATTAGCGATTTGCGGGTAGCCGCGCGACGGGGTGGGGATAGGGCTTGTGTGATTGGCTGTAGCCGCAAGTCGTTGCAGTCGGTCGCAGCATCCCGGTCAACATCTGCTATGCAGCGGTTGCAAGGCACTTCGCGCCCCAGCGCGAGTGGTAGCTCACCACCCAGAGCGGTACTCCGGCATGGCACCGCGCGGTCGCCTAATTCCTCGCAAATATTTATAAAATATGAAGCGATGCTTCCTGTTTTTGTACTCAAATGTGTCATAATTTCAGGTAGTTAAACTTCCGGAAACTAAAATGGCCGCGATTCAGCACGCTGAACCTACCTCCGTTCTCTCTCGCCTGCAGCAGCTCGGTTTAAGCGAAGCGGCGTTGCTGCGGGCGGTCATGGCTGGTTACATCGCCAAGTCCAACTGCACCGAGAACCACCCCCCGCTGTTCCCGCCCATTGCTGCGTGGAGCGAAGCTGTTCGTACGCTGCGTGACGTGCTAAAGCCCGAGGGCTGGACGCGCTTCAACGACCAAAACTCGCCTAAGACTGTGAGCCCCGACGGCTTGATCTCGATCATCGTTTCCACCGGCAATGAGGCGACTGGCATTCCGCATGCTGAGCCTGCTACGACTTCTTCAAAAGGACCAAACACCGCGGGCGCCATCGGGATCAATCGGAGCTTGCAGCTCTACCTGCCGGGCATGGAACTGCCCGTGCCGCTGCAAAGCGAAGACGAGAAGGTGACGACCTGGATCTTGCTGGCACACCACGCCCAAAACGAGTTGCGTGCGGAGCTGTCGTTGCCGCTGGACGTTGGTAGCGACGGCCGCGTTTCCGTGTGGCAAGAACGGATAATCTTGCGGGCTCAGCCGCTCGATGGAGAACAGGTCGTGATCACGCCGCCTGCCCAGCCTGACATCGACGTTGCGGTGCGGCGGAAGGCATGAGCTACGGTGCAGAGTTCAATCCGAACCGCCTAGGCCTTGCTCGTCGACGTCGAGGACTCACAAAGAGGAAGTTGGCCGAGCTCATCGGCGCAGATGTGCGGGCGGTTACCGCTTACGAGAGCGGAGAGTACAAGCCTGAAAGAGAACGGCTCCACGCTCTAGCTGACCAACTGCACTTCCCGGTGCAGTTTTTTGTTGGATCGGACGTACAGGAGGTGACGCCCGACGTTGTCAGCTTCCGGTCCATGTCGAAGATGACCGCCGGCCAGCGGGACGCAGCGCTAGGCGCTGGCGCGGTCGCGCTCATGCTGAATGAGTGGATCGAGCAGCGCTTTGAGTTACCGGCGGCGCAGTTGCCTGACCTCAGCCACGAGTCCAGCCCTGCTGCGGCTGCAGCCGCACTGCGCCGAATCTGGGACCTCGGCGAGTTGCCGATCAAGAACATGGTGCATGTGCTGGAGGCGCGTGGCGTGCGGGTGTTCTCGCTGTCGCTGGACACTGCCCACGTGGACGCTTACTCCATGTGGCATGCGTCTACGCCGTTCGTGTTCCTCAACACGATGAAGTCCTGTGAACGCAGCCGCTTCGATGCCGCTCATGAACTTGGGCACTTGGTCCTTCATCGTCATGCTGGCCCAAAGGTCAAGGACGCTGAGCGCCAAGCCAACGAATTCGCATCGGCGTTTCTCATGCCGGAAGGAAGCGTTTTGGCCAACGCACCTGTCATGGCCACCGTGGACCAATTGATCTCACACAAGGTGTTCTGGACAGTCTCTGTCGCAGCGCTTGCCTACAGGTTGAAAGATTTGAAGCTTGTCAATGAGTGGCACTACAGATCGCTGTGCATCGAGATGGCGCAACGTGGCTACCAGAAGTCAGAGCCAAATAGCGCGCCACGGGAGACGTCACAGGTATTCCAAAAGGTGTTCGCCGCGCTGCGGGAGGATGGCATGACGCGCTCCGACATTGCTGATCAACTCGCCGTACACGTCAACGAACTCGACGAGTTGGTCTTCGGCTTAGCGCTGATCGCGCTGGTAGGTGATGCGCAGGCGCAGAGCCGCCCGCGGCGGCCAGTATTGAAAGTGATCGAGGGTGGGCGCGAGTAAGCCTGCCTGCTCAGCCGGGATGCGGGTTCTGAACACACAGCGAAGACAAAGGCTATCTGATTAAGGACAGGGAGACGAGGATGTTTGGCACCATCAACAAGAGCAAAGGACTTCTGTTCGTCACTCACGATCTCGACTATTCCATACGACTAACCTTGCAGAATATGCAACAGGAAGTCGAAGGACTGGACGAAAACCGGCTGCTCAATACACCACCCGAAGATCTGAAGCGCTACTTGGTTGAGAAATACGGCATAACGCCGATCACGCTGCAACGAGACCAGTGGTATGCCGATCACGAGGACGTGCCGGTCGATGTTCGGCACGATCCTATGCGCTGGATTGATGACCGAAGCCGCCCGGCCATGGTGGCGGGTGAGCGCGTCGAGGTTCGCATCCCATTTGAGGGCGAGAGCGAGTTGTTCTATGCGAAGGCCAACACCTTCTCGCTCAACCCGCCCCGCGCCGTCATCGAAAAAAACGAGGTCGTTCTTCGGTACGACACACCTGCCGACCAGCCCCGCGACATCCGCACGCTTGTCGAACAGACTCTGAAAGAGATCGAGCAGCATCTGGGATGGCAGCGTCCGATGATCAACGCGCACAACCAGAACCTCCCCGCCGCTGCAGAGCGGTCGATCCATCAGCGCCGCGAGCGACTGCTCGCGCAATCGCAGCGTGCTGAGGCGCTCGGTATACCGATCCGGCGGCGTGCCGACGCGCCGAAGACTTATGCGCTTCCGACGATCCAGCGCAAGGCAGTCCCGACCCTGCCGTCTGCAACAACGGCGCAGTTCAAGCCGGAACCGGCGCTCGCCATGGAGTTGTACGAGCACGTTCTAAAAGTGGTTCAAGACATGGCGCTCGTGATGGAGCGCAGCCCCGATGCCTTCAAGGCCATGAACGAGGAAGCCCTGCGGCAGCACTTCCTTGTGCAGCTCAACGGCCAGTTTGAGGGAAAGGCGACGGGCGAGACCTTCAACATGGGAGGTAAAACCGACATCCTTCTCCGGGAGGGCGACCGCAACGTCTTTATTGCCGAGTGCAAGTTCTGGAAGGGGCCTAAGGCGTTCGGCGACGCAATCGACCAACTCCTCGGCTACGCCACTTGGCGCGATGGCAAGACGGCGATCCTCGTTTTCAATCGCGGCACCGAGACTTCGACTGTCCTCACCGGCATAGACGCTGTTGCCAAAGCGCACGGAAACTTTAAGCGTGCCGTGACATGGCCGCACGAGAGCGGCGTCCGATACGTCCTTCACTGCAGTGGGGACAAGAACCGCGAGTTGGTCCTGACGGTGCTCGTGTTTCACGTGCCGATATAGAGAACAGTGATGCCCGACGCCCGCGTGAATGGTGAATGGCAGGTTCCAGCGTCAGCTGCCGTTCGATGGTCAAACGTGACCGGCAGCAATCAGCCTGAAGCCGTCGCTCAGAAGTCCGCAGCGCTCGGCGGCTCCCGGTCGAAAGCCGCTGTCGGAGCCGCATGCCAAGTTGCTTAAGTTGAGACGGTCGGTCGAAAGTCAGAAAAGCATGGCGCCAGCCGCGTTGGCTACGCGAACACTCGACCTATAAGCCACGAGTCTGGACCCCGACGTCGCGAGGCGCTGCCGACAATGCACCGGGCAATCCCAACAACTCAGTCGCCCAGTCGCAAAACCGTCCCGCCACCCCCCATACTCCGCCTCCCCGAATTTATTACCCCCATCGATCGCTCGATCGATAAAAACCATTTCCCCCTCCCCCCAACGCTGGCACAGTAAAGCCAGCGAGCACCCCCGCACCCCCACAGTGCACCCCGCTCGCCCCCCGACACACTCACTCCACAGCCCTCGTGTAAAGTCCCGTCCTCGCGCCCGACAATCCCGCACGCTTTTTGCATGCCCCAACCCGATCGTCGTCACTCGGCGACGATCGCTCGAACCGGCCGCCGCCGCGCGCGCCCGTTGTCAACCACCCTGGATTGGAATTCACATGTCTGTCAGTTCGGACGTCGCGGAAGACGTCATTCCCGTATCGGTCGAGCTATCCGCCGCGCAAACGCGCCGCGCGCTGTTCGCGCTCGGCGTGGGCGGCTTCGGCATCGGTACCGGCGAGTTCGTGATCATGGGCCTGCTGCCGAACGCGGCGCAGGATCTCGGCATCTCGATCCCGACCGCCGGCCACCTGATCAGCATCTACGCGCTCGGCGTGGTGATCGGCGCGCCGGTGTTCGCCGTGCTCGGCGCGAAGTGGCCGCGCCGCGCGCTGCTGATCGCGCTGATGCTGTTCTTCACGCTCGGCAACCTGGCCAGCGCGATCGTGCCGGGCTTCGCGGGCGTGGCCGTGGCGCGACTGATCAGCGGCCTGCCGCACGGCACCTATTTCGGCGTGGCGGCGCTGGTGGCGGCCAGCCTGGTGCCGCGCGAGAAGCGCGCGCAGGCGGTGGCGAACGTGTTCCTCGGCCTGACGCTGGCCACGCTGTTCGGCGTGCCGCTGGTGGCCGCGATCGGCGAATGGCTCGGCTGGCGCGCGGCGTTCGCGGTGGTCGGCGTGATCAACGCGCTGACCGTGGTGCTGATCCGCCTGTGGGTGCCGCACCTGCCCGGCGATCCGAAGGCCAACCCGCTGCGCGAACTCGGCGCGCTGCGCCGCAAGCAGGTGCTGTTGACGCTGGCGACGGGCGCGATCGGCTTCGGCGGGCTGTTCTCGGTGTTCAGCTACGTGAAGCCGACCATGACGGAACTCGCGCATATGTCCGCGGCGGCGATTCCCGTGGTGCTCGCGCTGTTCGGCATCGGCTGCGTGGCCGGCAACCTGCTCGGCGCGCGTTTCGCCGATCGCGGGCTGGACCGCACCGCGCGCTACGTGCTGATCTGGACGGCGGTGGTCACGGTCGCGTTCAGCTTCACCGCGCATTACGCGGTGGCCGGTTCGATCAACGTGCTGCTGGTGGGCACGGTGATGGCGCTCGGCGCGATCCTGCAAACGCGCCTGATGGATGTGGCCGGCGACGCGCAGACGCTCGCCGCCGCGCTCAACCACTCGGCGTTCAACATCGCGAACGCGCTCGGCGCGTGGCTCGGCGGCGTGGCGATCGAGGCCGGCATGGGCTGGTCGTCCACCGGCTGGGTGGGTGGGCTGCTGGCGATCGCCGGCTTGCTGGTGCATCACTGGGCGGTGGTCGACCTGCGCAAGCGTCCGCACGCGGCGAGCGCCTGAGCGTTCGCGCGTCCTGCGCGGCGCGCCCGACCCGCCCGTCGGCTGCCCGGCGTTCGTCACTCGGCACCGGCCCCCGGCCCCCGGCCCCCGGCCCCCGGCCCCCG
>NZ_BAAILN010000125.1:162331-205717 GCF_054589155.1 Burkholderia sp. 3C
CCAGATCTGGTCCTACCGGTCTGCTCGCGGCCCGATCCGGGCACCTTCGCCCCCTCCACTTCCCCCCGAAAGCCCCGCCAGCCGGGGCTTTCGCGCATCCGTCCGCCGAATAGCATTTCGTTATGCGGCGGATTTATTTTTCTTCATCGACGCTTTCCAGGGCCCGCCCCGACAATCCGCCCATCACAACACGGTTTGGTCCGCGCCCCGGCATTACGGCACGGCGGCCGGCAAGCCCCGGAGATGACGGCATGAATGTCACGCAGCAAGACGCACAGTTTCCTCAATCGCACGACCAGGCCGACGACGGCCTTTGGCAGTTCTGGGTCGATCGCGGGGGTACGTTCACCGATATCGTCGCGCGCCGCCCGGACGGGCGCCTCGTCACCCACAAGCTGCTGTCGGAGAACCCCGAGCGCTACCGCGACGCGGTGGTGCAGGGCATCCGCGACCTGATCGGCGTGGACGCACCCGCGCCGCTGCCGCAGGAGCGCATCGAAGTCATCAAGATGGGCACCACGGTCGCCACCAACGCGCTGCTCGAACGCAAGGGCGCCCGCACGCTGCTGGCCATCACGCGCGGCTTCGCCGACCAGTTGCGGATTGGCTATCAGGAGCGCCCGGACATCTTCGCGCGCCACATCGAACTGCCCGCGCAGATGTACGAGCGCGTGGTGGAGATCGACGAACGCGTCGATGCGCAAGGCGAAGTGCTGCGCGGCCTCGACGAGGCCTCGGCCCGCCGTGCATTGGCCGAGGCTCGCGAGGCCGGCATCGAATCGATCGCGATCGTGCTGATGCACGGCTACCGCTTCCCGGCGCACGAGCTGCGCGTGGCCGAGCTGGCGCGCGAATGCGGCTTCCGGCAGGTGTCCGTGAGCCATCAGGTCAGCCCGCTGATGAAGCTGGTCGGCCGCGGCGACACCACCGTGGTGGATGCTTACCTCTCGCCGGTGCTGCGCGATTACGTGAGCCGCGTCACGGAGCACACCGGCGCGGTGCGGCTGATGTTCATGCAATCGAGTGGCGGGCTGGTGGATGCGGGCCGCTTCCAGGGCAAGGACGCGATCCTGTCCGGCCCGGCCGGCGGCATCGTCGGTGCGGTGCGCACCAGCGAGGAAGCCGGCGAGCGCCGTGTGATCGGCTTCGACATGGGCGGCACGTCCACCGACGTCGCGCACTACGACGGCGCCTACGAACGCGTGTTCGAAACGCAGGTGGCCGGCGTGCGCGTGCGCGCGCCGATGATGGACATCCACACCGTGGCGGCCGGCGGCGGCTCGATCTGCAGCTTCGAGAACGGCCGCTTCAAGGTCGGCCCGGAATCGGCCGGTGCGTATCCCGGCCCGGCCAGCTACCGCAACGGCGGCCCGCTGACCGTGACCGACTGCAACGTGATGCTCGGCCGCGTGCAGCCCGATCACTTCCCGCACGTGTTCGGCCCGAACGGCGACCTGCCGCTCGACGTCGCCGTGGTGCGCGCGAAGTTCGCCGAACTGGCCGCCCAGGTGGCGCGCGACACCGGCCGCGCGATGAGCGGCGAAGCGGTGGCCGAAGGCTTCCTCGCGGTCGCCGTCGACAACATGGCGCAGGCGATCAAGACGATCTCGGTGGAGCGCGGCCACGACGTCAGCGATTACGCGCTGTGCGCGTTCGGCGGCGCGGGCGGCCAGCACGCCTGCGCGGTGGCCGATGCGCTCGGCATGCGCCGCATCGTGCTGCACCCGTTCGCGGGCGTGCTGTCGGCGTACGGCATGGGCCTCGCCGACCTGCGCGTGCTGCGCGAGCGCGCCGTGGAGGCGCTGCTCGATGCGGCCGCCGTCAGTGCGCTCGACGCCTCGTTCGCCGCGCTGGAGGACGAAGCCGTGGCCGCTATCCTCGCGCAGCATGTGCCGCGCGAACGCGTGGAAGCCGCGCGCGCCGCGCGCCTCAAGTATCGCGATACCGATTCGACGCTCGAAGTGCCGTTCGGCGACGCCGCCGACATGGCGCTCGCGTTCGAGACGCTGCACCGCAAGCGCTTCGGCTTCGCGATGAACGACAAGCCGCTGGTGATCGAATCGGTGGTGGTGGAGGCGGTGGGCCTGACCGAGCCGCCGATGCTGCACGGCGCGGCGCCGCGCAAGGCCAACGCCGCCGCCGTCGAAGGCGCGAGCGCCGCGCTGTACGCAAACGGCCGCGCCGCCACGGTGCCGCTGCAGGCGCGCCGCGACCTCGCGGTGGGCGCGCGTCTCGACGGCCCCGCGCTGATCACCGAGGAAATCTCGACGATCGTGCTGGCCGCCGGCTGGTCCGCCACCGTGCTCGACGACGGCACGCTGCGCCTCGATCGCGACCAGGCGGCCGGCGCCGCGCACGCCATCACCACCGCGCGCCATCCGGTGCATCTAGAGATCTTCAACAACCTGTTCATGTCGATCGCGCAGCAGATGGGCGTGACGCTGGAGAAGACCTCGTACTCGGTCAACATGAAGGAGCGCCTCGATTTCTCGTGCGCGATCTTCGACCGCGACGGCGGCCTGATCGCCAACGCGCCGCATATCCCGGTGCACCTCGGCTCGATGAGCGACAGCGTGCAGAGCGTGATTCGCAAGCATGGCGAAACCATGCGGCGCGGCGACGTGTTCATGCAGAACGTGCCGTACAACGGCGGCACGCACCTGCCCGACATCACGGTGGTGATGCCGGTGTACGGCAGCGACGGCAGCGACGGCGATGGCGGCGAGCGCCTGTTCTACGTGGCGGCGCGCGGCCACCACGGCGACGTGGGCGGCATCACGCCCGGCTCGATGCCGCCGAACAGCACCACCATCGAGGAAGAAGGCGTGCTGCTCGACAACGTGCCGATCGTCGCGGCCGGCCGCTTCCTCGAAACCGACGTGCGCGCGCGCTTCGCCGAAGGCCCGTATCCGAGCCGAAACATCGACCAGAACATCGCCGACCTGACGGCCCAGGTGGCCGCCTGCGAATGCGGCGCGACCGAGCTGCTGCGCGTGGTGGGCCGCTACGGCGCGGAGGTCGTGACCGCCTACATGGGCCACGTGCAGGCCAACGCCGAGGAAGCGGTGCGCCGCGCGATCGCCACGCTGTCGGACGGCGAATTCGCCTACGAGATGGACGACGGCGCGGCGATCCGCGTGCGCGTCACGGTGGATCGCGAGCAGGGTTCGGCGCGCATCGATTTCACCGGCACCAGCGCGCAGCGCGCCAGCAACTTCAACGCGCCCGGCTCGGTGTGCAAGGCCGCCGTGCTGTACGTGTTCCGCACGCTGCTGAACGACGACATGCCGATGAACGAAGGCGTGCTGCGGCCGATCGAGATCGTGATTCCGCAGGGCTCGATGCTGAACCCGGTGTATCCGGCCGCGGTGGTGGCGGGCAACGTCGAGGTGTCCCAATCGATCACCGACGCGCTGTATGGCGCGCTCGGCGTGCTGGCCGGCTCGCAGGGCACCATGAACAACTTCACGTTCGGCGACGAGGCCCGCCAGTACTACGAAACGATCGCGGGCGGCTCGGGCGCGGGCGGCGGCCACGCCGGCACCTCGGCCGTGCAGACCCACATGACCAACTCGCGGATGACCGACCCCGAGGTGATCGAATGGCGCTTCCCGGTGATCGTCGAGCAGCATGCGATCCGCGCGGGCAGCGGCGGCGCGGGCCGGCAGGCCGGCGGCGACGGCGCGGTGCGGCGCATCCGCTTCACCCAGACGATGACCGCCAACATCCTCGCCAACCGCCGCCGCGTGCCGCCGTTCGGGCTGGCGGGCGGCGCGGCGGGCAGCGTCGGGCGCAACTGGATCGAGCGCGCGGGCGGCGCGGTGGAGCACTTCGGCGCCACCCACACCACCACCGTGCAGCCGGGCGACGTGTTCGTGATCGAGACGCCGGGCGGCGGCGGTTACGGCCACGCGGAATAAGCAACAGAACAGGTGCGCGGCAGCCGCGGCTCAGGCGGCGCACGCGCACCGAGATGGCCGCTTCGCCTGCCCGCCAGGCGAAGCCCACACACCCCGTAGCACCAGGAGATCCTTCGATGCAGTCAACCGTGAATCTGTACCCGCTTGTCGGCGTCGCGCTGATCGTCGCCGGCTTCGCGTTGCGCTTCAACCCGCTGCTGATCGTGGTGGCCGCGGCCGTCGTGACCGGCCTCGCGGCGCATTTCCCGCTCGACCACGTGCTCGCCGCAATGGGCGCGGGCTTCATCAAGACCCGCGTGATCAGCCTGATCATCCTGCTGCCGCTCGCGGTGATCGGCCTGCTCGAACGGCACGGGCTGCGCGAGCGCGCGCAGATCTGGATCGGCGGGATTCGCGCCGCCACCCCGGGCCGCCTGCTGCTGGCCTATCTGCTGGTGCGCGAGCTGACCGCGGCGGTCGGCCTGACCGGCCTCGGCGGGCATCCGCAGATGGTCCGGCCGCTGGTCGCGCCGATGGCCGAAGGCGCCGCCGAGGCGCGCTTCGGCAAGCTCGGCGACGCGGTGCGCGAGCGGCTGCGCGCGTTCTCGGCGTCGGCCGACAACGTCGGGCTGTTCTTCGGCGAG
Organism: Burkholderia sp. 3C; assembly: GCF_054589155.1. Classification (NCBI taxonomy): domain Bacteria; kingdom Pseudomonadati; phylum Pseudomonadota; class Betaproteobacteria; order Burkholderiales; family Burkholderiaceae; genus Burkholderia; species Burkholderia sp. 3C. Next base: position 166,875 of record NZ_BAAILN010000125.1, read on the forward strand.
GACGTGTTCGTGGCGTTTGGCGCGATCGTGCTGATGGTCACGTTCCTGAAGGAATCGGGCGTGGTGGTCGAGCCGATGCACGTTGCGGTGTACGGCATCCCGACCGCCGTGGCGGCCTTCGCCATTCACGGCTTCCGGCTCTACCGGCTCGACGGCTGGGTGGCGCGCCAGGTGGCTGCCCCGGACGGCAAGGCCGCCGCGCCGCATCTCGATCGCGCACCAGGAGAACAGGCATGATCGTTTCGCTCAACGTATTTTTCTGGCTGCTCGGCGTCCTGCTGATCGTGATCGGCGGCGTGATCGTCAGCGATCGCGCGCATCCGAAGCGCTTCCTGGCCGGTGCGTTCTGGATCGTCTACGGCATCGTGTTCCTGGCCGGCGACAAGCTGCCGGCCGACGTGGTCGGCGTGCTGGTGGTGGCGATGGCGCTGGTGGCCGGCTTCGGCGGGGTGGTCGGCGGCAAGCCGAAGGTGCCGAGCGACGAAGCGCGCCGCGACAGCGCGCTGCGGCTCGGCAACCGGCTGTTCCTGCCCGCGCTGACGATCCCGCTGGTTACGGTGATCGGCACGCTGCTCGCGCCGCATCTGGTGTTTGGCGGCACGGCGCTGATCGATCCGAAGAACGCCACGCTGGCCTCGTTCGGCATCGGCTGCGTGGTGGCGTTCGCATTCGCCTGCGCGATGACGCGCGACCGGCCGCAGCAGGGCGTGCTGGAAGCGCGCCGGCTGGTGGACGTGCTGTCGTGGGCGGTGGTGCTGCCGCAGATGCTCGGCATGCTCGGCCTGGTGTTCGCCGATGCGGGCGTGGGCAAGGCCGTGGCGCATGTGACCACCGCCTACGTGAACCTCGACGTCAAGCTGGTGGCGGTGGCCGTGTACTGCATCGGCATGGCGCTGTTCACGGTGATCATGGGCAACGGCTTCGCCGCGTTCCCGGTGATGACGGGCGGCATCGGCGTGCCGGTGCTGATCGGCATGTTCCATGCGAACCCCGCGCCGCTGGCCGCGATCGGCATGTTCTCCGGCTATTGCGGCACGCTGCTCACGCCGATGGCCGCGAACTACAACATCGTGCCGGCCGCGCTGCTCGAATTGCGCGACAAGTACGGCGTGATCCGCGCCCAGGTGCCGACCGCGTTCGCGCTGCTGGCCGTCAATATCGTGCTGCTGTACGTGATGATGTGAGCGGTGGCGCACGGTGGGAGCGCCTTCGGGCGCGAGGTAGCCGTCAAAATCATTCTGCTGTATAGCTGGTGCAGGTCCGGCGGCGCGCCCCAGCGCCGCCGGCAGGACGCGAAAGCCGGGTTGCCAGCGCAATCCGGCTTTTGCCGTCCGGAGGCGCAAGGAGGCGCGGCGTGAATCTGAAGTTCCTCGAAACGTTCATCTGGGTCGCCAAGCTGCGCAGTTTCAGCCTGGCGGCGGAAAAGCTGCATTCGACGCAGGCGGCCATTTCCAGCCGCATTTCGGTGCTGGAGCAGGAGCTGGGCGCGAAGCTGTTCAAGCGCGAGCCGAAGGGCGTGACGCTCACCCGCGAGGGCGAGCGCGTGCTGCGCCACGCCGAGCAGGTCAGCCAGTCGATGACGCAGCTCTACGAATCGCTGCAGGGCGAGAAATTCGCCTACGGCACGATCCGAATCGGCGCGATGGACAGCGCGATCCACTCGTGGTTCGTCGATTTCGTGGCCGACGTGATGGCCCATTATCCGAACCTCGACATCGAAGTGACTTCCGACACCGCGCTCAACCTGAACGAGCAGTTGCGGCGCGGAATGCTCGACATGGTGATCCAGACCGACATGCTGCGCGACGAAACGATCCGCAGCGTGGAGGTGCTCGAACTGGCAGTGGTGTGGATCGCGGCCGCCAATTCGCGCGTGAGCGGCCTGCAAGCTGACGAAACCGAAACGGCCGCGCTGCGCCGGCTCGGCAACGAGCGGCTGATCACCTACTCGCGCCATTCGCGCCCGCACCAGGACCTGTTGCGGCTCATGCAGTCGTTCGGCATCGGCGAGGCGCGCGTGAGCTGCGTGAACTCGGTGGCCGCGATGATCCAGTTGACCCAGGCCGGCTTCGGCGTGGCGGCGATGCCGCCCGCGCTGGTCACGCTGCCGCTCGAAAAGGGCACGCTGCGCCAGCTCGAAGGGCTGGAGGTGCCGCCGCCGCTGCCGTTCGTGATCGCGTGGCGCACCGGCTCGGACCTGACCGAGCGGCTCGTCGAGATCGCCGTCGACACCGTGCGCGCCTACGCGGCGCGCCTCGGAGAAGGCGCGGCGCGCGTCATGGTGTAGGCGCTCGTTCGCATTCCTGTTGTTTTTCGGCGCCGCGTTCGCGGCGTTCCGTTGCGCCTTTCCATTCCGATTCGGCCGCCCGGCGCATTCGCGCCCGGCGGCGTTCGTGCGTGCGCGCCCGACGTATTCCGGTATTCGAATTCCTTATGCGCGCGATTTAATTTTCAAGTTCGACCTGCCCGCGACGCTGCAACAGAATCAACCGTGCTCAGGGAAACGTCCCGCACGAACCGGCCAAGACCGGCCGCGCGGGATGCGGAGCAGGGGTGGCCTGCGGTGGGATGGACGACACATCGCCGGCCGGGCGGATGCCGCGCTGCACTTTCGAACAACGCGGCCAGAACGAATCAATCAGGAATTCGAATGAAAAAGATCATCGGCGGAATGGGGATCGCGCTCGCCTGCGGCGTGGCGCACGCACAATCGAGCGTCACGTTGTACGGCTTGATCGACGAAGCCGTGCGGTTTCAGACTTCGGCGGCCGGCAACACCACCGGCGTCAACGAAGGCGCCGTCAACGGCAACCGCTGGGGCCTGAAGGGCGTGGAAGATTTGGGCGGCGGCAACCGCGCCATCTTCCAGCTCGAATCGGGCTTCAACATTGCCAACGGCAAGTCTGACCAGCAAGGCCAGTTGTTCGGCCGCTTCGCCTGGGTGGGCCTGCAGAGCGACCGCTTCGGCACCGTCAAGCTCGGCCGCCAATACGGCGGGATCTACAACTTCTACGCGTTCAACTTCGATCCGATCGGCGGCGGCAACATCAACGCCACCGATTGGTCGCTGTTCCTGGTCGGCATCCGCTTCGACAACACCGTGCAGTACGAGAAATCGTTCGGCCCGGTCGGCTTGCAGGTGCAGCACGCGTTCGGCGGCCAGCCGGGCAGCGGCGCATCGGGCAGCACCACCACCGCTTCGCTGATCTACAACTTCAACGGCGGCAAGGTCGGCATCGCCGGCGCGGAATCGAAGGACGGCGGCGGCCACAAGCTGGTGGTCGGCTCGTTCGGCGGCACCTATGCGTGGGGGCCGCTCGGCATGTTCCTGTACGGCATCGACGCACGCCGCGACGCCGGCTTCAACGTGGCCGCCGCCAACTCCGGCGGCCCGCTGTCGAACACCAGCATCATCAGCAACGTCACCACGGCCGCCGGCAGCGCGCAAACCAGCGCGCGCAACGATGCGTTCCTGCGCGTCGGCGCGACCTACGCGCTGTCGCCGCAGTGGCGCTTCATTGCTTCGTACGCCTACGATCATGCGAACAACGTGTCGCCGGGCCGCAGCGGCTCGATCCAGACCGTCTACGGCATTGCCGACTACATCCTGAGCAAGCGAACCGACGTGTACCTCGAAGTGGACCACAGCCATCTGTCGGGCGCGTCGGTCAACGATCCGAACGGCCCGCTGACGTTCGCCGGCAAGGCCAACAACTTCGGGGCGAGCCTGAGCCTGCGCACGGTGTTCTGAGCCGGCGCGAAGCTGGTTGAGTGAGCGCTTGGGTGAGCGAGTGCGGCGGCGGCCGGGTCGGCCCGGCGGTTGCCGCTGTTGACGCGCGCGTTGCGGGCCGGAGGGCCAGGCGGCGCGCGCTTTTTTTCGGACGGATTCCTGATGAACGGGATGACGCTGCGCAAGAAATTGTGGCTGCCGCTCGCACTGGCCTGGGTCGGGTTAGTGGTGCTGGCGGTGTGGAGCGCCTGGCAGGCGCGTGACTTGCAACTGGGCGAACGGCGCGCGGACCTGCGCAACATCGTGCTGATGGCCGCCTCGGTGGCGCAGGGGCTGGAGCGCGAGGCGCGCGCGGGCAAGCTCGACATGGACGCCGCGCGCCGCGAGGCGATCGCGCGCATCGCCGACCTGCGCTACGCGGGCAACGGCTACGTGACGATCATCGGCGCGAACTCGGTGATGGTCATGCATCCCACCTCGCCCGCGCTGAACGGCAAGGACATGTCGAACTGGCACGACGCGCACGGCTACGCGCTGTACCAGGGCATCGCGGCGGCCGGTGCGTCGCCCGAGGGCGGCGGTTTCCTCGAATACTGGTGGCCCAAGCCGGGCGAGACCGAGCCCAGCCCGAAGCTCGGCTACGCGCAGCGCTTCGCGCCGTGGGGCTGGGATTTCATCGCGGGCGCCTACCAGGACGATATTCGTCAGGCCTACTACCGGATGCTCGGGCGCTCGCTGGCGGCGCTCGCCGTGCTCGGCGCGATCGTCACGCTGCTGACGCTGGCCGCCTCGCGCAGCATCCTGCGCACGCTCGGCGCGGAGCCGGCCGTGTTGTCCGACGCGATCGCGCGCTTCGCCGAAGGCGATTTGTCCACGCTGGACGGTGCGGAGCGCGCGCCGGCCGGCAGCATGCTGGCCTCGCTGGCGCGCATGCGCGCCGGGCTGATCGCGCTGCTCGGCACCGTGCGCGCCTCGGCCGAGGGCATTGCCACCGGCGCGGCGCAGATCGCCTCGGGCAATGCCGATCTGTCCGCGCGCACCGAGCAGCAGGCCGCGTCGCTGCAGGAAACGGCCGCCAGCATGGAGCAGATGACGGCGGCCGTGCGGCGCAACGCCGAATCGGCCGACGAGGCCAGCGCGCTCGCGCTCGACGCCGCCGAGATCGCGCGGCGCGGCAGCGCGTCGGTCGGGCAGGTGGTGGGCACCATCGGCGAGATCAGCGACAGCGCGCGGCGCATCGCCGACATCACCGGCATGATCGAGGGCATCGCGTTCCAGACCAACATCCTCGCGCTGAACGCCGCCGTGGAAGCGGCGCGGGCCGGCGATCACGGGCGTGGTTTCGCGGTGGTGGCGGGCGAGGTGCGCTCGCTCGCGCAGCGCGCGTCGTCGGCGGCCAAGGAGATCCACGGGTTGATCGGCGATTCGTCGCGCAAGGTCGAGGACGGCTCGCGGCTGGCCGGCGAGGCGGGGCGGATCATGGGCGACGTGACGCAGGCCGTGGCGCGCGTGCAGGCCATCGTCGGCGAGATCGCCACCGCGTCGGCCGAGCAGCGTCAGGGCATCGAGCAGATCGGCATCGCCATCACGCAGATGGACGACGTCACCCAGCACAACGCGGCGCTGGTCGAGCAGGCGGCGGCCGCATCGAATGCGCTGGACGGGCAGGGGCGGCAGTTGACCGAGGCGGTGGGGGCGTTTCGGGGGGATTGAGCGGGCGGTGGTGGCGGGTCCGGCCCCGAGGGGCTTCGCGGCTTGCGACTGTACGGCTTGCGTCCTTGGCCCCGAGCGTTGGCTCCATCGAGGCGCGCTGCGCCGCATGACAACCCTGTCATGCACCCGCTCCTGTTCCGCGCCGGGCGGCCTGTCCGTCAGGGCTCCGTATTACATTTTTGTCATCCGCCCCGCCGGGTCGCCCGGCACCCCTGAATCCCGGTACCATCGACGCGTATTCATGGGACAGGAGCGCGCGGTGCGAATCCTCGTAGTCGAAGACGAACCGAAAACCGGCGCCTATCTGAAGAAGGGGCTGGAGGAATCGGGCATGAGCGTCGATCTGGCGACCGACGGCGCCGATGGCCTGCTGCTGGCCGAGGAAGAGCAGTACGACGTGATCGTGCTCGACATCATGCTGCCCGTGCTCGACGGCTGGGACGTGCTCAAGCGCCTGCGCGCCAGCAAATCCACGCCGGTGCTGTTCCTGACCGCGCGCGACGACGTGGAAGACCGCGTGCGCGGCCTCGAACTCGGCGCCGACGATTATCTGGTCAAGCCGTTCGCCTTCGTCGAATTGCTGGCGCGGGTGCGCACGCTGGCGCGGCGCGGCCCGCCGCGCGAAACCGAATGGATCGCGATCGGCGACCTCGAAATCGACGTGATGCGCCGCCGCGTGCGGCGCGGCGCGGCCCGCATCGACCTGACGCCGCGCGAATTCTCGCTGCTGCACCTGTTGGCGCGCCGCCAGGGCGAAGTCCTGAGCCGCACGCAGATCGCCTCCTATGTCTGGGACATGAATTTCGACAGCGACACCAACGTGGTGGACGTGGCGATCCGGCGCCTGCGCGTCAAGATGGACGACGATTTCCCCACCAAGCTGATTCACACCGTGCGCGGCGTGGGCTACGTGCTCGAACTGAAGGACGCCGGCTGATGCGCGCGCGCTCGCTGACGGTCGCGCTGGCGGTGGCGTTCGGCGTGATGACGCTGGCGGTGTTCGCGCTGGTCGGTACCTATGTCTACCTCGGGCTGGACCGCCAGGTCAGCCAGCAGAGCGATCTCGACGTGGTGCTGGCCGCGCGCCACGCGCGGCGGCTCGCCGAGGAACTGGCCACGCCCGCCGAGGTCGGCACGCACGCCGAGCGCCTGACCAGCGTGGTGTTCGGCAACAGCGCGCTGTCGTTCGCGGCCGCCACGGCGGACGGGCGCATCGTCGCGTCGCGCAACCTGGCCGTGACGCTGCCCGGCCAGCCCGGCGCGCGCGCCCGGCCCGCGCAGGCCGGCGACATGAGCCGCGGCGACGCCAACGAAGCCAGGCCGGCCCGCGCGGCCTCCGCTGCGGCCTCAGCCGCATTCACCGACCCCGATCCCGATCCCGGCGATGCCCCCGATTCCGCACCGCCGGCCGATCGGCTCGCGGCCATCGTGCCGCGCGGCACGCCGCACGTCGATTCGCAGGCGCGCATCGTCGACACGCAAATCGTCGCCTGGACTGCACGCGATGGCATGCCGGTGCACGGCATCGTCACCGATGCGCGGCTGCGCGACGGCAGCGTGATCGCGCTGGTGGTCGCCCGCAACCTGCACGACGGCGCCGCGCTGCTCGATCGCTACCGCGACACGCTGTGGCTGGCGGGCGGTGCGGGCGCGGCGCTCTCGGTGCTGATCGGCTATGCGTTGATTCGTCTGTCGCTGCGGCCGCTGCGCGGCGTGGTGGCCGACGCCGGCCGCATCACGGTGGACCGGCTCGATGCGCGGCTCGACGGCCGCGGCGTGCCGCAGGAACTCGCGCCGCTGGTGGATGCCGTCAACGCCATGCTCACGCGCCTGCAACGCGGCTTTCGTCAACTGTCCCAATTCAGCGCCGATCTCGCGCACGACCTGCGCACGCCGCTCAACAACATGCGCGGCGCGACCGAGGTGGCGTTGAGCCGCCCGCGCGGCACCGGCGAATACGAAACCTTGCTCGAATCGAATCTGGAGGAATACGAGCGGTTATCGCGGATGATCGAGAACGTGCTGTTCCTGGCGCGCGCCGAACATCCGGGCTTCGTCACGCATCGGCGCAGCTTCGAGGTGCGCGAGGAATTGCTGAGGATTGCAGGGTATTTCGAGGGGCTGGTCGAGGAGGCAGGCTCCGCGTTGAGCGTGGAGGGCAACGGCCAGTTGACGGCTGATCTCGAACTGTTCCGGCGCGCGATCGGCAATCTGCTCGCGAACGCGCTGCGCTACACGCCGCGCGGCGGCGCGATCCGGCTGATCGCGCACGACACGCCCGCGGCGCTGACCGTCACCGTGGCGAACCAGGGCGAGCCGATCGCGGCCGACCTGCTCGACCGGATCTTCGACCGCTTCTATCGCGGCGATCCGGCCCGCAGCCGGCAGATCGCAGGAGCCGACGGCGGCGTGGCCGGCCTCGGCCTCGCAATCGTGCGCTCGGTGATGGAACTGCATGGCGGCGCCGCGCATGCCGAAAGCGATGCGCAGGGCACGCGCTTCGTGCTGACGTTCCCGCGCGTGGCCGATTGATTGTCAGGCGTTGGAAAGCCGGTTGACGGACGGAGCGCGGCGCGGCGGGCACGCGTGATGCTCGGCACGCCGATGGTTGCGTGTGCATCGTTCGTGCCGGCCGCCTGCCGGCGCAATCGGCGTGCGGTCCGTGTGCGCGGCGGCTGTCAATCGGCGGTGAGCATGTGCTGCGCGCGACGCACGACCTGTGCCACGATCCGTCGCTCATCGGCGCGGCCGGGCTCCCTCTCTTCCGCGCCGCCGTTGATCCGTTTCGCCCGTCGCTCGACGCGGCAACCACCGGAGAAACCACGATGGCCGATTCTTTCGACACCGACCCGGCGCGGTCGCAACCCCACCCCGCAGCGCACGACGCGCTCGGCCACTTGCTCGACAGCCTGCATCAGAACGGCTTCCTGCGCGTCGCGCACAATTTCGTCGATGCCAACAGCCAGATCGCCGACGTGCTTGGCGGCCTCGGCCAGCCCGCCGCGCAGAACGGCATCCAGAATCTCGTCGTGCTGCTGAACGCCTTGTCGCGCATTCCGCCCGATCACTTGGAGAAGGCCGCGTTCGCCGCGTCGGATGCGATCCAGCACGTGGCCGCCTGGCAACCGGCCGCGCATCACGACACCGCGCCCGGCGTGACCGGCGCATACAAGCTGCTGCACGACGAGGCGCTGTGGCAGGCGATCACGCCGCTGTTCGAAGGGCTGAAAGTGTTTCTCGACGGCTTGCGGCGCGAGGTGCCGGCTGGCGGGGCCACGGCGACGGGGAATCCCTCGGGCCGCTGACATCCGGCCGCCGTGCCTCGGCGCATGTGCGGAGTTCCGGCCCTGAATGGCGGTCGTTCAAGCTAAGATGACGGCGCTCGATCGTCATGGCCCTTTCCGTTTCCCGACATGCGAAAAATTCACGAACTCGGCGCGCAATTGAAGGCGCGCGTCACGCTGCTGGCCGGCTTCGTCGGCTCGATGTGGGCGGTGTTTTTCGTGTCCGCGCTGTTTCCGTGGCTGCACCTCGACAACCACGGCGTGGTGCCGCGCACGTTCGGCGGCTTGCAGGGAATCCTGTTCGCGCCTTGGCTGCACGCGAACCTCGCGCATATCGTGGCGAACACCTCGGGCCTGCTCGTATTGGGCTGGCTGTGCATGTGGCCGCGCATCGCGAACTTCTGGGACGCCACCATTGGCGCGATGCTGGGCGCGGGCTTGTGCGCGTGGCTGCTCGGTGCGCCGTATTCGGTGCATATCGGCGCAAGCGGGCTGGTGTTCGGCTATGCGGCGTATCTGGTGGCGCGCGGTTTGTACGTGCGCGATGCGGTGTCGGTCGTCGTGGCGCTGGTGGTGGTTGGCGTGTATGGGTTCAGCATGCTGATCGGGGCGCTGCCGTTCACGCAGGGCATCTCGTGGCAGAGCCATGTGGGTGGCGCGATCGGCGGGATTCTGGCGGCGCGGGCGGGGCGCGGCGCTGCGGTGGCGCGCAGGGGGCGGCCGGGGTGAGGCGCTCGATGCCCACGCTCAGGCAATTCCGCATTCCAAATGCGTTGCTCTCCACTTGCCGCGCGCACGCCGGTCGTGGTTTTTGCCCTATCCTTAGCGTCCTGTCGCGCCGGATATCGGCGCGGAAAACCCATTAACGGAGTCAGTGATTGTGAGCGCCTCAGGCACAGCAAGCTTCATCGCGTCGAGCATCGTCATCGGTTGCGGCGCGACCGCGATATTCGATCTCTGGAAAGTGTTCATGTCCGAGGTCATGGGCGCGCCGCGAGCGAATTGGGTGTTGGGTGGCCGGTGGTTCGGATACCTGACGAGATTCCAGTTCCACCATCGGAACATCGGCGCCACGCCGCCGTTTCCGGGCGAGCGGCTGCTGGGCTGGTCAGGCCACTATTTCATCGGCATCGTCTATGCCGCCGCCTTGCTCGGCATCTGGGGGATGGCGTGGGCCGATGCGCCGACGCTGTTGCCGGCGCTGATCGTCGGCGTGGTGACGGTGCTGGCAGGGTGGTTCGTGATGGCCCCCGGCATGGGCGCGGGCGTCGCGAATGCCAACACCCCGACGCCGGCCAAGGCCTGCGCGTTGCAGTTGGCGAGCCACGTGGTGTTCGGGTTGGGGCTTTACGTGACGGCGCTCGGCTGGGCTGCCTTCTGAGGTATCGAGGCAGCGGCGTGACGCTCCGGCTGGGCCGCGCGTGCGGGGCGGCCCAGCCGGCGGAAGCGCGGTTAAGCGAAGTCGCCCTCGACGATCAGCAACTCGCGTTGATAGGCCTTGAGCGCGAACACCTTGGCTTCCTGGTAGGCGCTGTCGGCGTAGCACGCCCTGGCCGCATCGAGAGACGGAAACTCGACGAGCAGCACGCGCTTGGTCTGGCCGGCTTCGGCCAATACCGTGCTCGAATCGAGCACCTTGAGTCTGGCTTGATACTGCTCGGCAATCGGCGCCCACAGCGCGGCGTATTGCTTTTGAGCCTCTTGATCCGTGACATCGCCACCCAGAACCACCCAATATCCCTTCATGCATTCCTCCGAGAAAGTATGAAACCCGTGCCTCGCGAAAGATCGATCCGACTTCAACGAGCGCGCTCCACTGTACGCCGAAACGCCGATTGACAAGGCCCGCGTCAGGCGAGGTCCAACCTCGATGAAGCTTTCTCCGCCTCGCTCCGTCGCCCCCTCACCACCCGCACGAAATTCCGCACCGTAGGCGACGCCTCGCGCGGCCGATGCACGAGCGCGATCCCCGTGCCGAGCGGGCTGCCCTGCAATTCGTGAAAGCTCACCCCGTCCACCTGCACCTGCCGCATCGACGCCGGCACGATCGCCACGCCGAACCCCGCCGACACCAGGTTGCCCGCCGACGAAATCTGCGGTGATTCCATCCCGATCGTCGGCGAAAACCCGGCCGCATGACACGCGCCGATGATCGAATCGTAGAGATTCGGCCCGATCCCGCGCGGAAACAGAATGAACGCCTCGTTCGCCAGATCGGCCAGATCGACGCGCTTGCGGCGGCCGAGCCGGTGCCCGCGCGGCAGCACGGCGATCATGGCTTCGTCGGCCAGCGGCTCGACGATCAGTTCTCCGCAATGCAGCGGCATGCGCACCATGGCGGCGTCGATCTGGCCGCCGCCCACCTTTTCCAGCAGCGTCACGCTGTTGCTCTCCTCGCAGCCGATCGCCACGCGCGGGTAGTCGTGGCGAAACTGCTGCATGGTCAGCGCGATGGCGGGATGGAACACGGTCGAACCGGCGAAGCCGAGCGACAGGCGGCCGGTTTCGCCGCGCCCGGCGTTGCGCGCCTCGACCAGCGCCTGCTGCGCGTCGTCGACGATGCGCCGCGCGCGCTCGGCCAGCGTCCGCCCGGCCTCGGTCAGCTCGACGCGGCGCGGGTGGCGCACGAACAGCCGCGCGCCGATCTCGCGCTCGAGCTTGAGGATCTGCTGACTGAGCGGCGGCTGGGCGATGCCGAGCGAGGCCGCGGCCTCGGTGAAGTGCAGATGCTCGGCGACGGCCAGGAAATAGCGGAGTTGACGGAATTCCATATCGTTTTCGTCTTCAAATCGCGGTATCGAGATATTGGACTAATGATTGCCGCGATTCTATGCTTTCCGGTATCGGCTGCGCGGATCGTCGCGCGGCGAGCCAATCACGCACGGAGAACACGATGACGGCAGGGCACGAGGCAGCGGGCGGATCGAACGGATCGAACCAGGCGGGGCGCACCGACGGCGCGGCGCTGCTGGCGGACTTGCGCGGCATCGTCGGCGCGAACGAGGTGCTGGTGGACGACGAGGCCACGCGGCGCTACCGCACCGGCTTTCGCTTCGGCTCGGGCCGCGCGCTGGCGGTGGTGCGGCCCGGCTCGATCGTCGAGCAATGGAAGGTGCTGCAGGCCTGCGTGGCGGCCAACGCGATCGTCATCACGCAAGCCTCGAACACCGGCCTGACGGGCGGCTCGACGCCCGACGGCGATGCCTACGACCGCGACATCGTGATCGTCAGCACCACGCGCATGAACACCATCCACGTGATCGACGAGGGCCGGCAGGTGATCTGCCTGCCCGGCGCGACGCTCGACCAGCTCGAACGCGCGCTCAAGCCGCTCGGGCGCGAGCCGCATTCGGTGATCGGGTCGAGTTGCATCGGCGCGTCGGTGTTCGGCGGCGTGTGCAACAACTCGGGCGGCGCGCTGGTGCGGCGCGGCCCGGCCTACACGGAGATGGCGGTGTTCGCCCGGGTGGACGAGGCCGGCCGCCTGCACCTGGTCAACCACCTCGGCGTGACGCTGGGCGACGATCCGGAGGCGATCCTCGACCGGATCGAGCGCCGCGCGTTTTCCGAGGCCGACATCCGCCACGACGCAGGCGCCGCCTCCGATCACCACTACGCCGATGAGGTGCGCGAGATCGACGCCGACACCCCGGCCCGCTACAACGCCGACCCGCGCCGTCTGCACGAGGCGTCCGGCTCGGCCGGCAAGCTGATGGTGTTCGCGGTGCGGCTCGATACGTTCCCGATCGAGCAGGGCACCCAGGTTTTCTACATCGGCACGAATGCCCCCGACGAACTGACGGAGATCCGCCGCATCGCGCTGCGCGAGCTGCCGCAACTGCCGATCTCGGGCGAATACCTGCACCGCGACGCGTTCGATATCGCCGAGCGCTACGGCAAGGACACGTTCCTGGCGATCCATCACCTCGGCACCGCGCGGCTGCCGGCGCTGTTCGCCATGAAAAGCCGCTTCGACGCGATCGCCAATCGCTTCGGGTTCCTGCCCAAACACCTGAGCGACCGCGTGCTGCAGGCGGTGAGCCGGCTGTTCCCGAGCCATCTGCCGCCGCGCATGAAGGCGTTTCGCGAGCGTTTCGAGCATCACCTGATGCTGAAGGTGTCGGCCGACAGCGTGGCGGCCACGCGCGAGCGGCTCGCGGCGTATTTCGCGAAGGCCGGCGGCGATTTCTTCGAATGCACGCCCGACGAGGGCGCCAAGGCGTTCCTGCTGCGCTTCGCGGCGGCCGGCGCGGCGGTGCGCTACCGGGCAATTCACAGCGACGCGGTGGAGGACATCGTGGCGCTCGACGTGGCGCTGCGGCGCAACGATCGCGACTGGGTGGAGACCTTGCCGAAGGCGATCGAGGACACCATCGCGATCAAGCTCTACTACGGCCATTTCCTCTGCCACGTGTTTCATCAGGACTACATCGTTCGCAAGGGCCACGATTGCCTCGCGGTCGAGCACCGGATGTGGACGCTGCTCGACGCGCGCGGCGCCGAATATCCGGCCGAGCACAACGTCGGCCACCTGTATCGCGCGAAGCCGGCGCTGGCCGCGTTCTACCGCGAGCTCGATCCGTGCAACTGCTTCAATCCGGGCATCGGCCAGATGTCGAAGTTCGCGAATTATCGCGAATCGGCCCGGTAAGGCCGCCGCCGCACCCACCCGTACGCCGCCCCGCCAGATCATTACAATAGCGGGCGACGACGCCAGCCCCGGGCGCGATTCCCGACTCGCCGGGAATCTTCCATGCACCGCGACGGTCGAATGCCCGATCCGCCGCGATGGCGGCAGGCGCTCGTCGGCGCGCGCGCGCCGTGGGTGACGGCAGGCGCGACGCGATCGACCTGAGAGACGGCGGCGCGCGAGCGTGCCCGCTGCCGGCGCACGCAACGAGAACGAAGCGGCAACCATGCAGACATCCACTTTCCGGGCGTTCGGCCCGTGGCGCAGCGCGACCGCCCGCAGGCTCCGGGCGGGGGCTTCGCCGTTGTCGGCCGGCCGGTGCGCCGGGGGCGCCGTTCTGGCCACCGTCAGGCTTGGCGCTTCGGCCGGCGGCGCGCGCGCATGAATCTGTCGGGCCTGTTCATCCGGCGTCCGGTCGCCACCACGCTGCTCGCGATCGGCATCGCGCTGGCCGGCGTGTTCGCGTTCATGAAGCTGCCGGTGTCGCCGCTGCCGCGCGTCGACTTCCCCACCATCTCGGTGTTCGCCAACCTGCCCGGCGCCAGCCCGGAAACGGTGGCCACCAGCGTGACCAGCCCGCTCGAACGGCATCTCGGCGCGATCGCGGGCGTCACCAAGATGAACTCCACCAGTTCGCTCGGCAATTCGCTGATCAGCCTGCAGTTCGTGCTGGAGCGCGACCTGAACGGCGCGGCGCGCGACGTGCAGGCCGCCATCAACGCGGCGCGCGCCGACCTGCCCACCAGCCTCCGAAGCAACCCCACGTTCCAGAAGGTGAATCTGGCCGATTCGCCGATCATGGTGCTGTCGGTCACGTCCGATACCGCTTCGCCGGCGCGCGTGTACGACGCGGCGTCCACGGTGTTGCAGCAGGCGCTGTCGCAGATCGAGGGGATCGGCGAAGTGGACGTGTTCGGCGCGGCGAACCCGGCGGTGCGCGTCGAGCTGGAGCCGCACGCGCTGTTCCATTACGGCATCGGCCTGGAGGACATCCGCGCGGCGCTGGCCTCGGCCAATGCCAACAGCCCGAAGGGCGCGATCGAGTTCGGCCCGACCCACTACCAGCTCTACACCAACGATCAGGCCTCGAAGGCGGCGCAATACCGCGACCTGGTGGTGGCGTACCGCAACCACGCCGCCGTGCGGCTGGAGGACGTGGGCGCGGTGCTCGATTCGGTGGAGGACGTGCGCAACCTCGGCCGCGCCAACGGCAAGCGCGCGATCCTGGTGATCCTGTATCGCTCGCCGGGCGCGAACATCATCGACGCGGTGAACCGCGTCAAGCTTGCGCTGCCGAGGCTGGCCGCCGCGCTGCCGCCCGACGTCGCGCTCGATTCCGTGCTCGACCGCTCGGTGACGATCCGCTCGTCGCTGGCCGACACCGAGCACACGCTGCTGATGGCCGTGGCGCTGGTGGTGATGGTGGTGTTCCTGTTCCTGCGCAATTGGCGCGCCACGCTGATTCCGAGCGTGGCCGTGCCGATCTCGATCCTGGGCACGTTCGGCGCGATGTACCTGTTCGGCTTCTCGCTCGACAACCTCTCGCTGATGGCGCTGATCGTGGCCACCGGCTTCGTGGTGGACGATGCCGTGGTGGTGCTCGAAAACATCATGCGGCATATCGAGAACGGCAAGCCGCGCATGCAGGCCGCGCTCGACGGCGCGCGCGAGGTGGGCTTCACGGTGCTGTCGATCAGTTTGTCGCTGATCGCGGTGTTCCTGCCGATCCTGCTGATGACGGGGCTGATCGGCCGGCTGTTCCGCGAGTTCGCGATGACGCTGTCGCTGGCGATCGTCGTGTCGTTGTTCGTGTCGCTCACGTTGACGCCGATGATGTGCGCGCGCCTGCTGCCCGAGGCCGGCCAGCATCGCCGCGAGGGGCGGCTCGCGCGCTGGCTCGAACGCGGCTTCGCGCGCCTGCAGGGCGGCTACGACCGCACGCTGCAATGGGCGCTGCGGCACCGGCGCATCACGCTGCTGTCGCTGGTGGCGACCGTGGGGCTGAACATGGCGCTGTACGTGATCGTGCCGAAGGGGTTCTTTCCGCAACAGGATACGGGCGTGCTGATCGGCGGGATTCAGGTCGATCAATCCACCTCGTTCCAGGCGATGGAAAAGAAGTTCGCCCAAATGATGCACATGATCCAGTCGGACCCGGATGTGCTCAGCATCGCCGGCTTTCGCGGCGGGCGCACCACCAATTCCGGCTTCATGTTCGTGACGCTGAAGGACAAGCGCGACCGCAAGCTCAGTGCCGACCAGATCATCGAACGCTTGCGTCCGCAACTGGAGCGCGTGGCCGGCGCGCAAACCTTCCTGCAGGCCGCGCAGGATCTGGGCGGCAGCGGCGGCAAGCAGACCAACGCGCAATATCAGTTCTCGCTCTACGGCGATTCGACGGCCGACCTCTACGCGTGGGGCAACAAGCTGACCGAGGCGCTGAAGAAGAAGCCGCAACTGAAGGACGTCAATTCGGACCAGCAGCAAGGCGGTCTGGAGGCGAGGGTGACCATCGATCGCGCTACCGCCGCGCGCTTCGGCATCACGCCGGCGCAGATCGACAACACGCTGTACGACGCGTTCGGCCAGCGTCAGGTGTCCACCATCTACAACCCGCTGAACCAGTACCACGTGGTGATGGAGGTCGCGCCGCAATATTGGCAGGACCCCGAAATGCTGAAGCAGGTGTATATCAGCACCTCGGGCGGGCTGGCGAACGGCTCGGCGCTGACCAATGCCACGGCCGGCACCTTCGTCGCGCCGAGCGTGGGCGGCGCGGGCACGGCGTCGGTGGGCGCGACGGCGGCCACCGCGTCGTCGGCGTCGAGCGCGGCGGCCGTTTCCACCGATTCGGCGCGCAATGCCTCGCTCAACGCCATCGCGGCCACCGGCAAGTCGGGCGGCACCTCGTCGGGCGAGGCGGTGTCCACCTCGAAATCCACCATGATCCCGCTGTCGGCGATCGCCAGCTTCGGGCCGGGCACCACGCCGATCGCGATCAATCACGAAGGCCCGTTCGTGGCCGTGACGATCTCGTTCAACCTGCCGCCCGGCGCGGCGCTGTCCGACGCGCGGCGCGTGATCTACCAGACCATGGCCGACATCGGCATGCCGGCCAGCATCAACGGCGCGTTCGCCGGCACCGCCGAGGAGTTCGAGAAGGCGCTGGCGGACCAACTGCTGCTGATCGTTGCCGCGCTGGCCGCGATCTACATCGTGCTGGGCATCCTGTACGAAAGCTACGTTCACCCGATTACGATTCTTTCGACCTTGCCGTCGGCCGGGGTGGGCGCGCTGCTGGCGCTGCTGGTGTCCGGCACCGAGTTCGACATCATCGGGCTGATCGGCATCTTCCTGCTGATCGGCATCGTCAAGAAGAACGCGATCATGATGATCGACTACGCGATCGTGGCCGTGCGGCAGGGCAAGACGCCGTTCGATGCGATTCACGAGGCGTGCCGGCTGCGGTTCCGGCCGATCCTGATGACCACGCTGGCCGCGCTGTTCGGCGTGCTGCCGCTGATCTTCGGGCACGGCGACGGTGCGGAGCTGCGCGCCCCGCTCGGCATCACGCTGGTGGGCGGCCTGATCGTGTCGCAGATGCTGACGCTCTACACCACGCCGGTCGTCTACCTGTACATGGACCGCCTGCGCACGCGGGCCGAGCGTCGCCGGGCGCGCCGCGCCGGCTTGCCGCCGCCGGCCGGTGCGTAGCAGAATGCAGGTCACCCCAGCCTGCCCCGGCCGCCGGCCCTGACCGGCGCCACTCCCAGCTCAAGGAGGCGCGATGCGCGATCCCGAGAATCGGCATTTTTCGCTGTACGAACTGATGGACCCGGCGCAGCGCGTCGATCCGTATCCGTGGTATCGCCGGCTGCGCGATGTCGGCTCGGTGCACCGCGACGAGCACGTGGGCAGCCTGCTCGTGTCGCGCTACGAGGACATCGTGGCCGTGCTCGACGATTCGCGCTTTTCGGCCTCGCGCCTGAACCTGGCCGATGAAACCGATCCCGCCGCGCTCGATATCGGCAAGACGCTGGCGAACCAGATGCTGTTCCTCGATCCGCCCGACCACACGCGCCTGCGCAAGCTGTTCGCGAAGGCGTTCACGCCGCGCCGGCTCGACGCGTTCCGGCCGCGCATCGAGGCGCTGACGCACGATGGCCTGGCCGCGTGCGCGGGGCGGCCGGCCGATTTCGTGGCCGAGTTCGCCGTGCCGCTGCCCGTGCTGGCGATCGCGCTCGTGCTTGGCGTGCCGGGCGAGGCGCACCAGCAACTGCATGCGTGGTCGGTCGCGTTCGGCAGCATCATCAGCGGGCGGCCGATGATGGCCGACGAGGTGGCGAGCGTGCAGCGCAGCATCGCCGAGTTCCGCCGGTATTTCGCTGAACTGATCGCCGCGCGCCGCGCCGTGCCCGAGGACGACATGCTCAGTGATCTGGTGGCCGCCGAGGAAGCGGGCGACCGGCTCACCGAGGCCGAACTGATCTCGAACCTGATTCTGTTATTGGCGGCGGGGCACGCCACCACCAGCCATCTGATCGGCAACGGCTTGCTGGCGCTGGCGAACGATCGCGAGCAATGGCAGCGCTTCGTCGACGAGCCGGCGCTGGCCGCATCGCTCGTCAACGAACTGCTGCGCTTCGATGCGCCCGTGCAGGTGACCGGGCGCGCCGCGAGCGAGGACATGCTGATCGGGCAGCAGCGGGTGCCGAAAGGCACGTATCTGCATGTGCTGATCGGTTCGGGCAATCGCGACGAGCGCCAGTTCGCCGAGCCGGATCAGCTCGACATCGGGCGCAGCGGCTCGCGCGTGCTGTCGTTCGGGCACGGGATTCACACCTGCCTGGGTGCGGTGCTGGCGCGGATCGAGGCGCAGATCGTGTTCACGGCGCTGGCGCAGCGGTATCCGGATTTCGAGGTGGATACGGCGCGCGTGGAGCGCACGAACAGTATTGCGTTTCGCGGGGTGCGGTGTTTGCCGGTGGTGTTGAAGTAGCCGGCTACGGCTAAACGACTTGCGGCAGCGGCCCAGGGGCCGACACAGCGCCGCGCTTGCGGCGACGGCGCAGCGTGACGGACAAGGTCGGGATATCGAACCATTGGCGGGCTGCCAGCCGCACGGCCCGATCGAACGATTCATCCTCCACGGTATATCGGTCGTCGATGGTCACGAGCCAGCCGTCGCGCGTGTGCGTGCAGCAGATGCGCTCGTCTTCCATGAGATCCGCGTACCAGCGCCAGATGCGGGCGTCTTCCAGATTGGCATGGGCGGCGGCGCGCAGGCGGGCCAGTTCCATTTCGGTCTGCGGCATGCTTATCCCCTTTCCGTCGGCATCGGCCGTTACCAGCCGAACTTGGCTTCGACGCCCACATAATCCGCATTGCGCGCCCCCAGCGCGCGAAGCGAATCGCCGATTTCGAAATGCACCGCTTCCAGCGCCAGCGCCACGTTGTCGTTGACCAGCCAGTCGGCGCGAACCTGGGCATACACCCCCGTCCACAAGCTGCCCTTGCCGGCCGTGCCCGGCACCATCGCCATGCCCTGGCCGTACACGGCATCCTGCGTGGTGTCGCGCCATTGGAAGCCCAGCGCCGTCAGCAACGTCACTTTCGGCGTGACCTTGAACGTCAGCGACGGCTTCACGTGGATGACGTTGCTGTAGCCCGTATAGCCCGCCAGCGTGAAGTAATAGCCGTTCGGGAACAGCGGGTTGAACGTGCCGACGTGGCCGTCGCCCGGATGATGATCGCCCGATGCGCCGTCGATCTGCAGCCCGAGGCGCGGCGTGCCCGGCAGCGTCGAGAACGTATAGCCGCCCAGCGCGCCGAAGGCCCAGGCGCCGACCGTGCTCGCACCCACCTGCCCGGTCTGCCCCATTGCTTCGATATCCCAATCGAACGGCGCGACCTTGCCGGCGTAGCGGGCGTCGAACACGTCGCGCCGCTCGTGGCCCTTGGCGTCGAGGAAACTCGCGCCATCGCGCTCGTAGCGCGACCAGTACGCCGACAGATCGCCGGGGCCGAACCCGCTGCGCTCCACGCGCAGGCCGCTGAACTTCAGGTGGCGGTTCGACGTGTCGTCGAACGCATCCACATCGCGATACTGCACGGGGCGCGTCAGATAGCCGATGAAGCGCCACTGGCCGACTTCGTAATCGCCCCACAGCCCGTCGAAGGCCTGGCGCACGTTCGGGCCGTCGCGCGCGGCGATGAAGCGCTGCAAGTCGAACGCCATTTCCTGCCGGCCGACGCGTGCCTTCACGGTGCCGGCCCCCAGTTGCCCGACATAGGCCACGAACGCCTGTTCGACGTCGAGCGGGTTCTTGTCGACGGGCGACACGGTGTTCTTGCCGAACGCACGCGCGTCTTCCAGTTGCACGAACGCCTGCACATGCTCGCCGAAGCGCGCATCGGCATGCATCTGCGTGCGCTGAATCAGCCAACTGTCCTGATGCGTGCCGCCGAGGCCGAACAACGGCGTGTTGTTCAGCTCGAAGCGCTCGCGCAGGTTCGCGCCCAACGATACGTACCACGAAGGATCGGCGCCGAGCGGGATGGTTTTCAGCCCGTCGAGCGGGCGGCGCGGCAGGCACGGGTTCGCCAGCGCGCCCCAGTTTTCCTGCCAGCGGTTGAACGACGGAATCGGCCGCTTCGCGCTGCAACTTTCTGCGGGCGGTTCGTCGGCGGTGTCCGTGGCGTCGGCGCGGGCCGCGTTCGCGCCGGTCAGCAGCGCGCCGGCCAGCGCGACGATGCCGGCGGCTTTCTCGATACGACGCGCACGCGGCGGGGTCGGCATCATGGCGGGTTCCTCGATGGAGGGCGGCACGCGGGCCGCCTCAGGCATGGGACGAATCGGGGGACGGCGCATCGCCGGTGGTGAACGCGAGCGTGGCCAGGGCGAGCGCCGGGGCGAGCAATGCCCAGAAGCCGACGTGCCGCCAGCCGAGCGCGCCGGCCGCCGCGCCGAGCGCGAATGCCGCGATGGCCGGCATCATCTTCGCGAAGCGGGCGCGCGCGGCGTGGCGCACGGCCTCGGACGCGCCGGCCGACAGCATGTCGACCCCATCGAGAATCGCCTGCGTGACGTTGCCGGTCATCACGGTATTCGGCACGCCGGGTCGCGCGATCAAACGCGGGTGCGCGTTCTGCACGCCCATCGCGAACGCGCCGAGCATGCCGGCCGCCACCGCGGCGAGATCGTCGGGCGCGGCCACCGGCGACGCGGCCACGCCCGCCATGCAGAAGCCGAGCATCAGCACGGCCTGCGCCGCATGCAGCAACCGCGCGCCGTGGCGTGCGTGATGGCGCGGCATCACGCGCACCAGCAGGCTGCTGCCGGCCACCCCGGCCACGAACGCGGGAAACACCGCCAGCTTCAGCAGGATGCCCTGCCCGTAGCCGCCGGCGCCCGCGCCGATCAACACGAAGTTGCCGGTCACGTGCGCGGTGAACAGCCCGTACAGCGCCACGAAACTGAGCGTATCGACGAAGCCGGCGATTGCCGCCAGCAGCGTGTCCTCGGATTTCATTTCGCGGCAGTGGTGTGGATCTCGGCGATATAGCCGCCCGGGAACTGCACGATCGCCGCGTCGCGGCCGTCGGACGAGAAGCGCGGCACGAGCGTCTTCACGCCGGCGGCCTCGGCTTTTTGCAGCGTCGCGTCGAGGTCGGCCACTTCGTAGCCGGTCATGTCATGTCCGAACGGGTAGGGCAGGTGGCCGTCGGTGACGAGCACGGTCATCTTGCCGAAGCCCGATTCGAGGCGGATGCGGCGATAGGTGTCGCCGGGGCGGCCGATCTCGACGCCAGGCGCGTGGCGCACGTCGGACACCACCTTACCGTGCGAGAACGCCACGAAATCGCGTACCAGCTTGCCGGCGCTTTGCGCCGATACATACACGCGGTTCTCCGGCACGGTTTGCAGCGGCGCGTAGTTCGGTGCTTCGGTGTGCCAATAGAGTTGCATGTTCACGCCGCCGGGCCAGGCGATCACCGCATCGCGGCCGATCGGGTCGGGGAACGTGTCGACGATCACGTCGGCGCCGTGCGCGCGCGCCGATTTCACGGCGGCGTCCATGTCGGTCACGAGGTAGCCGGTGCGCTCCGCGCCGAACGGATGCGGCACGGGCGTCTTGAAGCCGAACACCGAGATCGAACCGGCCGGCGTGAACACGAGCTGCGACATGGTCTGGCTCGGCGTGGGCGTGACCTGGAACACGCCCTGTTTCGACTTGCTGCCGCCAAAGGTGGCCACGAAGCTGTCGGTGAAGCGATCGAAATCCTCGGGCGCGACGTAGACGTGAGTGGTGTCGTACTGCGGGCCGACGGCGAGCGTGGCGGCGGCCGGCGAGGCGCCCAACGATGCCTTGGCATGGGCGGCCGGTACGGTGGCCGCGGCGGCGGCGATCGCCAGGGCCAGCAAGGTGGAGCGAATCGTGATCATGTTCGGTAATCCTGTTGGTTTGAAGTCCGTATCGAAACGAGCGGGGCGAAGCGTCAAGCACCAGGCCCGCCGTCGAGATCGTCGAGCCGGGTGGCGAGCGCCAGCGCCGCGATCAGCCCGAGATGTTCGAAGAAGCTGTTGAAGGCCATGAAGCGGGCGGCGCCCGCCAGGTTCCAGAAGTCGTTGGCCACGGCCATTGCCACCAGCGTGAGCATCGCGAGGCCGCCCGCGCCGAGCCAGGTGAAGCGGCGCACGACGATGCACAGCGAGCCGCCGATCTCCACCGCGATCGCGAGCGCGGCCCACAGCGCGGCCGGTTGCAGGCCGAAGTGCGCCTGCTCGGCCACGGCGTCGTGGAAATGCAGCAGCTTGTCGATGCCGCCGACCAGATAGGCGGACACCAGCGCCAGGCGCAGCAGCGGCGCGGCCCATGGCCACGCCAGCAGCGCGCGCACCCGGCGCGGGTTGCCGGCGAGATGCGGCGTGCGCATCTCAGATCGCCCAGCAGGCGCAGCCGAACGCGCCCCAGAACGACTTGGCGTCCGAGGTCGGCAATTCGCGGCTCCAGGCGTTCGCGTGGGCGTGGCCGTGCAGCGCGCAGGCGGTGGCGCAGCCGCATTGCGCGGCGGCGGCTGCCGCGCGTTGCAGCGGCGCGCCCGCGCGTTGCGTGGCGCCCCAGCCGCCGTAGCCGCCGTATTCGCGCACCGGCGACCAGTCGGGCATGGCCGGCGGGATCGGCAGGTCGTGTTGCGAGAACGGCCCCGCGCCCCACACGATGCGCCCGCCCACCACGGTCAGCAGCGCGCTGGTGCCGGCGATGTCGTCCTCGGCGCACGCGAAGAAATCGCGGTCGGGCACCATCAGGTCGGCGAGCTGGCCCACCACGATGCGGCCTTTCTTGCCTTCCTCGTTCGAGAACCAGGTCACGTATTCGGTCCACATGCGCAGCGCCGTTTCGCGATCGAGCAGGCTGCGTTGCGGATAGAGGCGCAGGCCGCCGATGGTCTTGCCGGTCACGAGCCACGACAGCGACACCCACGGGTTGTAGGAGGCCACGCGCGTGGCGTCGGTACCGGCCGATACCTTCAGGCCTTTCTCCAGCATCTGCTTGATCGGGGGCGTGGCTTCGGCTGCCTGCGCGCCGTAGCGCTCGACGAAGTATTCGCCCTGGTAGGCCATGCGGTGCTGCACGGCCACGCCGCCGCCGAGCGCGGCGATGCGATCCATCGAGCGCTCGGAAATCGTTTCGGCATGGTCGAAGAACCAGTTGATGCCGTCGAGCGGAATTTCCTCGTTCACCTTCTCGAACACATCGAGCGCGCGGCTGATGGTTTCGTCGTAGGTGGCGTGCAGGCGCCACGGCCAGCGGTTCTGCGCGAGCACGCGCACCACGCCTTCGAGTTCACCTTCCATTTCGGGCGGCAATTCGGGGCGCGCGACGCGGAAATCCTCGAAGTCGGCCGCCGAGAACACCAGCATTTCGCCCGCGCCGTTGTGGCGGAAATAATCGCTGCCGTCGTGATAGGTGACGGACTGCGTCCAGTTCACGAAGTCTTCCTTCTCGGCCTTCGGCTTTTGCGTGAACAGGTTGTAGGCGATGCGCACCGTCATCTCGTTCGCATCGTGCAGCTTGCGCATCACTTCGTAATCGTCAGGGTAATTCTGCGAGCCGCCGCCCGCGTCGATGGCGCCCGTCACGCCGAGCCGGTTCAACTCGCGCATGAAGTGGCGCGTGGAGTTGTACTGATACTCGATCGGCAGTTTCGGGCCCTTGGCGAGCGTCGCGTAGAGGATGGTCGCGTTCGGGTTGGCGAGCAGCAGGCCGGTGGGGGTGCCGGACGCATCGCGCAGGATCGTGCCGCCCGGCGGCTCGGGCGTGTCCTTCGTGTAGCCCACCACGCGCAGCGCGGCGGCGTTGAGCAGCGCGCGGTCGTACAGGTGCAGGATGAACACGGGCGTGTCGGGCGCGGCGGCGTTCAGCTCGTCGAGGGTCGGCAGGCGCTTCTCGGCGAACTGGTGCTCGGTGAAGCCGCCCACCACGCGCACCCATTGCGGCGCGGGCGTGACGGCCACCTGACGGCGCAGCATCTCCATGGCCAGCGCGAGCGACGGCACGCCGTCCCAGCGCAGCTCCATGTTGTAGTTCAGGCCGCCGCGAATCAGGTGCAGGTGATTGTCGATCAGGCCGGGCAGCACGGGGCGGCCTTGCAGATCCACCACGCGCGTGGCGCTGCCGGCCAGCGGCACGATCTCGGCATCGTCGCCCACGGCGATGAAGCGGCCATCGGCGATGGCGACGGCGCGCGCGATCGGGTTCGCGCGGTCCAGCGTGGTGATCCGGCCGTTATGCAGGATCAGGTCGGGTTGCTTCGTGATGGTGTTCACGGGCGTTTCCTTGTCGAAGAAGCGACGGAGCGGGGAGGGCGAAGCGAGGAGAGCGAGGGCTCATGCACCGAGCCAGAGCCGCACGGCGGGCAGCGCCTGCGCGCCGAGCACCATGCCGAGCAGGCCGACCAGCGCGATCAGCGGCGGCGCCGGCGAGCGCACGCGAATCGCGCTGTAGATCACGCCGATCAATGCGCCCGCACCGAGCGAGACGAGATAAGTTTCCATGCGCTCGACCTCCCGATCGAATTAGAATCCGGGCGTTGCTCCCGGGTCCGCATCGCGGCTTACCGCTGCCGCGATTGAAAATTGATTACTATTCCTTAGCGTCAGATCCGGCGCCTGAATCTCCACCTTCTCCGACTTCACCATGCCAGCCTTACCCGATCTCGAAGCCTGGGCGATCTTCGCCCGCGTCGTCGAAACCGGCTCGTTCGCCAAGACCGCGAACCTGCTGGGCATTTCGCAGCCCACCGTGTCGAAGGCCATCGCGCGCCTCGAACAGCGGCTCGGCACGATGCTGCTGTACCGCACCTCGCGCAAGCTTTCGCTGACGCCCACCGGCGAACTGCTCAGCGACCGCGCGCTGCAACTGCTGGCCGACGCGGAGAGCATCGAGAACGAAGCGTCCTCGCATGCGCTCGAACCGCACGGCGTGGTGCGCCTGAATGCACCGATGTCGTTCGGGCTGCGCCATCTCGCGCCGGTGTTGCCGGTGTTTCTGGAGCGCTACCCGAAGGTCGACGTCGATCTCGTGCTGACCGACCACCTCGTCGATATCGTGTCGAGCGGCTGCGACGTCGCGATCCGCATCGCCGACCTGAGCGATTCGTCGCTGCGCGCACGCCGCCTGTGTGCGGTGCGCCGGCCGCTCGTCGCATCGCCGGCCTACCTGGCGCGCCACGGCCGCCCCGAGCATCCGCGCGAACTCGAACATCACCTGAGCATGATCTACACGAACCTGCCGTCGCCCGACTTCTGGCGCTTCCGTCACGCCGAATCGGGCGAGGAGTGCGCGGTGCCGGTGCATGGCCGCATGCGCACCAACAATGCCGACGTGATCCTGCCGGCGCTGCTCGACGGGCAAGGCATCGCGTTGCAGCCCGAGTTTCTGGTGTGGGACGCGCTCAAGAGCGGTGCGCTCGAACGCATCATGTGCGACTGGCGCATCGCCGACATCAACGTCAACCTGGTCACGCCGCCCGGCATGCTGCGCGCCGCGCGCGTGAAGGTGCTGCTCGATTTCCTGATGGAGCACCTGGCGCATGCGCCGTGGGCGGTGGCGGAAGCCTCACCCGTTTAACGAAGGTCGCGCCGATTGCCCGGCGCGGCCTGCGCGTTTACTTCGCCGGCACCGGCGCGAGGATCTCGTGTTGCACGGCCGTGCGTTGCCGGGCCTTGTGGACCATCGTGTAGGCGTAATCGACGCCGAGGCCGTAAGCGCCCGAGTGTTCCTTGGCGATCGCCATCACGGCATCGTAGGTTTCGCGATGGGCCCAATCGCGTTGCCATTCGAGCATCACCTGCTGCCAGGTCACCGGCACCACGCCGGCCTGGATCATTCGCTGCATCGCGTAGTCGTGCGCATCCTGCGAGGTGCCGCCCGACGCGTCGGCCACCATGTAGATCTCGTAGCCGCCTTCGAGCATCGCGCACAGCGCGAACGTGGTGTTGCAGACTTCCGTCCACAGGCCCGACACGATCACCTTCTTGCGGCCGTTCGCGGCCAGTGCGTCGTGCACTTTCTGGTCGTCCCACGAATTCATCGAGGTGCGTTCGAGCACCGGGTGATCGGGAAACACGTCGAGCAGTTCGGGGTACGTATAACCGGAGAAGCTTTGCGATTCGACCGTGGTGATGGTGGTGGGAACGTCGAACACCTTGGCGGCCTTCGCGAGCGCCACCACGTTGTTCTTCAGCGCCTGACGGTCGATCGATTGCACGCCGAACGCCATTTGCGGCTGCTGGTCGATGATGATCAGCTGGCTGTTGTGCGGAGTGAGAACTTCGAGCTTCGAATCGCTCATGACGTGTCGTCCTTGGATGGGTAGATCAGGGCGGCGCACCATGCGGCGCGACCGAAAAGGTTTCATCGGGTTGCGTCGGACCGGCGTGCGATCCAACGCTATTTATTTGACACGCAATTGCGTCGCCGAGAAATCCAAGAAATGGAATCGCACCCATTCCAAAAACAGCGTCTTAAATACCGGGTGCGCGCTTTTGTTCTTCTTGCAAACCCGTTAGGCTGGCGGGCAATTCGCCGGATGCATTCGCTCGCCGGCTCACTCTCGACGGGAGCCGAACCATGAAGGCTTATGTGTTGTCCTTGCTGGCCGGCGTGCTGGCCGGCGTCGTGTATGGTGCGATCGGCGTGCAGTCGCCCGCGCCGCCGATCATCGCGTTGCTGGGCCTGCTCGGCATGCTGGCCGGGGAGCAGATCCTGCCGCTGGTGAAGCGCCTGGTGTCCGGGCATCGCCTGTCTACCGCGTGGCGCGAGGCGAAGTGCAGCCAGCATATGTTCGGCGCGCTGCCGGGCGGCGCACGCGTGGAGCCGGCCTCGAAGCAACGCAATGCCTGAGATGGTTGCGCGTGCAAGCGTATCGGCAAGATGCGCATGACGATTCGATGTTGAACCGGCCGGATGCGATCCGCATCGGCATTCACGCGCGGTGGCGAGATTGGCGTGATCGGCTGCAAAGTTGGCGGGGGTGACCGTATGCCCGGCGCGCGGGCGCGGCTAGACTAGGCCATCGGGCGGGCTGCGTCAGGCGGCCTGCCGCGCACCGGAGCCGCTCATGACCGAAACGTCCCGCATCACGCAGCATTACGAACAGGCTGCGCCCAGCCTCGTCGAACGCCTTCGCGCCGCGCTCGCGGCGGCCGGCTTCGACGCTACTCATCCGCCGCAGCCTGGCGATCTCGCGCCGCTCGACCAATTCCATTCGCGCGGGCTCGACGCCACGCGCGAGCTGGCCGACCTGCTCGACATCGCCAGCAGCCAGCGCGTGCTCGACATCGGCTCGGGGCTGGGCGGGCCGTCCCGCTATCTGGCCTCGACGTTCGGCTGCCATGTCGAAGGTATCGATCTGTCGCCGTCCTATGTCGATGCGGCGCAATATCTCGCGGCGCAAACGGGGCTGGGCGATCGCACGCATTACCGGCAAGGCAATGCGCTGGCGTTGCCGTTCGAGGACGGCGCGTTCGATATCGCCTGGACCCAGCACGTCGCCATGAACATCGCCGATCGCGACACGCTCTATCGCGAGGCGCATCGCGTGTTGCGCGCGGGCGGCCGGCTCGCGATCTTCGACGTGGTGGCCACGTCCGACGCGCCGCTGCATTACCCGGTGCCGTGGGCTACCGATGCCGAGTCGAGCTTCCTCGTCACGCCCGAGCGCATGCGCAGCGTGCTCGAAGCGCAGGGCTTCGCCGTGCAATCGTGGGTGGATTCGAGCGCGGTGGCGCTGACGTGGTTCGAGGAGCGCGCGAAGCGCCAGGCGCAGATGACCAGCCCGCCGCCGCTGGGCCTGCATCTCGTGATGGGGCCGGGCTTTCGCGACATGACGGGCAACCTTGCGCGCAACCTGCGCGAAGGCCGTGCCGGCTTGATTCAAGCGGTGCTGCGCAAGGCCTGAAACGCCGAGCGGCCCGGCATGCTTGCCGGGCCGCGCGATTGACCAGGAGAACTTACTGACCCTGGATCAGCATGCCGAGCGGCGCGAGCGGGCCGAGCGGAATGAAGTCGTACTGCGCGTAGCCGTCTGCGACGAGCGGCAGCGAATCAATGGTGGCGCGCGCGGCGTCCACCGATTCTGCGTCCAGCAGGAACACCACGCCCGGCTTGTCCTGGCGAGCCCAGAACTGTTCGATCTTGCTGTCCAGATAGAGCTTCAGCGTGGCGGGCACTTCGCGCGGCATGATCTCGGCGCGTTGCTCGGGCGTGACCGGCTTGATGATGGTGGCGATGGCGAGGACTTTCATTGAGGACTCCGGTTCGTTGGTTGAGCGGTGATCGCGACTTGCGATGGAGTCCAGTGTAGGGAGCGGCGATGCCAAAGGGTACGGTCATAAACGACAATTTTAGAGACGTTTACGCCTAATGCACGACGGCCTGCCTTTTTGGGGGCGGCGGGCCTTCGAGATTATTTCGCTTGAAGCGGCTGCATGAAATTTATACGGCGGAAAGGGCGGGGAATATCGCACCGCCAAGCGGCATGCCACGCTGAAGATGAAATGAAATTCGAAGCGAGAGGGAACGACTATGGCCTTCGCCATTCCCTCCCTGGGCCCCACGACCTCACCGGCTTGCCCCCTAAGCGATCAGAAAGACCAAGCCCGACGCGTTGCTTGGGCGCAATCCTACCAACTCCTTGCAAGGCTGTCGCGGTGATTTGACCGTGTTTGTCTTATTCGAGGCCGGTGAAATTCAAGTAATCGATTTCATGCTCTCGATATTAAATTCGGTGCGCACGTTTCATTATCAAGTCGCGGGGCCGTTTAATATCGGCTTATATCTCCGATAACCCGATTCGGAATATTTTCCTTTGAATCGGCCTTGATTATGTCGGCGAGAGGAATTTTTTTCCGGCGGCGTCGCGGCCCACCGCGAATCCGAACCCGGTGATAAACCCCGTTTATCACGGTGAAAATTCCCGCATCTTATCCGGCGCGATTTGGCTGGCTATAGTGCGCGCCAGATCCCCCCACCTGCCGCGCAGGCCGCTTCGACGGCGCGCGGCGCTCCGGAGCCGCCTCGATGAGCACCCCCACCGCGCACCGTTACACCGAAATCCCCGACCTCGCCGACGACGTCCCCGACCTGCTCGCCATCCGCCATCACCTCCACCGCCATCCCGAACTGGCCTTCGAGGAAGTGGCGACGGCCGCGCTGGTGGCCGACAAGCTCGAAAGCTGGGGCTGGCAGGTCACGCGCGGCGTGGGCGAAACCGGCGTGGTCGGCACGCTGACGGTGGGCGAGGGCACGCGCCGCATCGGCATCCGCGCCGACATGGATGCGCTGCCGATCCTCGAGGCCACCGGCCTGCCTTATGCGAGCGAGACGCACGGCAAGATGCACGCGTGCGGCCACGACGGCCACACCACCATGCTGCTCGGCGCGGCGCGCCAGCTTGCGCGCACCCGCAACTTCTCGGGCACGGTGCACCTGTATTTTCAGCCGGCCGAGGAAAAGGGCGTGGACAGCGGCGCGCAGCGCATGATCGCCGACGGCCTGTTCGAGCGCTTTCCGTGCGACGCCGTGTTCGGCATGCACAACCATCCGGGCGCGGAGCCGGGCCAGTTCCTGATGCGGCGCGGCGCGTTCATGGCGGCGGGAGACCGCGTCGTGATCGAGATCGAGGGCGTGGGCGGCCACGCAGCGCGCCCGCATCTGACGGTGGATACGGTGGTGGTCACGGCCAGCATCGTGATGGCGCTGCAGACCATCGTCGCGCGCAACGTGGACCCGTCGCAGTCGGCCGTGGTCACGATCGGCGCGATGCACGCGGGCACCGCCAGCAACGTGATTCCGCAGCACGCGCGGCTCGAATTGAGCGTGCGTTCGTTCAGCGAAACGGTGCGGGCGCAACTGAAGCAACGCATCACCGAAATCGCGCAAGGGCAGGCCGCCAGCTATGGCGCGACGGCGCGGGTCGATTACATCGAGGGCTATCCGGTCGTGGTCAATTCGGATGCCGAAACGGATTTCGCCGCGCAGGTGGCGAAGGAACTGGTGGGCGACGACCACGTGGTGGAGCAGACCGGCCAATTGATGGGCAGCGAGGATTTCGCCTACATGCTGCAACAGCGCCCCGGTTCGTTCGTGCGACTCGGCAACGGCGTGGGCGAGGACGGCTGCATGGTCCACAACCCGCACTACGACTTCAACGATCACAACCTGCCGATCGGCGCGGCGTACTGGACGCGGCTGGTCGAGCGTTATCTGGCAGCGTGAGCGCTGGTTTGCCGGCCCCAATCAGGAACATTCCCATGCACGACGAACGGCTCGCTTTGCCCCTCGAAGAACCCCCGGCCGCCGCGCCGGGCCGCCTGTCGCCGCGCGGTGCGGTGGTGGCGGCCGTGATCGGCAACTGGCTCGAATTCTTCGATTTCACGGTGTACGGATTCTTCGCTGTCCTGATCGGCAAGCTGTATTTTCCGGCCGGCGACGCGACCACCTCGCTGTTGCTGTCGGTGGCGACCTTCGCGGCGGGCTTCTTCACGCGCCCGCTCGGCAGCGTGGTGCTGGGCGTCTACGCCGACCGGCGCGGGCGCAAGGCCGCGCTGAACCTGACGATCATGCTGATGGCGGTCGGCACCGGCCTGATCGCGATCACGCCCACCTATGCGCAGATCGGCGTGTGTGCGCCGTTGCTGATCGTGTTCGCGCGGCTGCTGCAAGGCTTCTCGCAGGGCGGCGAATTCGGCGCGGCCACCACCACGCTGCTGGAGCAGGGCGACGCCTCGCGGCGCGGCTTTCGCGCCAGTTGGCAACTGGCCACGCAGGGCGGCGCGGCGCTGATGGGCTCGGGCCTCGCGGCGCTGCTGTCGAATGCATTGAGCAAGGGCGCGCTGGAAAGCTGGGGCTGGCGCGTGCCGTTCGTGGTGGGCCTGGCGATCGCGCCGGTCGGCATGCTGCTGCGCCGCCGGCTCGCCGAGGAACCGGCCGGTTCCTCGCATGCGATCGACCGCGGCGTGCTGCGCGAGCTGTTCACGCAGCACGCGCGCACGGTGCTGCTGATCACGCTGACGGTGATGGGCGGCACCGTTTCCACCTACATCCTGACGTTCTACATGCCGACCTACGCGATCCATACGCTTGGGCTGCCGATGAAGCTGTCGATGTTCGTCGGCGTGGCGTCGAGTTGCGTGATCCTCGTGATGTGCCCGGTATTTGGTTGGTTGTCCGACAGGATCGGCAGCCGCAAGCTGCCGATCTTCATCGGGCGCGGCACGCTGGTGCTGCTGCTGTTCCCCGCCTTCATGCTGATGAACCGATTCCCGACCCTGCCGGTGGTGATGCCGATCACGGCGTTGCTGTTGCTGTGCTTCTCGATGGGCTCGGCCTCGGAGTTCGCGTTGATGTGCGAATCGTTCCCGCGCCGGATTCGCGCTACCGGCATCTCGATCGCCTATGCGCTGGCCGTCACGATCTTCGGCGGCACCGCGCAACTGGTCGCCACGTGGCTGGTGCGCGTGACCGGCAACAAGCTCGCGCCCGCGGCGTATGTGGCCGTGTGCGTGGTGCTGTCGCTGGTCGCGGTGTCGATGCTGCGCGATACGGCGAAGCGAGCGGAAGAATAAACGCTGCGCATCCGGATAAAATCGTGACCTCTTCTCAAGCCCCGGCCCACCGACGATGATCACGATCCGCCCCCTCACCCCCGACGATTTCGACCGCTTCTGGCCGACGTTCCAGGCGATCGTCGAGGCGCAGGAAACCTACGCCTTCGATCCGGCTATCACGGAGGAAGCGGCGCGCGCGCTGTGGATCGACCTGCCGCTGCATACGTTCGTCGCGGAGGAGGATGGTGAGTTGCTCGGCTCGTATTACCTGAAGCCGAACGCGGCCGGCCCGGGCGGGCATGTCTGCAATTGCGGCTACATGGTCGCGCCGGCCGCGCGTGGCAAGGGCGTGGCGCAGCGCATGTGCGAGCACTCGCTGCAGGTGGCGCGCGACGCGGGCTTCCTGGCGATGCAGTTCAATTCGGTGGTGGCCACCAACACGGTGGCCGTGGCGCTGTGGCAGAAGATGGGCTTCGAGATCGTCGGCACGTTGCCGCGCGCTTATCGCCACCGCACGCTCGGCCTGGTCGATTGCCACGTGATGTATCGCTGGCTCGGCGACACCGAGGCAGCCTGAAACCGCAGCCGGCAAGGCGCGCAAACGAAACGCGCCGCGCATCCCGAAGGACGCGCGGCGCGTGACAACCCGCATGGGATAACCGCTTCGCAGACCGAAGCGACGCCTTCAGCGAACGCGCATCACGCCGCCGAAGCCGAAGCCGAAGCCGACGGCGCGCCGAGCGGCGCATAACGCCCCGTGCCTTCGGGCCAAGCCGTCAGGACATCGAAGCCATCGGCGGTCACGGCCACCATGTGCTCCCACTGCGCCGACAGCGAACGGTCGCGCGTCACCACGGTCCAGCCGTCGGCCAGTTGCTTGGTTTCCGCCTTGCCCGCGTTGAGCATCGGCTCGATCGTGAAGATCATGCCGGGCACCAGCCGCGTGCCGACGCCGGGCCGGCCGTAGTGCAGCACCTGAGGCTCGTCGTGATAGACGGTGCCGATGCCATGCCCGCAGTATTCGCGCACGACGCTGAAGCCGGCCGCATGCGCGACGCTCTGGATCGCGTAGCCCACGTCGCCGAGCGTCGCGCCCGGCTTCACGGCCAGGATGCCGGCGCGCATCGCGTCGTAGGTGGTATCCACGAGGCGCTTGGCTACCGGGTCCGGCTCGCCGACGAAGTACATGCGGCTCGTGTCGCCGAACCAGCCGTCCTTGATCACGGCCACGTCGATGTTGATGATGTCGCCGTCTTCGAGCTTGTGCGCCGACGGAATGCCGTGGCACACCACGTGATTGACCGACGCGCAGATCGTCTTCGGAAAGCCGTGATAGCCGATGTTGGCCGGGATGGCCTTTTGCACGTCGACGATGTATTCGCGGCAGATCGTGTCGAGTTCGTCGGTGGTGACGCCGGGCTTCACGTACTCGCCGATCATGCGCAACAGGTCGGCGGCCAGTTGGCCGGCCACGCGCAATTGCTCGATTTCCGCCTGCGAGCGGAGCGGGATTTGAGGAGCGCGCGCCATCATGCCACCTGCGGCAGCGGGGCGTCGTCCTCCGCCTGCTGCGCTTCGGCGCGCAGCAACATCTGGCAGATTTCGCCGTAGGCCAGCGTCGGATTGAGCTCGGCCAGCATGCCCACGCGCAGCCAGTGCTCGGCCTGCGCGTTGATCGAGCGGCTGAGGGCGCCGCTCGTGCGGCGCAGCGAGTCGTGCATCGACTCCGATATCTTGATGATTCCCATGGTGCCCTATATATACGAAATGTAGCTGTTTCGCATAATAGCAGGAATTGTTGGGGATGCCAGCCCCCGTCAACTCTGTCATCCGTTCACCACCATCAAGCAATCCCGATCCGCCATTGCCCCTGCGGCAGCCTGCCGTTGACAGCAAAATCCCCGACGATCCGCTCGCGATAGATGCGCGGGTTATGCGAGGCCAGCGTGCGCGCGTTGCGCCAGTAGCGGTCGAGGCCGTTGCTGCGCAGCGTGGCCGAGGCGCCGAGCGCGTCGAATACGCTGCCGGTTGCGTCGAGCGCCAGCTCGATCACCACCGTCTGCGCCTGCCAGATTTCGAGTTCGGCTTCGGCGATTGCTGTCTGCGCGTCGTCGCGGCCGACCGCCTGCGTGGCGCGTTCGAGCGCGCGCGCCGACAGCGCCACCGCCGCGCCCGCCGCCCAAGCCTGCGAACGCGCGCGGCCGAGCACTTGCAGCACTTGAGCATCGTCCGCAGGGCGCGCGGCCGGCGCGTGGCTGTAGCTGCGGCGGCGCGCGGCCACCTGCGCGGCGGCGTCGTTGACGGCCGCGCGCGCGATGCCGGCCAGCGTCGCCAGATGCACGAGCTGGTAGAACGCTTCGGAATAGTCGAATGGTGCGGTGGTGACGATCTCGCGCTCGTCCACCGGCACGTCGTGGAAGTGGCTCGTGCCGCTCGCGGTGAGCCGCTGGCCCATGCCGTCCCAATCGTCGATCACCTCCACGCCGCTCGCGCGCCGGTCGATCGTGACGCTGACGTAGGCATCCTCGGCGTCGGTCGCACCGACGTGAATCCAGTCCGCGTACAGCGAGCCGGTGGTGTAGAACTTGGTGCCGTTCAGCCGCCAGCCTTGCGCGCCGCGCGTCAGGCGCGTGGAGAATTGCGCCTGCTTCGCATCGCCGGTTTCGGACCACGCGCCGCCCACGATGTCGCCTTTCGCGAGTCGCGCGAGCCAGGTGTCGCGGCGCGCGGCGGGGCTGCGGAGCGCGTGCTCGACGAAGCCGAAATGCGCGCGCAGCGCCTGCGTCAGGTTCGAATCGGCCTCGGACAATTCGATCAGGAGTTCGAAGAACGCGGGCAGATCGAGGCCGAGGCCGCCGTAGTCGCGCGGCACGCGCACGGCCGTGAAGCCGGCGTCGCGCAGCCAGTCGATCGCGTCGAACGGCAGCTCGCGCGCGATCTCGCGCTCGACGGCCTGGGCGCGGATGCGCGCGAACAGCGGACGGAACGGCGCGACCAGGCCGGGATAGGTGTCGCGGGGCGGTTCGCCCCATGCCGCGCCCGTGACGAGATCGGGCGGCAGCGCGGTGGTGCGGTCTTGGGACATGGATCGGAAGCCGATTGGGCGGGTTGCGCGGGTGTCTGACAAGCCGGCGTCGCGCCGGCCGGGTTCGCTGCAATCTAATCGGCTTCGCTGCCCGCTTGAAACCATCGATTTGCGGTTTGCTTATGCGCGAACCCGCGCGATGCTTGTGCCGCGTACTGAAAAGCGGCGGTCAGCCGGCGTCTTGCGCGGCGGCCGCTTCGACCGCTTCGGCCGACTGAGTCACACCGGCCTTGCCGGCCACGCCTTGCGTCCGCGCCATCCGCCGCGTCGCCCACTGCACGCCCATCGCCACCACCGACGCCGCCACGAAGCCGAGCCACGCTGTCTCCGCCGTCGCATGGCGCAGCGCGAACGCCAGCACCAGGCAGAACGCAACGAACGAGAAGCGCCCGAGCACCATGCCGCGCAGCAGCGCGATCGCGAACGCGGCGCCGTGCGCGCGATGCGACGACACCGCCAGCACGCTGCCGAGCAGCGGGAACACGGCCAGCACGCCGCTCCAGGCCGGGCCGGCGCGGCCCGACACGGCGGTGACGGCCAGCGTGAGCAACGCGCCCGCCGCCATCCGCGCGGCGAGGTCGCGGCGCGCGAGCGGCAGGCTCGCCGCGCCGCCCGAGCTGCGCGGCAGGAACGCGCGCCCGAAGGCCACCGCGCCGAGCGCCGCGATCACGGCGGTCCACGGCGACGCGGCCAGCGGCGCGGGCAGGTGCGCGAGCGCCGTGGCGGCCAGCGCCCAGGCGGCCAGCCCGGCGGCGAGCGCGAGCGGCCAGCCGCGCGCGCGGCAGGTCCACGCGTAGGCGAAATTGAAGGCTTCGGATGCGAGAATGGCGGCCAGCGCGAGCAGCGCGGCGTGCGCGCCGAACGCGGGGCCGTGTTCGAGGACCAGCAGGAACAGGATCGGGCCGGCCACCACGGGCAGCCCCGCCAGCCAGCCCGCGATCGATGGCCCCCACCATGCGCCCGACATCGAGACGACCAGCAGGAACAGCGGGACGAGCGTCAGCTTGAGCGTGAGCATGGCGGCGGCGGGTAAAGCCAGATGATACCCGCGCAGCCGCGGCCATCGCGTCGTCGGCCGAGCGTCGCGCATCGCGTCCGCCATCACGATTCCAATAGAGAGCACACCCATGGCCATGCCTTCCACATTGATGTTCCTGCCCGGCGCGTCGGGCGACACCGGCTTCTGGCGTCCGCTGGCCGAGCGCCTCGCGCATCCGGCCGAGCGCGAGATCGTCGCGTATCCGGGCTTCGGCGGCGAGCCGGCCGACCCGTCGATCGGCGGCATCGACGATCTGCTTGCGCGCCTGCTGGCCCGCATCGATCGCCCCACGGCCCTGATCGCGCAATCGATGGGTGGCCTGCTCGCGGTGCGCGCCGCGCTCGAACGGCCCGAGCTGATCACGCACCTGGTGTTGAGCGTGACCTCGGGCGGCGTGAACATGGCCGACGCGGGCGCGCAGGATTGGCGCACCGGCTTCGCCGCGAGCCATCCGCACTTGCCCGGTTGGTTCCTGTCGAATCGTGAGGACTACAGCGCACGTCTGCACGAGATCCGCCAGCCGGCGTTGCTGATCTGGGGCGATGCGGACCCGATCAGCCCCGTCGCGGTGGGCGAGCGCCTGCGCGACGCGCTGCCCGACGCACGACTGCACGTGGTGGCCGGCGGCGGGCACGATCTCGCCAAGGTGCATGCGGCCGCGCTCGCGCCGCTCGTCGACGCGCATCTGGCCCGCTGACGCTTGACCGGGCAAGTGACGGACCCCACTGCGCGCCGCCCCGTTTTCCCTTCATTCCCCCTCCCTGCGGGCGGGTCCGCATATTGCGAGACCTTCCCACGACGACACGTCTCGCGCGCGCCGCACGCGGCCAGGCCGCCTGCCCGGCGTTGCGCCGTGTCGCGACCTCGTTGCCAATCGGTCGCGGTTTGTAGTTTTTGCAAACCTCGTCCACCACGCCGCGCGAATGCGATGTGTGCGATTGCGCACCGAACCGTCCCCGCCCTACAACCCGCAGTGGAGAAAACGCATGGCCAAATCGAAAACGCCCCAGGCTGCCGACGCAACCGGCAACGGCGGCGAAACGCATCAGCAGTACACCGGCAGCGGCAGCGCCAAGGGCAAGCAGGCGCATCCCGAGGTGCTGACCACCAATTTCGCGGTGCCCATTTCCGACAACCAGAACAGCCTGAAGGCCGGCGAACGCGGCCCCGCGCTGCTGGAAGACTTCGTGCTGCGCGAGAAGATCTTCCACTTCGATCACGAGCGGATTCCCGAGCGCATCGTGCACGCGCGCGGGAGTGGCGCGCACGGCGTGTTCACCTGCACCAAGGCGATCCCCGAACTGACGCGCGCGAGCCTGTTCCAGAAGGCCGGCGACGAGGTGCCGGTGTTCGTGCGCTTTTCCACGGTGGCCGGCGGCGCGGGCTCGGTGGATACGCCGCGCGACGTGCGCGGCTTCGCCGTGAAGTTCTACACGCAGGAAGGCAATTGGGATCTGGTTGGCAACAACATCCCGGTGTTCTTCATCCAGGACGCGATCAAGTTTCCGGACCTGATCCACAGCGTGAAGATGGAGGCCGATCGCGGCTATCCGCAGGCCGCGTCCGCGCACGACACGTTCTGGGATTTCGCGAGCCTGATGCCCGAAAGCACGCACATGCTGATGTGGGCGATGTCGGACCGCGCGATTCCACGCTCGCTGCGCATGATGCAGGGCTTCGGCGTGCACACGTTCCGCTTCGTCAACGCGAAGGGCGAGGGCAAGTACGTGAAGTTCCACTGGAAGCCGTTGCTCGGCGTGCAATCGACCTGCTGGGACGAGGCCGTGAAGATCGCCGGCGCGGACCCGGACTATCATCGCCGCGATTTGTTCGAGGCGATCGACGCCGGCGACTTCCCCGAATGGGAACTCGGCGTGCAGGTGTTCGACGAGGCCTGGGCCGCGAAGCAGCCGTACGACGTGCTCGACGCCACCAAGCTGATTCCCGAGGAAGAGATCCCGCTGGAGACCATCGGCCGGCTCACGCTGAACGCCAACGCGAAGAACTTCTTCGCGGAGACGGAACAGGTGGCGTTCTTGCCGTCGAACGTGGTGCCCGGCATCGATTTCACCAACGATCCGCTGTTGCAGGGCCGTCTGTTCAGCTATCTCGACACGCAGAAGTCGCGGCTCGGCACTACCAATTTTCATCAGATCCCGATCAACGCGCCGCGCTGCCCGTTCCACAACTTCCAGCGCGACGGCCTGATGCAGACCAAGGTGCCGGAAGGGCGCGCCAATTACGAGCCGAATTCGCTGGCCGATGCCGGCGAGGATGGCGGGCCGCGCGAGGCGCCGGCCGAAGGCTTCAGCACGTTCAAGGCCAACGACGAGCGCAATGATCCGTCGGAAAAGCTGCGCGTGCGCTCGGAGCTGTTCGCCGATCACTACAGCCAGGCGCGCATGCTGTTCCGGTCGCTGGAGCCGATCGAGCAGGCGCATACGGCGTCGGCGTTCGTGTTCGAGCTGTCGAAGGTGTCGCTCGAACATGTGCGCACGCGCATGCTGTCGCGGCTGCGCAATGTCGATGAGTCACTCGCGCAGCGCGTGGCCGATGGGTTGGCGATGGCGTTGCCGCCGGCCGCGCCGCCTGCGCGCGAGCCGGTGGATATGAAGGCGTCGCCGGCTTTGTCGATCGTCGGGAATGCGAAGCATACGTTGAAGGGCCGCAAGGTTGGCGTGCTGTTCGATGAAGGTTCGGACAAGGCCGAGATCGAGGCGCTGGTGAAGGCCATCGAGCAGGACGGCGGAAAGGCGATGCTGATCGCGCCGAAGGTGGGCGGGCTGCCGGTGAAGGGCGGGACGTTGGCGGCGGAGGGGCAACTGGCGGGTTCGCCGTCGGTGCTGTTCGATGCGGTGGCGCTGGTGTTGACGGAGGAGGCGGCGCACAAGCTCGCGCAGGATTCGGCGGCGCTGTCGTTCGTGCTGGATGCGTTCGCGCATTTGAAGGCGATCGGACATACGGCCGGCGCGCAGCCGTTGCTCGATCGCGCGGGGATTCAGCCCGATGCGGGTGTGTTGGCGGATCTCGGGAAGGGGTTCGTGGGTGCGGCGGGGAAGCGGTTTTATGATCGCGAGCCGAAGGTGCGGACGTTGGCTTGACGCATCGCGCGCCCATGAAAAAGGCCGGATGCCGGGGCATCGCCCCTGCATCCGGCCTTGGCGGTACGCGCCGCTGACGCGGCGCG
>NZ_BAAILN010000125.1:205807-209016 GCF_054589155.1 Burkholderia sp. 3C
GGGATCCCCACGTCGGGATTGACGTCGGCGTCGTAATCCACGCCGGCGATCTCGAACCCGAACAGGCGCAGGAATTCGTGCTTGTAGCCGGCGAAATCCGTCAGTTCGTAGATGTTGTCGTTGGTGACCTGGCTCCACAGCGCCTGCACCTTGGCCTGCACTTGCGGATCGAGTTCCTTGTAGTCGGCGCGCAGGCGGCCGTCTTCGTCGATGTGCGGCGTGGCGCCGTACATCGTGTCGTGCAGCAGGCCGTACACCTGCTCGATGCAGCCCTCGTGCGTGCCGGTTTCCTTCATCACCTTGAACAGCAGCGACAGATACAGCGGCATCATCGGGATCGCCGAGCTGGCTTGCGTGACCACCGCCTTCAGCACCGCCACGCGCGCGTCGCCGCCGTGGGCCGCGAGCGTGTCGCGCAGGCCGATCACGGTGGTGTCGAGATCCTTCTTGGCCGCGCCGATCGAGCCGTTCCAGTAGATGTCGTGCGTGATCTGCTCACCGAGATAGGTGAACGCGGTGGTCTTCGCGCCGGGGGCCAGCACGCCCGCTTCGTTCAGCGCGTCGATCCAGAACTTCCAGTCCTCGCCGCCCATCACCGCAACGGTGTTGTCGATCTCTTCCTGCGAGGCCGGCTCCAGCGCCGTGTCCTTGATCACTTCCTTGTCGGTGTCGATGCCGCGGAACGTGACGCTCTTGCCGATCGGCTTGAGCGTGGAGTTGTGCACCACGCCGGTTTTCGGGTGCGTGCGGCGCGGCGAGGCGAGGCTGTACACCACCAGATCGACCTGGCCGAGATCGGCCTTGATGGTGTCGATCGTGACGCGCTTCACTTCGTCGGAGAACGCGTCGCCGTTGATCGTCTTGACGTAGCGGCCTTCGGCCTTGGCGAACTTCTCGAACGCGGCGGTGTTGTACCAGCCGGCCGTGCCCGGCTTGGTTTCGCTGCCCGGACGCTCGAAGCACACGGCCAGCGTGTCCGCGCCCGAGCCGAAGGCGGCCGAGATGCGCGCGGCCAGGCCGTAGCCGGTGGACGCGCCGATCACCAGCACCTTCTTCGGGCCGTTGGCGATCGGGCCTTGCTTGACCACGTAATCGATCTGTTCTTTGACATTGGCTTCGCAGCCGACAGGATGAGTCGTCACGCAGATGAAGCCACGCACGCGCGGTTTGATGATCATGAAAGCCCCTGAATACGGTAAGCGTCGAACGTCGACGGACAGAAATGCCGTGCATTGTAAAGGAAGCCCCGGATGGCGCGAACGGCGGCATCGGGCTTCGGGGCGGGGTGCACGGGCGGCGGGCCTGGATACGGGCGTGGATGTGCACAGGCACGTGGCGGCGCGATCGGGCCGGACGTGGGACACTCGCACCGGGTTTTTTCGCGCGGACCGGCCCCGCTTCGGGCGCTGCGGCGGCCGGCTGCGCTTCACCGTTTCGAGAATCATGATCCGATTGCTTTCGATGTCGGGCAGCCTGCGCGCGCTGTCCTCGAACACGGCCCTGCTCGATGCCGCCGCCGCGATCGGCGTGCCGGGCGTGAGCGTGCAGGCCTGGCGTGGCCTCGACACGCTGCCGCCTTTCAACCCCGAGCGTCAGGACGACCCGCCGTCGCCCGTGCAGGCGTTGCGCGACGCGGTTGCGCGGGCCGACGGGCTGCTGATCGCCTGCCCCGAATACGCGCGCGGCATTCCGGGCGCGTTCAAGAACGCGCTCGACTGGCTGGTGGCCAGCGACGGCTTTCCTGGGATGGCGGTGGCGCTGTTCAACGCGTCGCCGCGTGCGTCCGATGCGCAGGCGGCGCTGCGGCTGGTGCTGACCACCATGTCGGCGCATTGCGTGGCGCCGGCCTCGATCGCGCTGCCGTTGCTCGGGCCACCGCGCACGGCGGCGCAGATCGCGGCCGATCCGGCGCATCGCGAGGCGATTTCCGGAGCGCTCGCGGCGATGCGCGAGCGGATCGCCGAGCGCGGGCGGCGCGGCGAACGGGTGCCGGGCGGCTCGGCCGGGGCTTGATGCCGATCTCGATGCCGATCGGAGCGGCGTCTGCGGCGTCTCAGCCCTGCTTGCTGCCGTTACCGCTGCCCCCCGGCGCCACCCCACCCGCCAGCATCGCATCGGCGATCGCATGGCGGCCCTGCGCGCGCAGCCCGTCGGCTGCACCCTGCACGTCGCGGGCGTCCTTGTTCTGGCTCAATTTGCTCTTGCCTTCCAGGCGCGTGATCTCGATCTCGATGCCGACGATCGCCTTCATCAGCGTATCGACGAAATCGGCCGGCGCGTCGCCCATCTTCCACGGCACCGGCTGCGTGGCCTCGTGGCGGCGCGTGAGCTTGGCCACCACGCCGCGCACGTAGCGTTCGTCGTCGCGCACCGTGATGCGGCCGTGCGCGTGTACCACCGCGTAATTCCAGGTGGGCACCTGGCGATGTGCCTCGTGCTTGCTCGGATACCAGTTCGGCGAGATGTAGGCGTCCATCGCGCGGAAGATCGCCAGCACCGGCGCGCCGTTCGCCACCTGTTGCCACACCGGGTTGGCGCGCGCCACGTGGGCGTGCAGCACGCCGAGCGTGCCGCCGGCCGGATCGAGTTCGAACGGCAGGTGGTTGGCGTCGAGGCCGCCGTCGCCGTGCGTGACCAGCGTGCCGAACGGGTGGGCGGCGATCAGGGCGTGCAGCGCGTCGGGGCGCGCTTCGGTGAAATGGGCGGGCAGGTACATGGCGGCTCCGGGAAGGCGGTGGGGCGTGATTGATCGAATGGCTGATTCTGCGCCGTTGCTGGCCTATGATGAAGGGCCAGTTTTATTCAATTTTTATGGACCAGAAACGATGGCCCGCACCGCCCAATCCCCCGATATCCCCTCGCTCGGCCCGCTCGACCGCGCGGCCGGCCAGTTGAGCCGCCAATTGGCGCAGGCGTTGCGCGACGCGATCCGGCGCGGCGACCTGCGCCCCGGCGAGCCGCTGCCGGCCTCGCGCCAGCTTGCCGCCGCGCTCGGGCTGGCGCGCGGCACGGTGATCGAGGCGTTCGAGCAACTGGTGGCGGAGGGGTTTCTGGTCGCGCGCGGGCGGACCGGGACGTGGGTGGCGCCGGCGTTGTCGATGCCGGGAGAGGGGGCGTTCGGGGTGGTGGGCGGCGGGACGGCGTCGTGGGCGCGTGAGGGGGAGATTCCGCGGGCGGGGCGGGGGCTGCGGTCGTTGGACGGGGCCGGG
>NZ_BAAILN010000125.1:209109-228548 GCF_054589155.1 Burkholderia sp. 3C
GTGGGGCAGGACGCGTTGGGCGTGCAGGGGGTGTTGGGAATACTGGGAGTACCGGGAGCGCCGGAAGCACCGGAAGCACCAACCCGGGCGCCATCCCGCCGGAGGCCGACGAAGCGGCACACGCCGCACTCCGCGGCGCCCTCCTGCCACGCCGCCTGCCCGCGCCCGCCGCGATCTTCGCCGCCGTCGCCGCCGATTTCGAACCGCTGCCGCCGATCCCGTTCGCCGTCTCCGTGCCGGGCGGCCCGACCTTGCCCGACGCGGCCTGGCGGCGGCTCGGCAACCGCCTGCGCGCACGCGGCGCGGCCGCGCCGTCGGGCTATGGCGACACGCGCGGCGTCGGCCTGCTGCGCGAGGCGATCGCCGACTACGTGCGCCGTTCGCGCTCGGTGCGCTGCGACGCCGCCCAGGTGATCGTCACCACCGGCACCCAGCAGGGCCTGTATCTGGCCTGCCAGGTGCTGCTCGACGCCAGCGACCGCGCCTGGATCGAGAACCCGGCGTATCGCGGCATCACGGCGATCCTCGAAAGCACCGGACGGCGCGACGCGATCGTGCGCGTGCCGGTGGATGCGGAAGGGCTCGACGTCGACGCCGGCCGCCGCCTCGCGCCCGACGCGCGCGCGGCGTTCGTCACGCCGTCGCATCAATATCCGCTCGGCATGCCGTTGAGCGTGAGCCGCCGCGAGGCGCTGCTCGACTGGGCGCGCACGCACGACGCGTGGATCGTCGAGGACGACTACGACAGCGAACTGCGCTACGCCGGCCATCCGTTCCCGGCGATGCAGGGGCTGGACCCGGCGCGGGTGGTGTATCTGGGCACGTTCAGCAAGATCCTGTTTCCGTCGCTGCGGCTCGGCTATGCGATCGTGCCGCCCGATCTGGTGGCGGCGTTTCGCGGCGCGCGCGTGCTGATGGACCGCCATCCGCCCGAGGCCGACCAGCATGTGCTGGCCGCGTTCATGGGCGAGGGGCATCTCGACCGCCATATCCGGCGCGTGCGCGGCGTGTATGCGGCGCGGCGCGCGCGGCTGATCGAGACGCTCGACGCCGCGCTGCCGCCCGAGCTGGCCTGGCGCGAGCCGAGCGATCAGGGCATGCATCTGGTGCTGTGGCTGGCGGCCGGCTTCGACGATCGCCGGGTGGCCGCGCAGGCGCTGGAGGCCGGCGTGGCGGTGCGGCCCGTCTCGCCGATGTATGCGCCCGGCACGGCGCGGCCGGGGCTGGTGCTCGGCTTCGGCGGTTTCGACGACGCGCGCATGGAGGCGGCGGCGCGCACGCTGGCGGCGGTGATCGTGGCGGCGGGGCGCGAGGGAGCGGTGTGAGCGGTGTGAGGGCGCTATGGGCCGACGACGGGCAGGCAATGGATCGTTCGCTTTACGGCTCCGTGGCGTGTCCGCGTGATCATTCTTGTCGACCGGCCCGAAAAGCTCGCGACTGCGGAGCCTCGCTATTCGTCCGGCATGTTATCGGGCGCGCAGAGATTCATGGATTTCATCGCCACTGCGCCCGGCAGGTTCTCGCGCGGGATCAAGGAAAATGCGTTCCAGTCCGGCTCATCGACATACACCATGCCGTTTTTGCAACGCATGTGCGCCTGCTTGTTTCGACCGTCGCACGATGCGCCGTCAATCGCGCATCGTTGCCATTGCGGAATGACGCCGGCAGCCCGCAACGCGCCGCCCTCGGCCCGCGTGTAGGTGCGCACGTCGCGTGTCGCAATCGCCATGTACATGAAATCGACGTCCGCCATGACGGGCCGTGCGGCTTCGGCTT
Source organism: Burkholderia sp. 3C (assembly GCF_054589155.1). NCBI lineage: Bacteria > Pseudomonadati > Pseudomonadota > Betaproteobacteria > Burkholderiales > Burkholderiaceae > Burkholderia > Burkholderia sp. 3C. The sequence goes on from NZ_BAAILN010000125.1 coordinate 210,886, forward strand.
CTCGATAGTGCTCATGCAACTCGACCACGTACCGCGCGCCCGCGCCGAATAGCGCGGCGCCAATCAGCGCGGTGGCAACGGCAACGATGCGGCGTGGTTCGGACCCTGCGAAACGGGCGCACGCCAACCCGGCGACCGGGAAGATCAGCGCGATTGCCGCCCCCCAGGACAAAGCCATCGTCAAACCAGGGGTGGGGCAATCGAAACCGCATCCGGGGTTGCGATCGAAGGCGAGCAAGATCCGCGAAACAGCGATCGCGGTCACGCAACCCGCCACCGTGAAAAGGACAAACACCGACACCTTCCTCACTTGATCTCCCTAAAAAGTCGAAACCCTTGGCCCGAGCCGGTTATCGACGTTACCGGACTCTATCCAGGCTGGACGGATCGTGGCAGGAGGTGGATCAAGGCGAGCGCGGCGCGGAGATTTTTCGTCGTGGAGCGAACGCCGTTGCGCGACAGGCGTCTTTGCCGCAGCGCGGCGGCTTGGCTGGCGAATGCGCGGAGGCGGCACCCGCTTCTCCCCCTACCGCCCATCCCGCTGCCGATTCCCGAACGTCGGCAGCCGCCAGCCGAAATACAGCGACGACAGCCGGATCGCCACGCACGAGCCGATCGCCAGCCACGGCGCGAGCGTCGGCAGCCAGTTGGTGCGCAGCGACACCACCTCGACGGTCGCGCCGAACAGCGCGGCCAGCGCGTAGATCTCGCGCTGCAGGATCGCCGGCACGCGCGAGAGCAGCACGTCGCGGATCACGCCGCCGCCCACCGCGCTGAACATGCCGAGCAGGATCGCCACCTCGGCGCTCTCGCTGTAGGCCAGCGCCTTCTGCGCGCCGGCCACGGCGAACAGGCCCAGCCCGATCGCATCGAACAGCAGCACCGGGTAGCGCAGCTTCTTTACACGCTGGTAGGCGGCCACCGTCAGCGCGGCCGCCACCATCGACACCAGCAGATAGCGCCAGTTCGACAGCCCGGCCGGCGGCACCGCGCCGATGCAGACGTCGCGTACGATGCCGCCGCCGCACGCCACGATGAACGTGACGAACACCACGCCGAACAGGTCGAGCCGCCGCTGGCGCGCGGCCACCGCGCCGCTGATGGCGAACACGAAGGTGCCGGTCAGGTCCAGCAGCGTATAGGCGACGTGGCCGTTCATGCGCGGCGCGCACGCACGATGCGGCGCGGCTGGCGGGACGGCGGAAGGGCGGGGCGGCAGGGAGGAAGCAGCGTCATCGTCGATCGGGAGCGGAGCACGGTCACGATGATAGGCAGATCGCGGAAAACCGCAACCGGCGCGGCGCGTCAGCCGCCCTGCAGCGCCTTGCGGAACGCGGTGGGCGTGGCGCCGTGCGCGTCGCGGAAGCGGTGGCTGAAGTGCGCGGCGTTCGCGTAGCCGCATTGCGCGGCCACCTGCGCGAGCGGCAGCACGGTGGTGCGCAGCAGCGCGCGCGCGCGGGCCAGCCGCTGCTCGGCGATCCACGCGTGCGGCGGCGCGCCGAACGAGATTCGGAACATCCGCACGAAATGGTATTCCGATAGCGCGGCCAAGTCGGCCAGCTCGCCGAGCGTGACGGGCTGGTCGAGCATCGCATCGATGTAGTCGCGCACGCGCCGCCGCACGGCCGGCGCCAGCCCGCCCGTGTGCATCACGCCGGTTCGCATCACGCTTTGCCCGCGCAGCAGCCCGCTCAATACCTCGTGCGCGGTTTCGTTGACGCGCAGGCGGCCGTCCACGTCGTCCCAGCGCTCGTTGAGCAGCGAGCGGCACTGCTCGGCGATGCGCGGATCCTCGAAATAGGTGCGATCGGCCAGCTCCAGCTCGCGCGGCTCGCGATCGAGTTCGCGCACGGCGCGGCGCGTGAAGTGCTCGGGCAGGAAGTACAGGTGCATGAAATGCATCTGGCCGCGCACCCACCAGCGCGATTCGTGGTCGCCGGGCAGCGCGCACAGCCGGCTCGGCGCGCCGTAGCGGCCCGGCAGCTTCTGCCGCTCGGTGCGGTAGCCGCCCGCCACGTAGCACGACAGCGTGTGGTGGCCGGGGTTGTCGTAGGCCGTTTCCGCCACCTCGGTCTCGCGCGTCCATTCGGCGATCGCGAGGTGATCGCCGAGCCACGCAAAGCGCTGCAACCGCGCATCGGCATCGGCCAGCGTGCGGCACACCGATTGCAGCCCGAACGGCAAGTCCGCCGCGCTGGCCAGTTCGGCGGCGGAGGCGGGCGGGGCGGCGAGGATCGGCGGGCTGACGGGCTTCATGGGCGCAGTATAGGGTCGCGCGGGGTTGCGCGCGCGCGTGCACGGCACGCTGTCGCGCAAAGACAGCAATTCCGGACAAGTGGCCCGGCCCGGCGGGCGGCACAGTGGTCATCCGGGGCGATCCGGCGCCGAAGCCTTCGGCCGGCCCCCGGCAACGCCAGCCAACCTCACGCCGCCTTGCCATGAATCTTCTGCTTTATGCCGTCACCGTGCTGATCTGGGGCACCACCTGGATCGCGATCAAATGGCAGCTCGACAGCGTGCCGCCGCCGATCTCGATCGCCTGGCGCTTCTGGATCGCCGCCGCCTTGCTGTTCGTGGTGCTGCGCGCGCTGCGCCGGCCGATCATGCCGCCGCGCGAGGCCTGGCGCTTCCTGGTCGCGCAGGGGCTGGCGCTGTTCTGCCTGAACTTCCTGTGCTTCTACTACGCCGAGCGCGTGGTGCCGAGCGGGCTGGTGGCGGTGGTGTTCTCGATCGCGCCGCTGCTCAACGCGATCAACGGCCGGCTGTTCCTGGGCCGCCCGCTGCAACCCACCGCGATCGCCGGGGCGCTGCTCGGGCTGGCCGGTATCGGCTGCCTGTTCTATCAGCAGATGGCCGGCCACCTCGGCGACGCGGCCACCTGGCGCGGCCTCGCGATCGCGCTGGGCGGCACGCTGTGCTTCTCGACCGGCAGCCTGCTGTCGAGCCGGATGCAGGCGATCGGCCTGCATCCGCTGATGACCAACAGCTGGGCGATGCTGATCGGCGCTTCGGCGCTGACGATCGGCTCGGCCGTCGCCGGCCTGTCGTTCGTGCCGGAGATGACGCCGCGCTACCTCGGCGCGCTGACCTATCTGGCCGTGCCAGGCTCGGTGATCGGCTTCACGTCGTATCTGATGCTGGTGGGCCGGATCGGCCCGGAGCGGGCGGCCTATTGCACGGTGCTGTTTCCGTTCGTGGCGCTGACCGTCTCGACGATCTTCGAGAGCTACCGCTGGTCGCCGCTCGCGGTGCTCGGGCTGGCGCTGGTGGTGGCCGGCAACCTGGTGGCATTCGACCTGACGCGCCGGGTGTTCGCGCGGCGGCGCTGCGTGGCGTGAGGGGGTAAGGGCGCGCCGGCGGTTTTCGAGCCGGCGGGTCGGCTCGCTCTGCCGCGCCTCATCGGGCGTCACGACGCTTCACCGCACTGCATCGGGCCTCGTCGCGCTTCACCGCACCGATTGCGGCGGCTGCGCCGACGGTGCCGACGGTGCCCACGGTGCCGACTGCGCCGACTGCGCCGACTGCGCCAACTGCGCCAACTGCGCCAACTGCGCCAACTGCGCTCGCAGCGTCCACCGCGCTCACAGGCCTACCAGCCCACCAGGCTCACCAAGCCCACCAAGCCCACCGCGCTTCACCCCACCGGCCGGCACCGCTGCATCGCCTCGAAGAACGCCGCGACGAGCCGGCTCTCGCGCCGCTCGCGCAGGCAGCACACATGGATATGCGTGCTGACCGGATCGCCCTCGATGCGCACCGGCCGCAGCCGCGCCGCGTCGGGCACGTACTCGGACACCGACACCGTGCCCACCCCCAGCCCGCGCGCCACGGCCTCGCGCAGCGCCTCGCGGCTGCCGATCTCCATCGCGATGCGCGGCGTCGCGCCGATACGCGCCAGCGCATCCTCCAGCGCGCGCCGCGTGGTCGAGCCGGGCTCGCGCATCAGCAGCGGCGCGCCGGCCAGTTCCGCCAGCGTGATCGCCTCGCGCGCCGCGAACGGATGCGCCACGCCCACGAACGCGATCACCGGGTAGCTCGCATACGGCGTCATCTCGTAGCGCTCGTCGCTGAACGGCCGCGCGATCACGCCGACGTCGCAGGCGTAATCGTCGAGGTCGTTCAGGACGCTCTCCGAATTGCCGAGCGTGACCGCCAGTTGCATGCGCGGGTGCGCGGTGTGAAACGCCTCGATCATCTCGGTCACATGGAACGGGCTGACCGCGCCGATCCGCAGCACGCCGCGCGTGAGCTCGCCGCTGTCGTGCAGCAGCGAGCGCGCGTCGTTCTCCAGCCCGTTGATCTGCCGCGCCAGCGGCAGGAAATCCAGCCCCACCGCCGACAGCTCCACGCGCCGCCCCCGCCGATGGAACAACTGCACGCCGTGCTCCTGTTCGAGCGCCTGCACCTGCGAGGTGACGGTGGTCTGGCTGGTGGCGAGCGCGCGGGCCGCCGCCGTGAAGCCGCCGTGCTGGACCACGGCGAGGAAAGCGCGAATCTGGGTCAGGGTCATCGATCGATACGGAAGTTCGGACTGTCGGATTGAAAACAGGGACGGACGGCGCAGGCGATTTCGGCGATCTTTCTCGATCCACCCCTTATTTCAAGGGATTGTCCCGCAAGCATCGCGCATCGGACCCAAACCGGCCCGAAACCCTTGCACCGCCTGACTGTTCGACCATCGAACCGGAATCCAACGATTTTTCCGATGGATCGATTCGGTTGAACCGGGTATTTCGATCATGGACGAGTCATGTTGCAAAACTATGCTGGCGTCCGTGATCCACTTCCCCCCGGAGCCGAGCATGCTGCAACGATCCGTCAGCCTCGATACCCCCGCCGCGAATCGCGCCCAGCGCGCCTATCGCGGCCCCGTCACCACCGCGATCTTCGACTGGGCCGGCACCGTGCTCGATTTCGGCTGCCTCGCGCCCGTGCATGCGTTCCGCGAGGTGTTCGAGGCGGCGGGCGTGCCGATCAGCGAGGCGCAAGCGCGCGCGCCGATGGGCGCGGCCAAGCGCGAGCACATCGAGCTGATCCTGGAAGATCCGGCCGTGCAGTCGCGCTGGCGCGCGGCGTTCGGCGCGGCGTCCACCGACGCCGACATCGACCGGCTCTACGCCGCGTTCCTGCTGGCCGACGAGCGCAACGTCGAGCGCTACAGCGCGCTGATCCCCGGCGCGCTCGACACCATCGCCACGCTGCGCGCGCGCGGCATCCGCATCGGCAGCACCACCGGCTACCCGCGCGAAGTCATGAACAACCTGCAGCCGCTGGCCGAGCGCCACGGCTACCGCCCCGACCACTGCTGCACCGTCAGCGACGTGGCGCGCGGCCGCCCGTACCCGGACATGTGCCTGGCCAATGCGCTGGCGCTCGGCGCGCCCGACGTGCGCAGCTGCGTGGTGGTGGACGACAGCCCCACCGGCCTCGAATCGGGCCTCGCGGCCGGCATGTGGACGGTGGGCATCGCCGCGAGCGGCAACGAGGTGGGCCTGTCGCTCGACGCCTGGCAGGCGCTCGACGCCGCCGGCCGCGACGCGCGCGTCGGCCCAGCCCGCGAGCGCCTCGCGCAGACGGGCGCGCACTACGTGATCGACAGCATCGCCGACCTGCCGGTGGTGATCGACGCGATCGGCGAACGCCTCGCGGCCGGGGAACACGCGTGATGAGCTGGCAATTCCACAACCCGGTGCGGGTGCGCTTCGGCGTCGATACGCTCGACGCGATCGGCAGCGTGCTGGCCGGCCGTCCTTACGCGATCGTCACGTACCCGGGCCAGCCGTTCGTCGCGCTGTGCGAACGGATCGAGCGGCTCGCCGGGCCGGCGCTGCTGCGCATCGACAACGTCGAGGCCAACCCTTCCGTGACGATGCTGCGCACGGCCTGCGATGCGTTGTCCGGGCTCGCCGCGCTGCCCGAGACGCCGGCCGTGCTGGTGGCGCTGGGCGGCGGCTCGGTGATGGACACGGCCAAGGTGCTGGCCGCCGAGCATGGCCGGCTCGACCCGGTGCTGGCCTGGATCGAGGATGGCCGCACGCGCGTCGCCTCGCGTGCGCTGCCGATCGTGGCGATTCCCACCACGTCCGGCACCGGCAGCGAAGTGACGTCGTGGGCCACGGTGTGGGACCCGGCGCGCGACCGCAAGCTCTCGCTCGCCCGCGACGATCTCTATCCGGAAACGGTGCTGGTCGATCCGCGCCTGGTGGCGGGCCTGCCCCCCGAGCCGACGCTGGCCAGCGGGCTCGACGCGCTGTCGCACGCGCTCGAAAGCCTGTGGAACATCAACGCGAACCCGGTCACGCGCGGCCTGGCCGTGGAGGCGGCCCGCGAGATTCTCACGGCGCTGCCGCGCGTGATGGCCGCGCCCGGCGATCTGGCGGCGCGCTCGGCGATGGCGCTCGGCGCGCTGCGCGCCGGCCTGGCGTTCTCGAACACGCGCACCGCGCTGGCCCACAACATTTCGTACGCGATCACGCTGCGGCACGGTGTGGCGCACGGTGTGGCCTGCTCGTTCTGTCTGCCGGCCGTGATGCGCTCGGCGCTCGGCGCCGATCCGGCTTGCGACCGCGCGCTGGCCGAGGTGTTCGGCACGCTCGAGGGCGCGCCGGCCCGGCTGGAAGCGTGGCTCGACGCGCTCGGCGTGGCGTGCCACCCGGCCGCCTACGGCCTCGACGCCCACGCATGGCAGGACCTGGTTGCGAACGCCTTCGACGGCGCGCGTGGCCGCAATTTCATCGGCGCGCCGGCGCGCTTCCCGCAATTCGACTTCACGCAGGCGGCGCAGCCCGCGCTCGCCTCGTGAATCGTCAGGAGAACTTCATGACTACGCCTCAATCCGTCAGGACCGACGCGCTGTCGCGTCTCGACAACATGCCGTGGACCCGCTTCCACACGCTGCTGGTGGCCGCGCTCGGGGTGGGCTGGGCGCTCGATTCGTTCGAGACCAACATCATCGGCAGCGTGTTCGGCATGCTCAAGGGCCAGTGGCACCTCAGTTCGGCGCAAGGCTCGCTGGCCGTGACGATCTGGGTGTTCGGCATGCTGGTGGGCGCGATCGCGTTCGGCTACCTGGCCGACCGCTTCGGCCGCAAGCGGCTGTTCCTCGCCACGCTGCTCTGGTACGCGTGCTTCAGCGTGCTGACGATCTTTTCCTGGAACTACGAATCGTTCCTGTTCTTCCGCGCCATGACGGCGCTCGCGGTGGGCGGCGAGTATTCGGCGGTGACCGCGACGATGGGCGAATTCATTCCGCGCGGCCATCGCGGCAAGACCGATTCGCTGATCCTGTCGGGCTTTCCGGTGGGCGCGCTGCTGTCGGCCGCGATCTCGTACTTCGTGCTGAACCACCTGCCGGCCGATGTGGCGTGGCGCGTGGGCTTCGGGCTGGGCACCACCATGGCGCTGCTGTTCTTCTGGATTCGCCGCGTGATTCCCGAATCGCCGCGCTGGCTGCTGCAACAGGGCCGCACCGCCGAGGCCGAGGCGATCGTCGGCCGGATCGCGGCCAGCGCCGAGCGCGCCGGCACCTCCGCCGCCGATCTCGATCAGGCGCGCCGACGCTACGAGCCGGCGCCCTACACGCCGTCGCGGCCCGCGTTCTGGCGCAACGTGCGCGAGCTGTTCGGCACCTACCGGCTGCGCTGCGGCCTCGCCAGCGCGCTGAATTTCTCGCAGGCGGCGGTGGTGTATGGCGTGCTGTCGCTGATGGCGCTGGTGATCCTGCCGTACATGAAGGTGCCGGCCGCCGACATGTCGCTGTACTACGTGTACGGCAACGTCGCCGCGCTGCTCGGCGGGCTGTGCGCGTCGGTGCTGGTGGAGGCGTGGGGGCGGCGCGTGTCGCTGCTGGTCAGCTACAGCTTCACGACGGCCGCGATCGTGCTGATCTACCTGATGCACACGCTGCCGGGCATGGTGCTCGGCTACTGCCTGATCCAGTTCGGCGTGACCTGGGCCTATATCTCGGGCTACGTGGTGTCGTCGGAAGTGCTGCCGACGCGGATTCGCGCCACGGGCCTCGGCGTGTCGGTGGCGGTGGGCCGGGTGGGCGCGATGGTCGCGCCGCTGATGCTGACCAACGTGTACGCGCTCACCGGCACGCCGTCGGCGGCGCTGATCGGGCTGCTGCTGCTCGCGCTGCCGGGGCCGCTGGCCGCGCTGCTGTGGATGGTGAACGGGCGCGAGACGCGCAATGTTTCGCTGGAAGAGGGCAGTGCCGATGGCGGCTCGGCCGATGCGGCGCACTGGAATGCGCGTCCGGCGGTGGTGCAGTGAGGGGGTGAGTTACCGGCCGGGGCGGATGCGCCGGTCGATTCAACCGCCCAAGCCCTTCAAGCCCCCCCAAGCCCCTCAAGCCGAAGCCGATTCCCGCGCCCCGTCGAATTCCGCGCGCGCCGCGATCACCTTCTCCTGGTTGTCCTCGGTCCAGCGCAGCAGCACGTGGAGCGCGCCGAACATCGATTCGCCGAGTTCGGTCAGGCTGTATTCGACGCCGGGCGGCTTGGTGGGGAACACCTCGCGGTGCACGTAGCCGTCGCGCTGCAACTCCTGCAACGTCTGCGTCAGCATGCGCTGGGAAATGTCCGGCACCAGCCGGCGCAGCTCGCCGAAGCGGTACGGGCGCTCGGCCAGCGCCATCATCAGCAGCGAGCTCCAGCGGCTGGCGATCACGTTCAGCAGGTCGCGCACCGGGCAATCGGAGATCGACCCCAGCGTGACGCGCATCTCGTCGAGTTTGGCCTGCAACGCACTGGCCGATTTGGGGGTGGTTCCCATTAGGTAACTATCTCCTGAAAAACTGCCTTCTTTACGGCGCACCGCCGAAGCCCGATTATCGAGGCACTCTCGATTTGAGAGCAACTCTCGAAATGAGGCTGTCTCATGAGCAACACGATTTTCGTTACCGGCGCGGCCGGGCAACTCGGCAAGCTGGTGATCCAGAAACTGCTCGCGCGCGGCGTGGCGCCGGCACGCATCGTCGCCGGTTCGCGCGATCCGCAGAAGCTCGCCGACCTGACGGCACAAGGCGTGGCCGTGCGCCGCGCCGATTTCGAGGATTCGGCCGGCCTGGCCGAGGCGTTCGCGGGCGTGGGCACGGTGCTGATCGTGTCCACCGACGCGCTCGACGGCGCCGGCACGCGCCTGAAGCAGCACCGCAACGCGGTGGCGGCAGCGGCGGCGGCCGGTGTGGGCCGGATTGCCTACACGTCGCTGCCGAACCCGGAAAGCTCGCTGATCACGTTCGCGCCGGATCACGCCGGCACCGAGCACGCGATCCGCGAAACGGGCCTGCCGCACCTGATCTTCCGCAACAACTGGTATCAGCAGAACCTGCTCATGTCGCTGCCGCATTCGCTGCAGGGCGGCCAGTGGTATTCGGCCGCGCAGGGCGGGCGGATCGCCTACGCGGCGCGCGAGGAGATGGCCGAGGCGATCGCCGCGGGGCTCGACACGCCGGTAGCGGAGAGCCGGATCTACACGCTGACCGGGCCGCAGGCGCTGACCACCGCCGAGGTGGCCGAACTGGCCGCGAAGGCCACCGGCAAGCCGCTCGCCGTGGTGCGCGTGGACGATGCGCAACTGGCCGCCGGGCTCAAGGGCGCGGGCCTGCCCGACGGGCTGATCGCGATGCTGGTGTCGATCGATGCGGAGACGCGGGCCGGCAATCTGTCGATCGTTACCGATCACCTGGAAACGCTGATCGGCCGCGCGCCGCAGACGCTGGCGCAGTACTTCGACGCCAACAAGGCCGATTACCTCGGCTGATCGCGGCGTACGCGGCGGCAGGGCGGGGAAGCGGGCGGCGCGTTGCCGTTGCTTTCCTCGCCGTGCGCGGCCGCGTGTTTCTTGCCTTTCGCGCTTTCCGCGCCCGCTGCGCTTTTTGCGCCTGCTGTGCTTTCCAGGCCTGCTGCGCTTTTCACGCCCGCTGCGTTTTCCAGGCCCGCTGCGCTTTCCGCGTCCGCCGCGCTTTTTGCACCCCCTTCGTTTCCCCCGCCTGCTGCACGCTCCACACCTTCCGAGCTTTCCACGCCCCCAGCGCCCCCAGCGTTTCCCGCACCCTCCACCCCAAATCGCTCGACCATGAAGTCGATGAAGCTGCGCAGCTTCGGCGAGGTCTGCCGTTCGCGCAGATACAGCAGGTTCAGCGCGCGATCGGGCGCGGCGAACCCCGGCAGCACTTTCACCAGCCGCTTCGTGCGCAAATCCTCGGCCACCAGCATCTCGGGCAGCATCGCGATGCCGAGGCCGCGCAGGATCGCGCGCCGCAACGCCTCCGAATTGTCGATCTTCAGGCGGCCGTCGACGGGCACGCTGATGCGCTCCGACTCGCCGTCGCGCGCGTGCAGCACCCATTCCGGCTGCGCCGCGTACCACTCCGAGCGCGGTGGATACGCGTAGCTCAAACACTGATGCGCGGCGAGATCGGCCGGGGCGGCCGGCGCGCCATGCGCCTCCAGATACGCCGGCGACGCGCACAGCACCAGCCGGTAAGGCCGCAGCGGCCGCGCCACCAGATCGGGATTGCCGAGCGTGCCGATGCGGATCGCCGCCTCGAAGCCGTCGTCGATCAGGTCCGACAGCGAGTCGGTCACCACGATCTCCAGCTTCACCTCGGGATAGCGCGCGCAGTAATCGGCGATCACCGGCATCAGCGATTCGTTGCTGAACACCACCGGCGCGGTCACGCGCAGCCGCCCGCGCGGCACGGCCAGATGATCGAGCGCGAGCCGCTCCGAATCGCCGACCAGGCCGAGGATCTCGATGCAGCGCTCGTAGTACGCCTGACCGAACGCGCTGGGTTGCTGCTTGCGCGTGGTGCGGTGGATCAGGCGCGCGCCGAGCCGCGCCTCCAGGGCGTTGAGGTGGTTGCCGATCATCGTCGGCGAGAGATCGCAGGCCACCGCCGCCGCCGTCAGGCTGCCGGTTTCCACCACGCGCACGAATACGGTCATCGCTTTGAGCAGGTCCATTCCGCAAATAATAGTGGGTTCTGTTGTTATCCGGCGGTGGTTTATCAAGTCTGGCTTGCGCAATACAGTTCGCGGCATTGCCTTCTCCCGCACGGTGTCCTCATGTCTGCTTCCGCTTGCGCGCCGGCCCGCGCGTTCCGGCCCCGCCTGGCGCTGTTCGCCACCAGCCTCGGCTTCGTGATGATCTGCCTCGATGTCACGGTGGTGAACGTCGCGCTGGGCCGCATGCGCGACGGCCTCGGCCTCGATTCGAGCGCGCTCGAATGGGTGGTCAACGCCTACACGCTGGCGTTCGCGAGCCTGCTGCTGTCCACCGGCGCGCTGGCCGACCGCTTCGGCGCGCGGCGCGTGTTCGTGGCCGGCTTCGCGGTGTTCACGCTGGCGTCGATCGGCTGCGGGCTGTCGGGCGGCGCGGTCATGCTGATCGCGTCGCGGTTGTTGCAGGGCGTGGGTGCGGCGCTGTGCGTGCCGTCGTCGCTGGCGCTGCTCGGCGCGGCGTTTCCCGAGCCGCGGGCGCGCGCCCGGGCCGTCAGCATCTGGGCCGGCACCGCCGCGCTGGCGCTCGGCGCGGGGCCGCTGGTGGGCGGCGTGCTGGTGGCCGGCTTCGGCTGGCCGGCGATCTTCCTGATCAACGTGCCGGTGGGCATCGCCGGGATCTGGCTGACGCTCGCGCACGCGCCCGACACCGAGCGGCACGCGTCGCGCCACCTCGATCTCGCGGGGCAGGCGCTGGCCGTGGTGGCGTTGGCCGCGCTGACCTACGCGCTGGTCGAAACCGGCCGGCTCGGCTGGCGCAGCGCGCCGGTGCTGACCGGCTTCGCCGTGGCGGCGGTGGGCGGCGCGCTGTTCGTGGCGGTCGAGGCGCGCCAGGCGCAGCCGTTGATGCCGCTGTCGCTGTTCGGCCATGCCGCGATGCGGGTCAGCGCGATCGTCGGCTTGGTCGCCAACTTCGGCTATTACGGGCTGATGTTCGCGATGAGCCTGTTTTTCCAGGGCGTGCGTCACGATTCGCCGCTCGATACCGGGCTCGCATTCCTGCCGATGACGGCCGTGGTGACCGTCGCGAACCTGGCTTCGGGCGCGCTGACCGCGCGGCTCGGCTATCGCGTGCCGATGGTGGCGGGGCAGGCGCTGGCCGCGCTCGGCTACTTCCTGCTGGTGCGCGTGCACGCCGACAGCGGCGCGCTGACGGTAGCCCTGCCGATGCTGGCGGTGGGCGTGGGCACGGCGTTGGTGGTGCCGTCGATCAATACGGCCGTGCTGGCGCAGTTCGGCGCGTCGCGGATCGGCATGGCGTCGGGCGTGCTCAATACGGCGCGCCAGATCGGCGGGGTAGTGGGCGTGGGGGTGTTCGGCGCGCTGGTGCGGCCGGAACTCGGCGACCTGACCGGTGGCCTGCATGCGGCGGCCGTCGTGGCCGGCGTGCTGACGCTGGGTGGCATGCTGATCGCGTGGGTGGGGTTGCGGCCGGCGAGAGCGACGGCGGCGAGTTGTGGGGCTTGAGCGTTGAGTTTGGGTGGTTGGCGGGGCGATTGATGCGCGGTGAATCGGCCGCCCCGCAGCGTCTCCCTCAACTCAAACCTGCGCCTCCGCGCGCGCATCGAACGCCGCGCGCGCCGCATCGACCTGATCGAGATGCTGAAGCGTCCACGAATACAGCGCCTTGAACGGCCCCTGCAGCGAGCGCCCGAGCGGCGTGATCTCGTATTCCACCGCCACCGGCGAGCTGGGGATCACCGTGCGCGAGACCAGCCCGTTGCGTTCGAGCCGGCGCAGGCATTGCGTCAGCGCCTTCTGCGTGACGCCTTCGAGATGCCGCTTGATCGCGTTGAAGCGCAGCGGCCCGGCGTCGAGCACGGTCAGGATCATCATCGACCACTTGTCGGCGATCTGGTCGAACAGGATGCGGCTCGGGCAATCCACGGAAAACGTGTAGCGATCGCAGGTGATGGGCATGGTTTCCTCGAAGATACCTAGGCTAATTAAAGTGCGTAATTGACACCAGGTTTCCGGAATATACCATCGTGGTTCGTTCATTCACGGAGCTTTACATGTCGCTTTCGACTTCCGATGTCCTGTTCCAGCCGTTTTCCGTCGGGTCGCTGACGCTGCCGAACCGCATCGTGATGGCGCCGATGACGCGCTCGTTCGCGCCGGAAGGCATCCCCGGGCCGTCGAACGCCGCTTATTACCAGCGACGCGCCGAGGGCGGCGTGGGCCTGATTCTGTCCGAGGGCACGGTGGTGGATCGCCCCGCGTCGCGCAACGATGCGGGCATCCCGTTCTTCCACGGCGAGCGCGCGCTGGCCGGTTGGCAGGGCGTGATCGACGCCGTGCACGGCGCGGGCGGCAAGATGGGGCCGCAGTTGTGGCACACCGGCGCGGTCAAGAGCTTCATGACCGACTGGGTGCCCGAGGCGCCGGTGGAAAGCCCGTCGGGCCTCGACGCGCCCGGCGTGGAGCGCGGCGTCGCGATGCGCGATGCCGACATCGCCGACACCATCGCCGCGTTCGCCAAGGCGGCCGGCGCGGCCAAGCGGCTCGGCTTCGACACCATCGAGCTGCACGGCGCGCACGGCTATCTGATCGATCAGTTCTTCTGGGCCGGCACCAACCATCGCACCGACGCCTACGGCGGCCCGAGCATCGGCGAGCGCGCACGCTTCGCGGCCGAGATCATCGCGGCGGTGCGTGCCGAAGTGGGCGCGGGCTTCCCGATCGTGATCCGCCTGAGCCAGTGGAAGCAGCAGGACTACACCGCGCGCCTCGCGCCCACGCCGAACGAGATGGCGCAGTGGCTCGAACCGCTGGTGGCCGCCGGCGCGGACGTGCTGCACTGCTCGCAGCGCCGCTTCTGGGAGCCGGAGTTCCCCGATGTGGACGGCGAGCACGGCCTCAATTTCGCGGGCTGGGCCAAGAAGCTGACGGGCGCGGCCACCATCAGCGTCGGCTCGGTCGGGTTGTCGGGCGATTTCATGGGCGCGTTCGGCGGCGAAAGCTCGACCAGCGTGGGGCTGCAATCGCTGCTCGAACGCATGGCGCGCGACGAGTTCGACCTGATCGCGGTGGGCCGCGCGCTGCTGACCGATGCGCAATGGGCCAACAAGGTGCGCTCGGGCGAGGGCGAGCTGCGCGGGTTCGCGCCGGCTTCGCTCGGCGAACTGGTGTAACGCGGTAACGGCGTGGGCCTCGCTGGCGGGCGCGGGTTGGCACGAGCGGTGCGAGTTGGCGTTCCTGGCGAAATCTGGTTAGCCAGCGGTGACGCCATGCAACGGCCCAGCCGCGGACGAGCATGTCGAACCTGAATTCCGATATGCCGCGTCGAGCCCTACGGGGCCGGCTCGTTTCGCGGCTGTTCCCGCGCCGTTCCTTTCTCTACGCGGGTGGCCCCGCCCGGCCTCGCGTTTGGTCCGCTGGCCGACCGCTTCGGCCGCAGGAAGGTCATTGCTCTTTCCGCGACGCTGATGAACAGCGGCGTGGCGAGCACCGACGCGATGTCGGATCAATGATGGCGACGAAATAGCGGGGTCGATGGACATCCATCGGATGTGCGGATTCGGCAGGCGGGGCGTGCAGTTTTGGCTATCGGGATTGGCGCGCACTTCGGGCCGACTGCACGGGTTCAGGAGAATCGAGCGTTGCATCCCGCTTCAATGCGCGAAACGCTTCCGGCTCCCACACCCGCATCGCCATCAGCAACGCCGTGCCGCGCTTTTCGGCCAACGGCGCATCGGCCGATTCGTCATGCAGCGCGGCCAGCTTCTTGCGCAGCCGCTGCATGTCGCCCTGCAATTGCGCGTAGGCGGCGGCCGTCAACATGCCGTGCGCGAAATCGAGCGTTTCGCCGCTCGCGTTGAAGCGGCTGCGCATGAAATCGGGCAGGCCTTGATGCACGAAGAACTGGCGGATCGGGCCATCCGGCAGCCAGTCGAAATCGCGCGCGACGAGCAGGCGGATGCGGTTGCCCGGCTTCACGCTGGCGAGGCCCATCCGGTCGAGCACGAGCAGATGCTTGATGCATTCGGCCTTCGACAGCCGATAGACCGCCACCATCTCCTCCAGCGACCAGTGATTGAGCGCGCACACAGTCACCAGCAGCAGCTTGTCGTTCGAGACGAGCTTCGCTTCCTGCTCGCGTGAAAGCTGGTGCAGGCGCGGCGTGGCCGCTTCGGCCTCTTGCAGCAGTTCTGCCATCGACAGGCCGAGCAGGCCGCAGAACTGCGCGAGCCGCTCGACGGTCAGGCGGCCGCCGGTGAGCAGCCGCTTCACGCTAGGCTCGGAAAGGCCGAGCGCATGCGCCGCGTCGCGATAGGTCAGCCCCGCCGCCTTGAGGCGCTGCTTGATGGTGACGATGAGCTGGGCGGTTTCGGTCATGAGGTATTGGAAATCGATACTCGGCGCATCATTTTATGCAGATTCCATCGAAATAAAATCGAAAAGCGCGACCTTGCACGACACTGCCCCGCACATCACAACGAGAGGAGGCCGATATGTCGGTCGAACGCGGGGCGGCCGGAATGAGCGTGGAGAGCGCAGAGCACGATTGGCGGATCGGCGACCTGGTGTTCATACGCGTGACGGCGCGGCCGTTTCTGGAGGTGTCGCGCGCTACGGATTCATGGACGAACCACGTGGGCGTGATCGTCGATTTCGGCTATGACGGCCCGCTGGTGGCGGAGAGCACGTTTCCGTTCGCGCGCGTCACGCCGCTGGCGCGTTTCCTGGGCCGCTCGGAACACGGGCGCTATGCGCTGGCGCGGCTCACGATGTCGCTCGACGCGGGGCATCGCGGCCGCTTGCGCGATGCGGTGCGCCGACGCTTGGGCGCGTTCTACGATACCGGCTTCAATCTCGATTCGCGCCGTCAGTTCTGCTCGCGATTCGTGCGCGAGGTGATCGGCGAGGCGACGCAGGTGCTGATCGGCGAGGTGGAAAGCTTCGCGTGCCTGCTGCGGCGCAATCCCGATCCGAAGCTGACGTTCTGGCGGTTCTGGTATTTCGGCCGGATTCCGTGGCAACGCAACACGGTGACGCCGGCGAGTTTGCTGAGGAGCCCATATTTACGGGTGGCGTTCGAAACGCCGTGTTCCGTTTAGGACTTCGACATCACCATGAGCGATATCAGCATCGACATTCCGTTTTATCTTCTGCTGCCGCTGTTCGGCTGCCTCTACTGGCCGGTCACGCTCGGGCTGGCCGTGGTACTGGGCTGGGCCGCCTTCAGGCTGCGAGGCCCCGCCCGCATGATCGCGGGTGGGGCCTCGTTGTTGCTGCTGGCCGATCTCGTGGCGGGGTGGATCTTGCTGGCCGTGAGTTAGCGTGTTTCCGCACACACCTGGAACGCGTGCTCCAGATCCGCGATCAGGTCGTCGCCGTGCTCCAGCCCCACCGAAATCCGGATCAGGCCTTCGCTCACGCCAGCCTTCTCGCGTGCAACGGCAGACACGCCCGAATGCGTCGTCGAGGCCGGATGACACACGAGCGATTCCGAGCCGCCCAGGCTCACGGCCGACTTGAACAGCCGCAGCGCATTGATGAAGCGGAACGCCTGCGCGCGCCCGCCGTTCAGCACGAACGCGAACGTCGAGCCGGCCCCCGTGCATTGACGCCGATACACGGCCTGATAGGCCGCGTCTTCGATGCACTCGGGATGGAACACGCTCACCGATTGATACGGATTCCCGACCAGCCAGCGCGCGACCTGGCTCGCCGTGCGGGTGGCCTGCGTCATGCGCAGCACCACGGTTTCCATCGAGCGCAGCAGCATCCACGACGAATGCGGGTCGAGCTGCGAGCCGAACGCGCCGCGAATCGAGCGCACCTTCGCGATCAGCGTCTTGCCGCCCGTCACGCCGCCCGCCACCAAGTCGCTGTGGCCGCCCACATATTTGGTCAGCGAATACACCGACAGGTCGATGCGGTGCGCGGCCGGCTTCTGGAAGATCGGCCCGAGCAGCGTGTTGTCGCACACCGAGATCGGGCGATAGCCGTGGCGCTGCTCGAAGGCGTCGATCTCGGCGGCCAGCGCGTCGAGATCGATCATCGAATTGGTGGGATTGGCCGGCGTTTCCACATGCACCAGGCGCACCGGGCCGGCCTGCGCGGCGGCTTCCAGCGCGTCGCGAATCGATTGCGCGTCGAGCCCGTTGTCGATGGCGTGTGCGCCCACGCCCCAGTCGGGGAAGATCTTCGAGATCAGCGTTTCGGTGCCGCCGTACAGCGGCGCGGATTGCACGAGCTGGTCGCCGGGCTTCAGGAACGCGAGGAACACGGTGGAGATCGCCGACATGCCGCTCGACGTCACGGCGGCCGCCTCGGAGCCGTCGAGCAGCGCGAGCCGATCTTCGACGATTTCCAGGTTCGGGTGATTGAAGCGGCTGTAGACGAGGCCGGCCGCCTCGCCCTCGGGCAGCGGTTTGCGGCCCGACACGATGTCGAAGAACGCCGCGCCGTCCTCGGCGGACCGGAACGCGAACGTGGAGGTGAGGAACACGGGCGGCTTGACCGCGCCTTCGGAGAGGAAGGGGTCGTAGCCGTACGACATCATCTGCGTTTCGGGGTGCAGCGGGCGACCGTTCAGATCCTTCTTGTGATAGTTCGAATACGCCATGGTGAGGCCTCGATCAGGAAGGGAAGAGCGCCGCCCGGTGCGTGCCCGTGGGTGCGGATAAGCGCCCGCGAGCACGCACCGGG
>NZ_BAAILN010000125.1:228655-229547 GCF_054589155.1 Burkholderia sp. 3C
GGCGTTCCATCGGGTTCCCGCAAACAGGGTGAATGGCTCAGGCGGACGAAGCGTGGATCAGGCGAGGCCGGCGTCGTCGAGGCGCAGCACCCAGCCGCGCGGCGTGCGCTTCAGTTCGATGCGCGTGAGCGGCGCGATGTCGAGGCGCAGCATCGCGTCGGGCGGCGTGCCGAGCGCGTGTGCGATCGCGGCGCGCAGCACGGCCGCATGCGTGACGGCGACGAGGTCCGCCGTGGCGGGCAGACCGTCGAGCCAGGCGCCGACGCGCTGCAACACGGCCACGAACGATTCGCCGCCGTGCGGGGCGGCGGCGGCGTTGGCGATCCACGCGGCGAGATCGTCGCGGGCGTCCTGCACGATCGCGGCGAGTTTCGCGCCGCGCCAGCGGCCGGCGTCGAGATCGGCCAGCGCGGGCTCGATGCCGGCGGCGGCGAAGCCGAGCGCTTCGGCGGTTTGCCGGGCGCGCAGTGCGGGCGACGACAGCGCCTGCACGCCGCGTGGCCAGCGCCATTGCGCGGCGGCTCGCGCGGCGTCGGCAAGGCCGCGTGCGTCGAGCGCTTCGTCGGCGGGGAAGGCGCCGGCGCGCAGTTCGGCGGTGGCGGCGTGCGAGATCAGGCGGACGGTGGCGGTCATCTGGCTTCGGTGGCGGGGCGCGGCGGGAGGGGGTGCATCGGTTTTGCAGCATAGCCCAGTCGTTGCGCCGGGGGGAATTGGGGCAGCCGGGGCCGGCCGGATGGGAGAGACAGCCGGAGCGGGTCAGGGACCAGCCGAGACAGCCGGGACAGCCGGGACAGCCGAGACAGCCGGGACAGCCGGGACAGCCGGGACAGCCGGGACAGCCGGGACAGCCGGGACAGCCGGGACAGCCGGGACAGCCGGGACAGCCGGGACA
>NZ_BAAILN010000126.1:0-8066 GCF_054589155.1 Burkholderia sp. 3C
CGTGGAGCTGGCGGCCGCGGCGGCCAGCGGCCCGTCGGCTTCGCGCGGCACGCCGAGCCGTTGCAGCGCCTGCAGGCGCTCATGCAATTCGAGGAACGAATACGGCGCGCCGAAGCACGCGTCGGCGCCGGCGCGCAGCGCGCGAATCCGCTCGCTGGCCGACGCCTGGCCGAGCAGCACCACCAGCGCCGCGCCGCCGCCATCGGCGACGAAGCGTGGCAGCGCATCGATCAACGCGGCATCGCTGCCGGGTTCGAGCGCGGTCGTCACGATCGCGTCGAACGCTTCCTGCGAGGCCAGGAACAGGCCGTCGCGCAGGTCGTCGGCGCGTTGCAGGCTGTGGCCGCTTTCCTGCAGCGCCTTGTGCAGCCATGCGGCTTCCGGATGCGGCGAGGTCACGAGCAGGATGCGCACGATCAGCGGCCCCCCGCACGTGACGAGAACAGCGGTAAAGAAACTCGCGCGATGGAGAACAGCGTCATACCAGCGTCCTCGGCCAGCATTCGATGGTCACGCGCGTGCCCGGGTCGGCGCTGCCGATGCGCAGCGTGAAATCGTGCACGTTGATCACCGTCGAGACGATGCTCAGGCCCAGCCCGTAGCCGGCCTGATGCCCCGTGCGGGTGCTGCGGTAGCGGTGCTGGAGCACGGCCTCGCGTTCGTCGGGCGCGATGCCGGGGCCGTCGTCCCACACGTCGATCTGCGGGCCTTGCAGCCGCTGCCGCACTTCGAGCCGCACGATGCCGCCCGAGGCCGAATACTTGAGCGCGTTGTCGAGCAGGTTGGTCAGCGCCTCGAACAGCAACGCGCGATCGCCGTGCACCGGCGTCACGCGCTCGGTCAGCACTTCGAAATGAATTTCGCGGCTTTCGGCGAGCGGCTCGAACAGATCGCCGACATCCACCACCAGCGCTTGCAGATCGACTTCACCGAAACCGCCGCGCCGTTGCAGCGAGCCGATCTCGGCGATCCGCAGCATCGCGCGAAAGCGCCCGAGCAGCGCGTCGGTTTCGTTGCGCGCGCGCGAAACGAGGCTCGCGAGCGCCGCATCATCATAGGTGCCGGCACGTTCGGCCGCATGCGCGAGCAGCGTGTGAACGTGCGCGAGCGGCGTGCGCAGGTCGTGCGCGATGCCGTCGCACACGCCCTTGACCTCGTGCATCAGGCGCTCGACCTCGGCCAGCATGTGATTGACGAGGTGCGACAGCATGTCGATTTCGTCGCGCCCGCCCACCGGCAGGCGCTGCGCGAGATCGCCGCGCGCGATGTGCTGCGTGACCTGGCGGATCGCCCGGATGCGCCGCATCTGCCGCACGCTGAGCACCAGCCCGCCGAGCAGGCCCGCGCCGAAACACAGCACGCCGCCCACCACCAGCGCGTTGATGATGGCGGTGCGAATGGCGAGGATATGAGTGAGGTCACGCGCCAGCACGAGCCGGTAGCCGTTGGGCCGCATCTCGGCCATCGCGCGCACCACCGGCGCGACCTGGTCGCCGGCGATCTTGAGCGTGTGCGACAGCGTCTGGCCGTTGCGGTCGGTGGCCAGCTCGGCCGGGAATTCGAGCACGTCGCCGGCCACGTGCCGGCCGTCCGGCGCGAACAGCCCGTAGTAATTGGTATGCATGCGCTCGTGTTCGAGCCGGCGATGGATCGCGCCCGGCAGATCGGCGTCGGCCATCGAATCGAAATAGATCATCTGCCAATCGATCACGACGTCGGTTTCGCTCTTCATGTCGTGCGTGGTGCGCGAGGCGATCACGCCGAGCAGCAGCATCACCGACACCGAGAACATCACCGCATAGACGATGACCAGCCGGAACGTACTCGAATACCAGCGCAGCGCACCCGATCCGCCGGACGCGCGGCTTGCTTGTTCGCTCACGATGGATGGCTCACGACAGGATGTAACCGGCGCCGCGCACGGTCTGGATCATCGGGGCGGCGTCGGACGGATCGATCTTCTTGCGCAAGCGCCCCATGTGGACGTCGATCAGGTTGGTGCCCGGATCGAAGTGATAGCCCCACACGGCCTCGAACAGCATGGTGCGCGTGATGGTCTGGCCCGCGTTGCGCATCATGTATTCGAGCACGCGGTATTCGGTGGGCAGCAGCGCGATCTCCACGCCGTCGCGCATCGCCTTGCGGCCGATCAGGTCGAGCGTGAGCCGGCCGACCGACAGCGTGGTTTCCGATTGGGCCGGCGCGGTGCGGCTGCGGCGCAGCAGCACTTCGAGACGCGCGGCCATTTCCTCGGGATCGAACGGCTTGGTGAGGTAGTCGTCGCCGCCGGCCCGCAGGCCGCGCACGCGTTCGTCCACGTCGCCCAACGCGCTGAGCATCAGCACCGGCGTGCGCACGCCGATGCTGCGCATGGTGGTGACGATGGTCAGGCCGTCGACGCCCGGCAGCATGCGGTCGAGCGTGATGACGTCGTAATCCTCGGTGAGCGCACGCGCCATGCCGTCGCGGCCATTGGCGACCCATTCCACGGCGAAGCCGCGATCTTTCAGTTCGCCGACGATTTCATTCGCAGTGATGTCATCGTCTTCGATAGTCAGGACTCGAAACATTGTCGTCCCGCCTGCCGCGAGGGAAGGCGGCACCGGCGATTCGTGATGAGAAGAGAGCGATGTTGCCATATCCGACCCGGGCGTTGAGCGGCCGTCGTGCGTCGACGGCTCTCGGCGCAGGCTACACGCGCGCGCGTGGCAAAAGGGTATCGGCTTCATTAAAGATTCTTCATGCGGCGTGCACGCGCCGCCGCCGCGCCATGGCCGGCGCGGTTCATCCGCCCTTCATCGATCGCGCGCGGCGTGTCGCGCACGCCACATGTCGGCCCGGGGTCAGCCCGGGTCGACCGCAAGCGCGCCGGCGCCGGGCCACCCTTGTGCGACGTTGCGTCGCATATTGCCGGCCGCGCGGCGGCGCGCGTCCTCGATCGCGCGATATTGGCGCTCGACCCTCGCGTGATCGAGCACCACATCGGCCACCGGGCCGCCGCTGCCCTGCACCTTCGCGTCGGCCAGTGCGCTCACGCACAGCGCGACGGCGGCCAATCCGATTGATCCGATGGTTCGCACGTTCACGCTCGTCTCCTCGTCTGCCTGGGTTCCGGGCCGGCGATGCTTCGGGATGCTTGAGGTTTCATCGAGCTTTCCCGAGCGTGCCGACGGCTTCCACCGCTGCTTCCATCACGCTCCGAACGATACGCGAGCGCACCTGAAGCAACGCTGGCAGACACGTGAAAGTTATTTCAGCGAGCAGGCGGGGGGCACGATGAAGGAAGTTTCATGTCCGCTCCACCGTTTCGACAAACGCCCTCCACTAGTCTGCATTCCGTGATCTCGGCGATGCCACGCCGGATCGGACAACCCGGCCGGCACCGATACCGTCGGCCCAACCCGGATCAAGGAGCGAACCCATGAACACGCCAATCAAGAACCTGAAACGTGCCCTGCTGTGTGCAAGCCTGATGGCCGTCTGCGTCGCTGCCCACGCCGCGCCGCTGACGACCCAGCAATGCCACGACTACCCGTTCGTGAAGACCAGCGCGCCGGTCACGCACAAGCAGATCGTCAACGAGCTGTCGGAACTCGAATCGGTCGGCTACCAGCCCTCGGCCGGCGACGACAACACCTACCCCGACGACATCGACACCGCCCAGCAAAAGCTGACGCAGAAATACCAGCGCGACTGCGTCAAGCACACGGGCGCGGCCTCGTGAACACGGCGGCGCGCATCGCGCGAGCCGGCGCCGCGGCGGGCCTGATGGCCGCCGGCGTGGCCGCGCATGCGCTGCCCCTGACGGCCGGGCAATGCGCGAGCTACCCGTTCGCCACGCCGCAGGCCATGCGCTCGCACGCGTTGACCCGCAGTGACGTGACCCGCGAGCTGGCCGAATTGAAAGCAGTGGGCTTCTCGCCCACCCAGGTCAACGGCAGCGATTTCCCCGACGCCGTGCGCACCGCACGCCGCAGGCTGCTCAACGAATACCGGCGCGATTGCGGCGGCACGCTGGCGGCGAATTCGCCCGCGCCCGATCGCTCGCGCTGAACGCCAGGGCCACCGCCTGGTTTGCTTGCCGCGCTCCATACTTCGTCATGCGAATCATTGTCGACAGGCCGCGTGCCGGAACACCGGCCACGCGACACGCTCGACGACGCGGCGCGCGCACCACGCGCCCCGCCCTCGCTGATTACACCGTCACGCCGGATCGGGCGACTTCGTGCGCAGCGTCACGAACTCCTCGGCCGCGCTCGGATGGATGCCGATGGTCGCATCGAACTGCGCCTTGGTCGCGCCCATCCGCACCGCGATCGCGATGCCCTGGATCGTTTCGGCCGCATCCGGGCCGATCATGTGCGCACCGAGCACGCGCTGCGAATCGCGCGCCACCACGAGCTTCATGAAGATCTTTTCGTCGCGGCCCGTGAGCGTGTGCTTCAGCGCGCGGAACGAAGTCTTGTAGATGTCGACTTCGCCATGTTCGGCGCGCGCTTCGTGTTCGCTCAGGCCCACCGTCGCCAGCTCGGGATGACTGAACACCGCCGACGGAATCGCGCGATGGTCCGCCTCGACGCGCTGCGCGCCGAACAGGTTGGCGGCCAGCAGCGCGCCGTCGCGCGTGGCCACCGGCGTCAGTTGCGGGCGCGAGGTCACGTCGCCGATCGCGTGGATCGACGACACGTTGGTGGCCGAGTAGGCATCCACATGGATCGCGCCGCTCGATTCGCAGGCCACGCCGGCCTGTTCGAGGCCCAGGCCCTGCGTGTTCGGATGACGGCCGGTGGCGTACAGCACCGCGTCGTACGGGCCGTGCGACGTGCCGCCGATGTCGAGCGTCAACGCGCCATCGGCGCCGCGCACGATCGAATTGACCTGCGCATGGGTGTGGATCGCCACGCCGTGCTTGCTCATTTCCTCGTGCAGCACGCGGCGCAGGTCGTGATCGAAGTGGCGCAGGATTTCGTCGCCGCGATAGAACAGGTCCACCTGCGAGCCGAGGCCCTGGAAGATGCCGGCGAACTCCACCGCGATATAGCCGCCGCCCACCACCGCCACGCGCTTGGGCAGGTCGGGCAGATCGAGCGCCTCGCGCGAGGTGATCGCGTGCTCGATGCCGGGGATCTGCGGCAGCGTCGGCCACGAGCCGGTCGCCACGCCGATGTGCTTCGTCGTGATGCGCTTGCCGGCGATCTCCACCGTGTGAGGATCGACGATCGTCGCGCGCCCTTCGTGCATCGTCACGCCCGCATCGGTCAACAACTTCACGTAGATGCCCGACAGCCGGTTGATCTCGCGATCCTTGGCGGCGATCAGCGTGGGCCACGAGAATTCGCCGGGGCCGAAGGTCCAGCCGTAGGCCGCCGCGTCCTCGGCTTCGCCGGGGAAGTGCGACGCGTACACCAGCAGCTTCTTCGGAATGCAGCCGCGCAGCACGCAGGTGCCGCCGATCTGCTCCACCTCGGCGATGCCGACGCGCGCGCCGAGCGAGGCCGAGATGCGCGCGAGCCGCACGCCGCCGGAGCCGGCGCCGATCACGAACAGGTCATAGTCGTAGTCCATCGAAACGCTCCCCGAAATTGTCGAGCAGGCACGATAGCAAGTTTTGGCGGCACGCGTGCGACGTGCCCGCGAGCCGGTCGGCGTCCCTACATGAGACAGACATCGACGGCGAAAGCGGGGCGCAAAGCGGACCCGAAACGGGGGCGTAAACGGGAAAACGGGGAAACGGGGACGTAAACGACACCGCCCCGGTGCCGGCGCGACCTGCATCGCGCAAAACCGGGGCGGAGCGGCCGAAGCCGCTGCCTGAATCGAGCCGGCGCGAGGCCGGCCGGGATCAGAAGATGTTGCGCAGGCCGATCGAGATGCCGGTCTGGTTGTTGCGGCCCGGCAGTTCGACGGTTGCCGCGCCGGTGGCCTTGTTGAAGTCCACGGTGCCGTAGATTTCGGTGCGCTTGGACAGCGCGTATTCGGCCACGCCGACCACCGCGTAGCGGTTGCCGGTGCCGAGCACGCCGGTCGAGACCGTTTCGTTGCGGCCGTGGTCGTAGTAGAACGCGCCCGTCAGCGTGACGGTCGGGGTCGCTTGCCAGGCCAGGCCGGCGTACGGGCCGTCGTCGATCCGGCCGGTGCCCTTCAGCGAGGCGATGCCCGGCACCACGGCTTGCTGCGCCAGCGTCGAATCCACGAAACCGGTGTCGTCCTTCGAGCGCAGGTAGCCCGCATACAGCTTCAGCGTGCTGAACGCGTAGACCGCGCCCGCGTGGAAGATGGTCTGCTTGTGGTTGGTGTTGTCGCTGTTCTGCTGCATGTCGGCGACCAGGTTCAACGGGCCGAACGCGTAGCCGAGCGAGAAGCCGTACATGCTGCCCGCGCCGATGTGGCCCGGGATCTGGCCCGAGAAGCCGTTCACGCCGGGGGTGGTGGTGTCGGTGCCGAACGAATACATCGCGCCGACCGACAGGCCGCCGAACTTGCCGTTGTACTTGACCGAGTTGTCCGCATACAGGCCCGCGCCGAGCGACACCGGCAGCCATGCGTTTTCGAAGTAGTTGCCGACCGTCAGCGGATCGAACGTATCGGCCAGCAGATCGAACAGCAGCGTCTTCTGGCGGCCGAGCGTGACGGTGCCGTACTGGCTCGACAGGCCCACGTAGGCCGCGCGGTTGAACAGGCGCGAGGCGCCGGCGCCGCTTTGCAGATCGAAACCGCTTTCAAGGTTGAAGATCGCCTTCAGGCCGCCACCGAGATCCTCGGTGCCCTTCAGCGCGAAGCGGCTGTTGGTGATCGCGCCGTTGGTCATGTAGAGACGGTTGTCGTTCTTCGCGTTCGAGTTCGTCAGGTAACGCAGGCTGACGTCGGCGACGCCCCACAGCGTGACCGAGCTCTGTGCGTGTGCTTGCGTGCCGACGAATGCCAGCATCAGGCCCCCAACCAATCCCGCGATTTTGGTCTGCTTCATGAGCGATCCTTTTCTTTATCGTTGACGGTGTATTTGTGGTCCGGCGCCGCGCTGGCGGACCGGATGCGCATCGCGCGCTTCTGGCGCGGACGGCGTGGGCCGCATCATAAAGTGACGAATGTAAGGAACAAAAAAGAATTGCTCGACGGCGGGCTCGGCTGTCGCCCGCGCGCAACGATCAGGGCGCGTGCGGATTGCGACGCGCGAGGATGCGCGTCAGGCAGGCGCGGCCTGGGGTGGCTGCGGGCACGGACCGGCGCAAGCTCGGCAGCAAGCACCACCTCATCGTCAACGCGCAAGGCATCCCGCTCGCGGTCGTCCTGAGCGGCGTAGGGGATTTGCGGAACGCGAGCAAGGTCACATGTCCAATGTTTCAGCGGCCCGCGATTCGATAACCACAACGAAAAATAAGAATCTTCCAATTCTCTTTTAGTTCGTTGCTGATGTTTTTGCCATTTCCAATGGGCTAGCCTCTTGCGCTGCTGCCGGTGACGCAACACGTAAGGCCTCATGTCTCTCGCGGCCCGGCGCCAATCAGATCAATCCCCTCTCAAACGTCAGCCACCGCTGTTGCAAGGGTTCGGCTGCGCCGTTCGTATCGCTTGCTTGACCCTGCCCGGAGGCGTTTCGCATGTCGTCGATCCTGCCTACCCAAGCCTATACGTTGAAGCTCGCGCCGCATCCGGCGCCGTTCTCCATGGGACGGCGTGAGCGAGCTGTATCGCTACGACATCGAATTCACGAGCCTGGCTGGCGGTGTCCCGATGGGTCAGGTGATTGGCCGGCCCGCGAGATTCATCATCGCTCCGGTCGATCCCGACATGGAATACCGGGGCAATCCGGGCAATGGCGAACTGGCGAATCCGGGTTTCCATCATCACGAAAACAGCACGGACGCCGGCATCACGCCTGCGGGCGACCCCGTACAGCCCATCGCGAACGATGCAACGCGCTGCTCAACCTGCGTTCAAACGCCTCTTCTGACGACTGACCATGGCCAATCCCTCAAAAATCGTGGTGCCCATTGCACGCAACGAGACTGCGTCCGCGATGCTGTGTCTGCCGTGGTTTCTCGACATGATCCCGGCGGGCCCGCGCG
>NZ_BAAILN010000127.1:0-430 GCF_054589155.1 Burkholderia sp. 3C
CGAAATGGCAATCGTTTGTGCCGCCGAATCGCTGTGTATCGGCCAGCCGCATGTCTTGTTCAGCGGTTGGTCCATCGGCTTCGGCGGAACATGCAGTGGATCGGTGTAGATGTTCATGCATCCGTCCGACCCGACCTCGTAGACTATCCATCGGCTGACTCGCGTGCCCCTGACTGGGTACAGCACATAGACGTAGCCCCGATCGAGCTGGCGAAGAATGTATTTCGAGCCGTTCAGTGGCTTGCGCGTGATGTGCTGATCGGCCGTGAGGGGTAAGACATCCGGATCGACCGTTTTTTTCGACGCTCGACCAGCATGCGCCTTATCGTTCGGCGCCACCGCCGCATTCAGCTTATCGTCGGACGCCACAACCGCGTAACGGACCGGCAGAATCGCCAGACCCTGCTTGATGCAATTCGGGCAATTCACG
>NZ_BAAILN010000128.1:0-8971 GCF_054589155.1 Burkholderia sp. 3C
CCACCCCTTCCCATCCCGAACAGGACCGTGAAACGACTCTACGCCGATGATAGTGCGGATTGCCCGTGTGAAAGTAGGTAATCGTCAGGCTTCCTCCTTCAGAACCCCCGCTGCGCAAGCAGTGGGGGTTTTGTCTTTTCGGCCGCGGAACATCGTTCACGCCGCTGCGCTTTAAAATCCCTCAAAATATCTCCTGAATTTCGCCTGAACGGATAAATCGTCCGACGAAATGCTTGCATGCATCGATTGGCGCTGCGATGATCCGACACCAGATCGCGATTCAAACCATCGCGGCCTACACGGAATTGGTCATAAAACCCAGCCGCGCGGCCGAGTTTGAAAGGAGTGTCTAACCCGGTTGTTTCGAGGCAGTCTACCGGCTAGGATGCTTTTTTAGCACGACCATTCGAAAATCAGTAAGGAGACGTCTTGCATGGACAAGATTTGGCTGAAATCGTACCCCGCCGGCGTGCCAGCCGAAATTGATCCATCTCGCTATCCGACCGTCCCCGATCTGCTGGATGACAGCTTCCGCTCGCATCGCGACCGTACTGCCTTTATCTGTATGGGAAAGGCGCTCACCTACGGTGAAATCGATGCGTTGTCGCGCAAGCTCGGCGCGTGGTTCCAATCGCGTGGGCTGACGCGCGGCGCGCGCATCGCGATCATGATGCCGAACGTGCTGCAGTATCCGGTGACGATTGCCGCCGTCCTGCGCGCCGGCTATACCGTCGTCAACGTCAATCCGCTCTATACGCCGCGTGAGCTGCAGCACCAACTGGCCGACAGCGGCGCCGAGGCGATCGTCGTGCTCGAGAACTTCGCCGCGACGCTGCAAGCGGTGATCGCCGAAACGTCGGTCAAGCACGTGGTCGTCGCGGCCATGGGCGACCTGCTCGGCATCAAGGGCCTGCTGGTCAATTACGTGGTGCGCAGCGTCAAGAAGATGGTGCCGGCCTGGCAATTGCCGGCGTTCACGCGCTTCAATGCGGCGCTTGCCGAGGGCGGCCGCCAGACGTTTACGCCGCCGCCGCTCGGACCGAACGACGTCGCGTTCCTGCAATACACGGGTGGCACGACCGGTGTGGCCAAGGGAGCGACGCTGCTGCACCGGAATATCGTCGCGAACGTGCTGCAATCGGAGGCCTGGCACGCGCCGGCCTATACGAAGCTGCCGGCCGGGCAAACGCAGTTCTTCACGGTGGCTGCCCTGCCGCTGTATCACGTGTTCGCGCTGACAGTGTGCGGTTTCCTGACCATGCGCACCGGCGGCACCGGCTTGCTGATCCCGAATCCGCGTGACATCGCCGGCATGATCAAGGAACTGAAGCGCTATCCGGTATCGACGTTCCCGGCTGTCAACACGCTCTACAACGCGATGCTGAATCATCCCGATTTCGACCAGCTCGACCTGTCGCGGTTGGCGGTGGCCAACGGCGGTGGAATGGCGATCCAGGAAAGCGTCGCGAAGCGCTGGTACGACAAGACACACACGCCGATCGTCGAAGGCTACGGGCTGTCGGAAACCTCGCCGGTGGTCAGTTGCAACCCGGTCACGGCCACGGAATACACGGGCACGATCGGCTTGCCGCTGTCGTCGACCGAAATCTCGATTCGCGACGACGATGGCGTCGAAGTGGCGCTTGGCCTGCCCGGCGAGATCTGCATCCGCGGGCCGCAGGTGATGGCCGGTTATTGGAATCGTCCCGACGAGACGGCCAAGGTGATGATGCCCGACGGCTATTTCAAGTCGGGCGACATCGGCGTAATGGACGAGCGTGGCTACGTGAAGATCGTCGACCGCAAGAAGGACATGATCCTGGTGTCCGGATTCAACGTCTATCCGAACGAAGTCGAGGATGTGGTCTCCTCGCACCCGGGCGTGTTCGAGGTGGCGGCGGTCGGCGTGCCCGACGAGCATTCCGGCGAGGCCGTGAAGTTGTTCGTCGTGAGGAAAGATCCAGCGCTGACCGACGCGGATATCGTTGCCTACTGCAAGGAGCGACTGACGGGCTACAAGCGCCCGCGTTTCATCGAATTCCGCACGGAACTGCCGAAGACCAATGTCGGCAAGATCCTGCGTCGCGAGTTGCGTGACGGCAAGGCCTGATCGAGCGATAGCGGGGCGGTACAGCAACGGGCGCCAGCAATGGCGCCCGTTTTGTTTGAGACGGAACACTGCCGGAGCGGGCGAGAAAAAAGCGCCCCGCAGGGCGCTTTCGAGGGTGAAGCGGCTGTTATTACATGCGTATTCGTCAGAACTTGTGACGGATGCCGACCTGCGCCGACACCTGATTCGGCGTGGCGGAAGCGGTGATGTTGTTGATCGCCGCGACCGCGCGGTTGCCGGTCGAGTCGTAGCCCAGTGCGTGCTGATAAACACCGATTGCGTAAAGATCGGTGCGCTTTGACAGGAAATAGTCGACGCCGAGGTTGACCTGATGATACTGGGCCGCCGATTGCCCGTTGATCTTGGAGCCGCGCGTGTAGTCGTAGGCGACGCCTGCCAGCAGTGCCGGACTCAACTGATACTTGAAGCTCGCTTCGACGTTGTTGAACACCGCGTCGCCGCGCAGGTTCAGCGGGTTCAGGCTGGCGCCCGCCGTCGAGCCGACCGCGTCGAACCGCGTATAGCTGTAGGTCAGGCCCAGTGTGGCCGCGCCGATCGAATAGGCCCCGGCTGCCGCCACGATTTCCAGCGTATTGGCCGACGCGTAGCCCCGATAGACGGGGCTGGTCATGTTCAGGCCGCTCGTCGTTGCCGCGGTATTCGAGTTCGGGTTGTTGCCGAAGAACGAGTAGTTCGGATTGCGCGCATTGACGTAACCCACGCCCAGGGCGAGCGGGCCGTTGTTGTAGCCGGCCCCGGCCGAGAAGATCTGGTTGCGGCCCGGCTGGCCGGCCACGCCGCCCAGGCTGTACAAGCCGCCGAACTGAAAACCGCCGTACACGGGGCTGGTGTACTTGATCGCGTTGTTGACGCGATTGGCGTTGTTCATGTTGTCGAGGTCGCCCGGGTGCGCGCCGATATAGCCGGCCCATTGGCTACCGGTCGCGAGCGCGCCGGTGTAGTCGACCACGGAATCGTACTGGCGACCCAGCGTGACCTTGCCGAATGCATCGCTCGACAGGCCCACGAAGGCTTGCCGGCCGAACTCGCCGCCGCCCTGGCCGAGCGCGCCGCTTGACACGCTGAAGCCGTTCTCGAGCACGAAGATGGCCTTCAATCCGCCGCCGAGATCCTCGACGCCTTTCAGGCCCCAACGGCTGCCCTGCAGCACGCCGCTCGACTGCTGCCACTGGCGTGCGCCATTCGAATTGTTGTTGAACAGGATGCCGGCATCGATGATGCCGTACAGCGTGACGCTGCTCTGCGCGTGGGCCGCGCCAGCAAACGCACCCAGCGCGACGAGCGCGAAAAGCGACTTTTTCATTCGACGATCTCCAAGGATTACTGAATGATTTTTTATCTGGCGGGGCGTTTGCTTTTGAGTAGGTTCGTTGCCCCGCTTCACTTCTGAGTAGCCGCACGTACTGTAGCGCAAGGCATTTTTACGAAAAAGGAAAAGACCGACGCGACATGGCGCATGTCCTCTTTTGGCAACAATGGTTAAAATCGGGGGTTTACCGCAATGTTCGCGGCAGAATTGGATCAGTTAGCGCAACAAACAACTGACGAAACCCTGCGGCGAGTGGCTGACCGGAGATCCCGAATGCTGTTCGATGAACTAATTAACGAATTCGACCGAGGCCTGCGCGCGATCGCCGGCGTGAGCCGCATGACGCGCCCGGTGCCGCTGCCCGAGGGCGACCTCTCGCCGGAATTGAGCGCGGAAGAGCGCAAGCATGCGGCTGGCTTGATGCGGGTCAATCACGTCGGCGAGGTGTGCGCGCAGGCGCTGTACCAGGCGCAGAAGCTGTCGACGGCGTCGCCGTCGCTGAAGGCGCTGTTCGAAGAATCGGCGCGCGAGGAGGAAGATCATCTCGCGTGGACGATGCACCGCCTCACATCGCTCGGCTCGCGTCCGAGCCTGCTGAATCCGCTCTGGTTCGGCGGGGCCATGGCGATCGGCCTGGTGGCGGGGCGGCTGGGCGACAAGGCAAGCCTCGGCTTCATGGCCGAGACGGAGCGCCAGGTCGAACGCCATCTCGACAGCCATCTGTCCGAGCTGCCGGCAGCCGATTCGGCCTCGCGTGCCATCGTCGAACAGATGCGTGACGACGAGGCCAAACACGGCCGCACGGCCGCCGATGCCGGCGGTGCCGAGCTGCCGATGCCGGCTCGCTGGCTGATGCAGGCGGCCTCGAAAGTGATGACGAGGACTGCCTACTATCTCTGAGTTTTCGGTGGGACGCGGGGCCTCCCGCGTCTCGCCAACTTCAACGCTCGATCCGGACTTTCCCGCCTCCCTAACCCTCGCCATCACGCCAGCTTGCGCGCGCCTTTTCACGTATCACATCCACACATCACGCTAGTCCGTTCATTTCAAACGAATTTCGGTTTCAGGGCCAGCGTGAAGAGGTGAGCGTAAGTCCTTGTTCTAACTAACAAAATTCGTCAAAAAAACGGCAACCGCCCTTGACCGTCCCTGACCCTTCCTCTAAAGTGGGAAACAGTGTGAGGAAGTGTATTTTTGTGTGATTTGGCGGGTCGTTCCGGTTAGATTCTCAGCCAATGGGCGGGTGTCGAGACACCCCGAACAGGAGAGCGGAAAGTGTTCCAGGGGGCGTCGGCGCTGACGCTCGATGCGAAAGGGCGGATGTCGATCCCTTCTCGCTATCGCGAGGCGCTGCAAGGACAGGCAGAAGGACGGGTGACTGTGACCAAGCATCCGGACGGCTGCCTGTTGCTGTTTCCACGCCCCGAATGGGAAGTTTTCCGCGCCAAGATCGCCGCCCTGCCGATGGACGCGCACTGGTGGCGCCGCATTTTTCTCGGCAACGCGTCGGATGTCGATCTCGACAGCGCGGGCCGGATTCTCGTATCGCCGGAGCTGCGAATGGCAGCCGGGCTGGAAAAGGAAGTCATGTTGTTGGGAATGGGTAGTCACTTCGAGCTGTGGGATTCGCAAACCTACATCGCGAAGGAGCAAGCGGCGATGGCGCAGGGCATGCCCGATGCGCTGAAGAATTTCACCTTCTGATTGCGGTGACGGAGACGCCCGCGATGGGAAATGAATTTCAGCACCGGACGGTGCTGCTCGATGAAGCGGTCGATGCGCTCGTGACGCGGCCCGACGGCCTTTACGTGGATGGCACGTTCGGCCGCGGCGGCCATAGCCGCCTGGTGCTCGACCAACTGGCCGAAGGCGGCCGCCTGATCGCGTTCGACAAGGATCCGCTCGCGATCGAGACGGCGCGTCAGATCGGCGATGCCCGCTTCTCGATCGTGCATGACAGTTTTGCGTCGCTCGGCGACGCGCTTGCCGAACGCGGCGTACCGCGCGTGACGGGCGTGTTGCTGGATCTGGGGGTGTCTTCGCCGCAGATCGACGATCCCGAGCGCGGTTTCAGTTTCCGCGCGAACGGCCCGCTCGATATGCGGATGGATACCACTCGTGGCGAATCGGCAGCCGACTGGCTGGCCCGCGCGCCCTTGCAGGAACTGACGGAGGTGATACGCGATTATGGGGAAGAACGGTTTGCTTTTCAGATTGCAAAGGCGCTTGTTGCTCGCCGGGCGGAATCCGAGCGCCTTGGTCCCCTCGACAGCACGGGCGAGCTTGCCCAAATCGTGGGTCACGCCGTCAAGACACGTGAGAAAGGCAAGGATCCGGCAACCCGCACCTTTCAAGCTATACGGATTCACGTCAATCAAGAGCTTGCGGACCTGCAAGTCGTTCTAGCGTCCGCGTTGTCGTCGTTGGAGCAAGGGGGGCGGCTGGTCGTGATCAGCTTTCATTCGCTCGAGGATCGGATCGTCAAACGTTTCATGCAGACGCACGCGAGCGCGCCTGTGGTCGATCGCCGCCTGCCGATTCGCGCCGTCGATCTCCCGTCTCCGCCGCTCAAGCTGCTCGGCCGCAAGTTCCCGAGCGACGCCGAAGTCGCCGCGAATCCACGCGCCCGGTCGGCCGTGATGCGCATCGCGGAGCGCATCGCGCCATGAACCGCCTCAACATCTTCCTGCTGATCGTCGTGATGGGCTGTGCCCTGTCGGTCGTCAATTCGACCAATCAGCAGCGTCAGATCTTCTTCCAGTTGCAGCGTGCGCAATCGCAGGAGCACCAGCTCCAGCAGGATTACGCGCAACTGCAATATCAGCAGGGCGCGTTGTCCAAGACCTCGCGCATCGAGCAGCTCGCCAACGATTCGCTGAAGATGCAGACGATCGTTACCGGCCGCACCCAATACCTGACGCTGCCGTCGGGCGCCGTGAAGGCCGTCGACACGCCGGTGCCGAGTTCGGCCGCCGCTGGCGACCAGGGGAGCCGGCGATGAAACAACGCCAGTCGAACGTGAAATTCGCGTCCAGCCCGGTCCTGTCGGTGCATCTGCCGATGTGGCGCTCGAAGCTCGTCGTGTTCATGCTGTTCATGGCCTTCGTCGCGCTGGCCGCGCGCGCCTTCTGGATCCAGGGGCCGGGCAATGCGTTCTACCAGAAGCAGGGCGAAAGCCGTTATCAGCGCACGCTCGAACTGCCGGCCACGCGCGGCAAGATCCTCGATCGCAATGGCCTCGTGCTCGCGACGAGCCTGCCCGTGCGCGCGATCTGGGCGATCCCCGAAGCGGTGCCGGACGATCTCGGCGCCGGCAAGCTCGACCAGCTCGGCAAGCTGCTCGACATGAGCGCGCCCGAGCTGCGCCGCAAGCTGTCGGGCGACCGCAGCTTCGTCTACGTGAAGCGGCAGGTGCCGATCGACGTGGCCGACAAGGTCACCGCGCTCGATATCCCGGGCATCTATGCGCGCAACGAATACAAGCGCTTCTACCCGGAAGGCGAGATCACCGCTCACCTGATCGGCTTCACCAATGTCGAGGACGAAGGCCAGGAAGGCGTCGAGCTGGCCGACCAGAAGCTGCTGGCCGGTGTGTCGGGCAGCCGTCACGTGATCAAGGATCGCGTCGGCCATATCGTCGAGGACGTCGACGAGCAACTGCCGCCGCACAACGGCACCGACGTCGATCTGTCGATCGACAGCAAGATCCAGTACGTCACCTACGCGAACCTGAAGGCCGCGGTCGAGAAGTTCCACGCCAAGGCGGGCGCGGCGATGGTGGTCGACGTGCGCACCGGCGAGGTGCTGGCGCTGGTCAACTATCCGACCTACAACCCGAACGACCGTTCGCACCTGACCGGCGAGCAGTTGCGCAACCGCGCGCTGACCGACACGTTCGAGCCGGGCTCGATCATGAAGCCGTTCACGGTATCGCTCGCACTCGATCTGCACCGCGTGTCGCCGAACACGCTGGTCGATACCGGCAACGGCCACTTCGTGCTCGACGGCGCGCCGATCAGCGATGACGCCGGCTTCGGCGTGCTGACGGTGGGCGGCGTGATCCAGAAGTCGAGCAACATCGGCGCGACCAAGATCGCGATGACGATGCGGCCCGAGGAAATGTGGAATATGTATACGAGCATCGGCCTCGGCCAGGCGCCGAAGGTCGGTTTCCCCGGCGCCGTGGCGGGCCGCCTGCGGCCGTGGAAGAGCTGGCGCCGCATCGAGCAGGCCACCATGTCGTACGGCTATGGCCTGTCGGTGTCGCTGTTCCAGCTCGCGCATGCCTACACGGCCATCGCCCACGACGGCGAGCTGATGCCGTTGTCGCTGTTCAAAACCGACGACAAGCAGCCGCCGCAAGGCCCGCAGGTGTTTTCGCCCACCACCGCGCGCGAAGTGCGCGAAATGCTCGAAAGCGTCGTAACGAAGGACGGCACGTCGCCCGACGCGGCGGTGCCCGGCTATCGCGTCGGCGGCAAGAGCGGCACGGCATACAAGCAGGTCGGCCGCGGCTACGACCACAAGAAATATCGCGCATCGTTCGTCGGCATGGCGCCGATGCCGAATCCGCGCATCGTGGTGGCCGTCTCGGTCGACGAGCCCACCGCCGGCAGCCACTTCGGTGGTGCGGTGTCCGGCCCGGTGTTCTCGACGATCGCCGGCGATACGCTGCGCGCGCTGAACGTGCCACCGAACATGCCGGTCAAGCAACTGGTCGTGAACGACGACACGCCGAAGCCACCTGCCGCGCCGAAGGCTGGCGCCGCGCGGCTCGCGGCCATGCCGGCGCATCACATGGTAGTGGCCAGCAACGCGCATAACCGCCCCGGAGTCGTTCGATGAGCGCCGTACGCAGCGCCCATCCGGCGCACGCTCGAATTGCAGCCGCGCTCGCGTGGCTGCGCGCACATCTGCAGTCCGGCGCGAACCTGCATTCCGATTCGCGCGCGGTGCAGCCGGGCGACGGGTTCCTCGCCTATGCGGTCGACGGCGTCGACAACCGCCAGCACATCGCCGGCGCGTTGTCGCGCGGCGCGGCCGCCGTGCTGGTGCAGCCCGAAGGCTTCGCCGTCGATGCGCTCGACGCGGCCGTCACGCACGCCGTGCCCGAACTCGGCGCGCTGGCCGGCGAGATCGCCAGCGGCTGGTATGGCGATCCGAGCGATGCGATGTTCGCGGTCGGCGTGACGGGCACCAACGGCAAGACCTCCTGCACGCAATGGATCGCGACGGCGCTGAGTGCGCTGCGCACGCCGTGCGCGCTGATCGGCACGCTCGGCAGCGGCATGCCGGGCCGGCTGGTCGCCACCGGCTTTACCACGCCCGATGCGCCGCAACTGCAGCGCAGCCTGGCGCAACTGCGCGACGAGGGAGCCAAGGCCGTGGCGATGGAAGTGTCGTCGCATGCGCTGCAGCAGGGCCGCGTCAACGGCACGGCGTTCGACGTGGCCGTGTTCACGAATCTGACGCAGGATCACCTCGATTACCACGGCAGCTTCGCGGCCTACGAGGCCGCGAAGGCGAAGCTG
>NZ_BAAILN010000129.1:0-814 GCF_054589155.1 Burkholderia sp. 3C
AGACACGCAGGTCGCGGTTGTTCTTCAGCGCCAATTCGATCAGTTGCTGCAAGCGCGGATCGGCGAAGAAGTTGCGCCAGCCGATGTCCGGCGCCGCCTGGTCTTGGGCGCTGCGTGCGTCGCTCGCGCCCGGCTGCGTCGCGTAGACGCCGTCGGACGGGAACGAGCTCGACACGGGCGCATCCGGACGCTTGTAATGCGGCGCCATCGTGCAGCCCGAAGCGACGAGCGCAAACGTCATAGCCGTCAAAACGATTTTTCGCATGGTCATCAATGTTCCTGGTTGCCGCCTTCTTGCGTGCGATGCGCGTGCTCCTGCGCGAGACGCAGTGCCTCGTCCGGATCTTCCTTTTCACCACCGAAGATCGAACGCACCTTCACGAAGAACATCGGGATCATGAAGATCGCGAGGAAGGTCGCGGTCACCATCCCGCCGATCACGCCCGTACCGATCGCGTGCTGGCTGGCCGAACCCGCGCCGTTGCTGATCGCGAGCGGCAGCACGCCGAGAATGAACGCCAGCGACGTCATCAGAATCGGACGCAGCCGCAGCCGCGCCGCTTCCAGCGCCGCCTCGACCGGCCCCATCTTCTCGCTGAGCTGCAATTCACGCGCGAACTCCACGATCAGAATCGCGTTCTTCGCCGACAGCCCCACCGTGGTCAACAAGCCGACCTGGAAGAACACGTCGTTCTCGAGGCCGCGCAGCGTGGCCGCCAGCAGTGCGCCGATCACGCCGAGCGGCACCACCATGATCACCGAGAACGGGATCGACCAGCTTTCGTACAGCGCCGCCAGACACAGGAACACCACC
>NZ_BAAILN010000130.1:0-291 GCF_054589155.1 Burkholderia sp. 3C
CCTGTTCCCTTGCTGTCCATATCGTGCTGGAAGAACTGGGCGTGCCTTACTCGCTGGCGCCTACCGTGATCGCCAACGGGGCCACGCAGTCGGCCGAATATCTCGCCATCAACCCGAAGGCGCGCGTGCCGGCGCTGCATGTCGAGGGGCAGACGAAAGTCCTCACCGAGCTGCCGGCGATCATGGCGTATCTGGTTAGGCAGTATCCCGACGCAGGCCTGGTTCCCGCCGACCCGCTCGAGGAAGCCCGTTGCCACGAACTGCTCAACTGGATCGCCGGCTGGGTGCACG
>NZ_BAAILN010000131.1:0-10320 GCF_054589155.1 Burkholderia sp. 3C
CGGCCGGGCGCGCGCCCGGCCGCCCAGGAGGTGATTCGTGACCCGTTCCGTGCTTCATACCCACGCCGATAGCTACACCGACACCCGCGCCCCGGTGCAGGCCGGGCCGCGCAGCGACGGCGCCCGGCCCGAGCGTCCGGCCGCGCCCCACGCGGCGCGGCCGCGCCGCCGTCGTGCGTCGCCCACCGAGCGCCGCCAGCGCCTGACCGCCGCGCTGTTCCTCGCGCCCGCCTGCGTGATGTTCGCGTGCTACGTGGTGTGGCCCGTGCTGTCGACCCTTCGCCTGTCGTTCTTCCAGTGGGACGGCATGAGCGATCCGGCGTTCGTGGGCCTGGCGAACTACGTCGAGCTGCTGCACGCCGACACGTTCTACACGGCGCTCAAAAACAACCTGATCTGGCTCGTGCTGTTCCTGCTCGCGCCGCCGTTCGGGCTGGCCGCCGCGCTGTATCTGAACCAGGCCGTGCGCGGCATGCGGCTCGTCAAATCGCTGTTCTTCGCGCCGTTCGTGCTGTCGGGCGTGGTGGTCGGGCTGATCTATTCGTGGTTCTACGATCCGACCTTCGGCCTGCTGCGGCTGATTTTCGGGCACGGCATTCCGGTGCTCGGCGACCCGCGCTACGCCACCTTGGGCGTGATCTTCGCGGCG
The DNA here is from genome assembly GCF_054589155.1 of Burkholderia sp. 3C. Lineage (NCBI taxonomy): Bacteria > Pseudomonadati > Pseudomonadota > Betaproteobacteria > Burkholderiales > Burkholderiaceae > Burkholderia > Burkholderia sp. 3C. The sequence continues at coordinate 650 of NZ_BAAILN010000131.1, forward strand.
CTGTGGCCGCAATCGGCCTACTGCATGATCCTTTACCTGACCGGGCTGACCACCCTGAGCAGCGAGCAGATCGAGGCGGCGCGCATGGAAGGCGCGAAGGGCTGGACGCTGCTGTGGCACGTGATCCTGCCGCAACTGCGGCCCACCACCTTCATGGCAATCGTGGTGACGGTGATCGGCGCGCTGCGCAGCTTCGACCTGATCTCGGTGATGACCTCGGGCGGCCCGTTCGACAGCTCCACCGTGCTGGCCTATTACATGTACGACCAGGCGATCAAGTATTTCCGCTTCGGCTATGCCTCCGCGATCGCCGTGGTGCTGTTCGCGATCATGCTGCTCTACATCGTCTATCACCTGCGCCATCTGCTGCGCAGCGAACACTGACCGTTTCCAGGAGACGCCCATGTATCCGTTGCCGATCGACCGCTGGAAACCGGCCACGCGCCGCCTCTACCGCCTGTCGCTGCCGCTCGCGCTGCTGCTGTGGCTGCTGCCGCTGATCGCGGTGCTGGTGACCTCGGTGCGCTCGTCCGAGGAACTGGCCGCCGGCCATTACTGGGATTGGCCGCACCGCTTCGCGCTGGTCGAGAACTACCGCGAGGCGCTGACCGCCTCGCCGATGCTCCATTACTTCTGGAACAGCATCCTGATCACGCTGCCCTCGGTGGCCGGCGCGATCGTGCTGGCGGCGATGGCCGGCTTCGCGCTGGCGATCTACCGCTTTCCCGGCAACGCGGCGCTGTTCGGCACGTTCGTGGCGGGCAACTTCGTGCCGATCCAGGTGCTGATGATCCCGGTGCGCGACCTGACGCTGAAGCTCGGCCTCTACAACTCGGTGGGCGGGCTGATCCTGTTTCATCTGTCGTTCCAGACCGGCTTCTGCGCGCTGTTCCTGCGCAACTTCATCAAGCAACTGCCGTTCGAGCTGGTCGAGGCGGCGCGCATCGAGGGCGCGAGCGAGTGGACGGTGTTCTTCCGCATCATCCTGCCGCTGATCCGCCCGGCGCTCGCGGCGCTGGCGATCCTGGTGTTCACGTTCGTCTGGAACGATTACTTCTGGGCGCTGTGCCTGACGCAAGGCGACGACGCCGCGCCGATCACGGTGGGCGTGGCCGCGCTGCGCGGGCAATGGACCACCTCGTGGAACCTGGTGTCGGCCGGCTCGGTGCTGGCGGCGCTGCCGTCGGTGGCGATGTTCTTCGCGATGCAGAAGCATTTCGTGGCGGGGCTGACGTTCGGGGCGACCAAGGGCTGACGGGGTGGCGACGGCGGGGCGGTCCGCAGCGGCGGCGGCACCCACCGCTGCACTGCCGCAAAAAGCCGATGCCGGTAAGTCCGCGGTAAGTCGTCCGTTTCTACAGTCACGGTGTTTCTTCCACCCTTGGGCGCGATACCGTGACATTCCCTTTCCTTCGTACTGCTTGCCTGCGTGCCGGCGCGATCTGCCTGGCCTGGTCCGCCACCGTTTCCCTCGCTTCGGCGCAATCGCTGTCGGCTCCGCCGCAGGACAGCGACGCCGACGGCTTCACGATCCTCGGCAACGCCACCAACGTCACGCATTGGGGGCTGGGCGCGGGCGTGGGCGTCGAGGCTTCGCCGTATCGCGGCGACGGCGCGAAGGTCTCGCCGATCCCGCTGCTCTATTTCGACGACAAATGGGTGCACGTGCTCGGCACCACGCTCGACCTGAAGGTGGGCCAGTGGAGCGGCCTGAGCGTCGCGCTGCGCGCGCGCTTCGGCCTGTTCGACGGCTACAGCGGCTCCGACGCGCCGATCCTGAACGGCATGCAGGACCGCAAGGGCGCGCTCTGGTATGGTCCTGCGCTGGCGTGGCGCAACGCGTTCGGCACGTTGTCGGGCGATTTCCTGCTGGGCGGCAACAAGGGCGAGCAGGCCAAGCTCGAGTTCTCGCGCACGTTCCACGCGGGGCGGTTCTCGATCGAGCCGCACGTGGGCGCGCAATGGCTCGACCATAGCTACACCGATTACTACTACGGCGTGATGCCGTCCGAGGCCCGTGCGTGGCGGCCCGCCTACACGGCCGGCTCGACCTGGCAATATTCGCTCGGGTCGCAGTTCAGCTACGCGCTCGATGCGCATCAGCGCGTGCTGCTCGACGTGGGCGTGACGCGGCTGGGCGGCAGCGTGGCCGACAGCCCGCTGGTCGGCCGGCGCTACGTGCCCGATGCGCGCATCGGTTACCTGTATCAGTTCAAGTGAGTCGTCCGAAATATGTCGAGAGTCGCGATCGTCGAGGATCATGAACGGCTGGCCGGGATGGTGCGCCAGGCGCTGGCCGCCGCCGGGATCGAGGCCGACCTGTTCGGCAGCGTGTCGGAGGCGCGCTACGGCGTGAATCGCGCCGATTACACGGTCGTGATCGTCGATCGCGGCCTGCCCGACGGCGACGGCCTGAGCCTGGTGCGCGACCTGCGCCGGGCCGGCACCATGACGCCGTGCCTGATGCTGACCGCGCGCGACGCGCTGCACGACCGCGTGGAAGGCCTGGAAAGCGGCGCCGACGACTATCTGACCAAGCCGTTCGCGATGAGCGAACTGGTGGCGCGGGTGCGCTCGCTGATGCGTCGCCCGGCGGTGCTGGCCGACCTGACCGCCGGGTTCGGCGACCTGGGCGTCGATCCGCAGCAGCAGACGATGCGCTGCGGCGAGCGCGCCGTGCAGCTCGGGCCGGCCGAGCTGCAGGTGATGCTGTGCCTGATGCGCGCGGGCGGTCGCACGGTGCGGCACGCCACGCTCGAACATGCGGCGTGGGGGCTGGGCGAGAGCGTCACGCCGAATGCGCTGGAGGTCACGCTGCACCGGCTGCGCCGGAAGCTGCAGGCGATGGCGTCGCGCACGCGGCTGGAAAACGTGCGCGGCGCGGGCTTCGTGCTGCGCACCGACGCTCCGGGCGCGGCCGATTCCGCCACGCCGAGCGACGCCCCGGAGGATCGCGCATGAACACCTCGAATCGACCCGCCGGCCGGCGGCTGCGCACGCTGTCGGCGCGGCTCTGGCTGACCAACGTGATGGCGCTGGCGTTGAGCCTGGGCGTGCTGGCGAGCGTGGTGCTGTGGGCCTGCGACCGCAATCCCCAGCACGTGCTCGGCCGCGCCGAGCAGATGGATGCCGTCAACGACATCGTGCACGGGCTGCGCTTCGACGCGACCGGCGCGCCGGTCGGTGTGCAACTGTCGGAACGGCAGACCTGGCTGTTTCGCGTCGCGCCGACCGAGGTACGCTACCGCGTGCTCGACGCGCATGGCGCGGTGGTGGCCGCATCGGGCACCGGCGCGGCCGACGCGGCGTGGCTGCCGGGGCCGCCGAGCGAGGTGCCCGACGGCTACCGGCGCACCGTGATCGACGGCCGGCCGTTCATCGTGGCGATGCGGCGCGTGCCGTGCGGCGCGGCCACCTGCTTCGTGCAGACGGCCACCAGCGTGCAGTTCCTCGACGCGCTCGCGAGCCTCAAGATCAAGCCGATTCCGCGCGTGGTGGCGGTGATCGTCGTGATCGCGACGATCGTGTTCGGCCTGACGCTGCCGCTGACGATCCGCCACGTGTTGCGGCCGTTGCGCGACGTGTCGGCGGCGGCGGCCGCGATCACCCCGCAGAACCTGCGCGCGCGGCTGCCGGTGGCCGACGTGCCGGGCGAGATCCGCCCGCTGATCGACGGCTTCAACGACGCGCTGGCCCGCCTCGAAGCAGGCTTCACGGCGCAGCAGCACTTCCTCGCGTCGGCCGCGCACGAGTTGCAGACGCCGCTCACGCTGCTGCGCGGCCAGATCGAGTTGCAGCCGGAGATCGCCGACAAGGCGCTGCTGTTTCGCGAGATCGATCTGATGGCGCGCCAGGTGCGACAACTGCTGCATCTCGCGGAAGTGCGCGAGTCGCAAAACTTCAGCTTCGAGCCGGTGAATATCGGCGACGTGTTCCATGACGTGCAGGCCTATCTGACGCGCAAGGCCGACGCGAAGCGGGTGACGCTCGGCATCGACGAGCATGGCGCGGGCGCGTCGATCCGCGCCGACCGCAGCGCGCTGTTCATCCTGCTCAAGAACCTGGTCGAGAACGCGATCAACGTCTCGTCCGATGGCGCGATCGTGCTGATCCGCTGCACCGACGACGGCCTGCACGTGATCGACGAAGGGCCGGGCATCGACGCCGCGCATCTGCCGAAGCTGTTCGAGCGCTACTGGCGCGCGCCCGGGGCCGGTTACGACGGCGCGGGGCTGGGCCTGGCGATCTGCCAGGAGATCGCGCTCGCCCACGGCTGGACGATCGGAGTGCGCAGCTCGCCGATGGGCACGCGGTTCTCGGTCGCGCTGCGACCGGCCCCGCTGGTGGTGGGGCGGGATGCAGGCCGCGATGCGCGCGATGCCGCCCGCGCCGACGAGGCACACGGCGCCACGCCGGGCAGGCCGGCCGCGATTCCAACCTGATGGCGTTCTGACAAAACGCCGCACCGCCTTGGCGGCCGTCACGCCCGCCGCACTTTCAGACACATTTCCGAGTCGCTTCGGAATCGGCCCGCACCGAATTTCAGATGCGGCTGATTGTGCGCGCTCGGGCCGCACGCAGACAATGGCGTTCATCGAGATGCCCTGCCTGCAGGGCGCTTCGAGTTCTCTCACCCGGGATCCACACCGCGTATGCACGCCCCGCTCGGGGCGCCGTGTGTCACGCATGCCGCGGCACGAAGCGGTACGGGCGGGTCGACAGCGATGAGTGCCCTGCGGCGGCCGGTGGGCGCGGTCGCACGGCTGTTCTCCGTGAAGTTGATTGTCGGAATCACGCTGCCATATGCGAACGCAGGGCACTCATCGCTGTCCGCCCGCTGTCCGATCCCCCATCAAGGACACGCTCATGAACACCCGCACCCTCGCTTCGGTGGCGCTCGCCTGCGCGGCCGCCACTTCCACCCTGTCCATCGCTTCCGCTACCACGGTGCCCGCTCCCATGCCCCTGTCACCCCACATCAACCACACGCCGATCACCAGTTCCGCGCCCACGCGGCTGCCGCCGAATGTGGCCGCGATCGTCAACCATGTGCCGATTTCGCAGCACCGCCTCGACGAGGCCGTCAAGGCCAGCGGCCAGGCCGATACGCCGGTGCTGCGCGAGCGCCTCAAGCGCCAGATGGTGGTCGGCCAGCTCGTCGAGCAGGCCGCCGAGCACGACGGCTACGACACGCGGCCGGAAGTGCTGGCCGTGGCGGCCCGCGCGCGTTCGCAGGCCGCCGCCGATCTCTATTTGAGGGAGCATGCGCGGCCCGAGCAGGTCACGGCCGAGCAGGTGATGGCCAGCTACCAACGACTGGTGGCCAGCGCCGGGCAGTTCGAATATCACCCGCTCGTGATCGCCGTGGGCGATGCCGCCACGGTGCAGGCCGCGCAAGCGGAACTGCGCGGCGGCGCCGATTTCATGGCGGTGGCGCAGAAGTACAACACCGCCGCGAACGGCGGCGTGACCACGCCGCTGTGGCTGAAGACGCCGCTCGTCGACGGCCACACCGGCGGCTTGCCGCTCGCGCTGGCGCAGCAGATCGTCTCGATGGACAGCGGTGCCGTCAGTGCGCCGATCGCGCTCGGTGGCGCCTATGTGATAGTCCGCCTCGACGACAAGCAGCCGACCGTGGTGCCGACCTTCGAGCAAGCCTCCCCGGTGCTGCGTCGCAACCTCGAAGTGGCCGCGCAGACGCACGCTTCGAGCGCGTTGATCGAGCGGCTGATCGCGCAGGCCACGATCGAGCAGTAAGCCCCCGCGCGCGGCGCGTTCTGCGCCGCGCCATTCGAATCGTTCCTGTCAGCACGCGTCAAACTGGCAATACCGCCGCTTCGGCGGCCAGTGCGGCCTGCACCGCATCGCGCTGACCGACGCGCGCCATGAAGCGCGCAAGCGCCGGCCATCGTGCGATGTCGATCGAGAACGCCGGCAGCCACGTCAGCACCGTGTACAGGTAGGCGTCGGCCACGCCGAAGGTTTCCATCAGGTAATCCCGTTCCGCCAGCGTGGCGGCCAGCAGATCGAGGCGCTTGAACAAGCGCGCCTCGATCTGCGTTGTCACGCGCTCGGGCAGTTCGCGGTCGAACAGCGGGCTGCAACCGGCGTGGATTTCGGTGCTGATGAAGTTCAGCGTTTCCTGGAGCCGCACGCGCGCCCAACTGCCGTTCGGCGGTGCGAGTCCGGCCTCGGGCTTCAGGTCGGCCAGATACTGGACGATCGCCGGGCCTTCGGTCAGCACCTCGCCGTTGTCGAGCGTCAGCGCGGCCACATAGCCCTTCGGATTCACGTCGAGAAAGCTGCCGCCTTCGGCGGTACGCTTGCTGCGGTTGTCGACGCGGACGAGTTCGAACGGCAAGCCCAGTTCCCGCAACACGATGTGCGGCGACAGCGAGCAGGCGTGCGGAGCGAAGTAGAGTTTCATGGCGCGGCATCCTTCATTTGACGGGGTATCGGCGTGCATCCGGCGTACAGGATCGCAACGATTCGACGGCCCGGCAAACGACATCTCGCGTGCTAGGATATGAAAAATTCTCATGCCGGCCCGCCCGGCGCCGCTTTCTTCCCTCTCCCTCCGCACGCACGTCATGGCAGGCAAGCTTCCTTCGCTGAACGGCCTGAAGGCCTTCGAATGCGCGGCGCGCCATATGAGTTTCACGCGGGCCGCCGCCGAACTGAACGTGACGCAAACCGCGGTCAGCCACCAGATCAAACGTCTCGAAGATGAACTCGGCGTGCGGCTGTTTCTGCGCCTCAAGGAACGGCTCGAACTGACCGTGCCGGGGCAGGCCTACCTGCAAGGCGTGAGCCTCGCGTTCGCGCAACTGCGCTTCTCGACCGATCAACTGCGCGCCGGCACCGATGCGCCCACGCTCACGCTGTCCACGCTCGCGAGCTTCGCCTCGAAGTGGCTGCTGCCGCGCCTCGGTGCGTTTCGCGCGGCGCATCCGGGGATCGATCTTCGCGTCGGCGCGTCGACCGATCTCGTCGATTTCGCGGCGGGCGGTGCGGACGCGGCGATTCGCTACGGCAGCGGCGACTGGCCGGGCCTGCGCTGCGACCGCCTGATGGACGACGAGATTTTCCCGGTGTGCAGCCCGGCCTTGCTGGCCGGTCGCGATCCGCTTACCGAGCCGGGCCGGCTTGCGCGGCACACGCTGTTGCAGGTGGGCGGCATGACGCACGACGATTGGCCCGTCTGGCTCGCGGCGGCGGGTTTGCCGACCGATCTCGCGGGCCGCTCGTGCGAGCGGCTCGATTTCGATCTCGCGCTGCTGGCCGTGCAGGCGGCCGTGGATGGCCTCGGCGTCTGCATCGGGCGGCGTGCCTACGTGGAAGACGATCTGCGGGCGGGGCGCCTGGTCGCGCCGTTCGACACGCGCGTGGCGACCGGGCGCGGTTTTTATCTCGTGTCGCCGCCCGAGCGGGCCGACAGCCGCGCGGTGGCGGCGTTGCGTGAATGGCTGATCGACGTGGCGGCTGCGTGACCCGCTAAACCGGCCACACCCCCGAACTGCCGCGCCGGTGACTCTCGACCAGATGCGTATCGACGATGCCGATCGCCTCCATCAACGCGAACATCGTGGTCGGGCCGACGAAGCGGAAGCCGAGCTTGCGCAACTGCTTGCTCAACGCGGTGGATTGCTCGGAGACGGTCGGCACCTCGGCCATGCTGCGCGGCGTGGGCGTGAGCTCCGGCTTGAACGACCAGACCAGCTTCGCGAGGCCGCCCTGGTCGCGCAGCGCGAGCGTGGCGGCGGCGTTGCCGATGGTGGCGAGGATCTTGGCGCGATTGCGGATGATGCCGGCGTCGGCCATCAGGCGTTCGACGTCGGCATCGGTGAAGCGCGCGACGCGCTCGGGATCGAACCGCGCGAACGCCGCGCGGAACGCCTCGCGCTTGCGCAGGATGATCGCCCACGACAGGCCCGACTGAAACCCTTCCAGGCTGATCCGCTCGAACAGCCCCTGTTCGTCGCGCACGGGCATGCCCCATTCGGTGTCGTAGTAGGCGCGCAGCATCGGATCGCCGACGGCCCAGGGCGGGCGCATCAGGCCATCTTCGCAGCGCACGGCATCGGTGGGTTTGTCCTTGCCGGGGAGGCCGGCGGGGGCGGTGGCGCGTTTCGCATCCATGGCGGGGAGGGGCGGGCATTGATCGAAGCGGCCAAGCCTAGCATGGCCTTCGCCGCCCCGGATTGCGGACTTATGGGTGGATGGATTGGCGCTCGGGCAGGAACCAGTTCATCAGCAGCGCGCACAGGCCGCCGGTGGCGACACCCGAGGCCAGCACGTTGCGCAGCGCTTGCGGCAGGCTCGTCAGGATCTCCGGCACCTGCGCGACGCCGAGCCCGAGCGCCAGCGACACGGCGATGATCAGCAGCGCGCGGCGGTCGAGCGCGACGCCGGCCAGGATGTTGATGCCCGAGGCGGCCACCGCGCCGAACATGACCATCGCCGCGCCGCCGAGCACCGGCTCCGGCACGGCCTGCAGCACGCCGGCCACGGACGGGAACAGCCCCAGCACCACCAGCATCGCCGCGATCCAGATGCCCACGTGGCGGCTCGCGATGCCGGTCAACTGGATCACGCCGTTGTTCTGCGCGAACACCGAGCTGGGGAACGTGTTGAACACCCCCGCGATCAGCGAATTGACGCCGTTCACGAGCACGCCGCCCTTGATCCGCTGCATCCACAGCGGCCCTTCCACCGGCTCGCGCGACACCTTGCTGGTGGCCGTCACGTCGCCGATCGCTTCGAGCGAGGTGACCACGTAGATGATCAGCATCGGCACGAACAGCGACCACGAGAAGCCGAGCCCGAAATGCAGCGGCGCGGGGATCTGGAACAGCGCGGCCTCGCGCGCGCCGGTGAAATCGAGGCGGCCCATCGCGGCGGCGGCCAGATAGCCGATCGCCAGCGCGATCACCAGCGCCGTGCTGCGCACCCACGCCACCGGCACGCGGTTCAGCACGACGATGGTGCCGAGCACGAGGCACGACAGCGTCAGGTTCTGCACGCTCGCGAACGTGCCCTTGGCCATCGCGCCGTAGCCGCCGCCCATGCTGATCAGGCCGACCTTGATCAGCGTCAGGCCGATCAGCAGCACCACGATGCCGGTCACGAGCGGCGTGATCAGCCGCTTGATGAACGGCAGGATGCGCGACACCGCCATCTCGACGAACGAGCCGGCGATCACCACGCCGAAGATCGCCGCCATCACCGTTTCGACCGGCGTGCCCTGCTTGACCATCAGGCTGCCGCCCGCGATCAGCGGCCCGACGAAGTTGAAGCTGGTGCCCTGCACGATCAGCAGCCCCGCGCCGAGCGGGCCGAGGCGGCGGCATTGCAGGAACGTGGCGATGCCCGAGATCACCAGCGACATCGACACGATCAGCGTGGTGTCGCGGGTCGGCACGTTCAGCGCCTGGCAGATCAGCAGGCCCGGCGTGACGATCGGCACCAGGATCGCGAGCAGATGCTGGAGCGCGGCGACGAACGCGACGGCCGGCGAGGGGCGATCGTTCGGGCCGTAGACGAGATCGTGGGCAGGGGCGGGGGCGTTTGCGCCGGAATGTGCGGGTTGCATCGCTCGGAAGGCCGCTCGAAAGAAGGAAGGTGCGCGATTTTAACGGTTCCGGCGCGGGCGATCGATCGCCCGCGCCGCC
>NZ_BAAILN010000131.1:10460-27532 GCF_054589155.1 Burkholderia sp. 3C
ACCAGCAGCAGCGCCTGCATGTCGACGCCTTGCAGCGGGCCGCCCGGCTTCATCATGTCCAACGCCTTGCCGACCGTGTCGGTGATGAACGCGCCTTCCTCCGGCGGCAGCTTGCCGGCCTCCTGCATCAGCTCGTGCACCAGCGGCTGCCAGTGGCTCGGCGGGGTGTTCGCCATCATGTCGGGCATCCAGCCGGCCATCGTGTCGAGCACGATGGCCGTTTCGTGCGGCGTGCGCATGTCGGGCGGCACGTGCGCGAGATGGTTCATCACGGCGCGCATGTTGGCGGCGGCATCCTGGCCGGCGCCGGGCGAGTCGGCGAATTCCGGGTGGAACGCGTTCAGGGCCAGGCCGTTCAGCACCTGCATGCGGTCTTGCGGCGGCAGCAGGTGGACCTGATCGCTGATCGCGCGGAACGCCGACTGGTGCGCGCCGCGCGAATCGACCTTGTTCAGCATCTTGGCCAGATCGCCGAGCAGCACCGCGCGCTGGGCCAGCGGCGTGACGTGCTGCGCGGCAGCGATCGCGCCGTGCACGTCGCGCGCCTTGAGCGTGTTGGGGGGCATCGATGCGATCGTCTTGCAGAGCGTCTGCACGGCTTGCTCGGCCACGGCGGCCCGTTGCCCCGGGGGCAGGTCGGGCAGGCTCACGTGGCCCGCGTTGGCCTCGCTGATCGGGCGGCTGCCCATCAGTTGCAGCAGGTCGTCGATGTGGGTGGCCGGGTCCGGCGCGTAATTGCTCATCACATTGAGCTGGCCCGCCCACAGGTGGGCGTTCTGCACCGGGTCTTGCGGCAGCGCCGTGTAGGCCGGCGGCGCGTCGCCGACGGGCGCCAGATCCTCCTGGAGCAGCGCGGCGAGATCGTTGTCGGGGCGCGGTTGAGCGGCCGCCGGTGGCGCGCCTTGCGGACGCGTGGCGTGCGGAATCGGCGGCGGCGCGCTTTGCGGGCGCGTGGCGTGCGGGATGGGCGGCGGTGTGCCTTGCGGACGCGTCGCGTTAGGAATTGGCGGCGGCGCGCCTTGCGGACGCGTGGCGTGCGGGATGGGCGGCGGTGCGCCTTGCGGACGCGTGGCGTTTGGAATCGGCGGCGGCGTGCCCGACGGACGCGGACGTGCGGGAAGCGGGGGCGGTGTGCCGGGCGGACGCGATGAGGCCGATGGCGGGCGCGGCGGCACGGCCGGTGCGGCCGATTGCGATGCCGTGGGGCTCGCCGACGCGGTGGCGGCGGCCGATTCCGGGCGCTGCTGCATGGCCGGCGCCGAATCCTGCGAATCCGGCTTGGATTCGGTCTCCTGCCTGGGCGGCGTCGGCGTGGCGGTCGTTTTGTCTTCCGCGCCTGGCTTGCCCTCCGAACCCGCCAGCAGCGCGGCCATGTTCGCCGGCATCGACAGTTGCGCGTGATCGCCCGATGACGACGCTTCCTCACGCGCCTCGCTGCCCGCCTTCGCCTGCCCCGCGCCGGACGTCTTGGCACGCTGGGGCCGCCGCACCGCGCCGAGCCGTTGCAGCGTGGCCGAACCGGACGCCTGCTGGCTTGCCGCGCCGGTGGGCGCTGGCGTCGGTGCGCCGGCATGCCCGTTGCCCGGGCCGGTCGTCGGCGTGGACGGCCGGTCGATTCTGGACGAATTGTTCAGCGAGTTGAGGGGCATCGGGCGTGATTCCGGTAAAGAGCCGGGTGGCGCGGTCTCGCCCGGCCGATGCGTTCGATGCAATCGAGGCGGGGCGCGGCAGTCCGGCGTCTTGCGGCGAGACAAGTTCGGTGACTTAACACGTTTAACCCGGCCGCGCGCCTCGCGCCGGCCGAAAGCCGAACCCCGATCGCGAAACCCGAAGTTTCCCGGCAGCCAGGCTTCCCGGCAGCCAGGCTCGACCCGCCGACCCGCCGACCCGCCAGATCGCGCCCCCGAAACCCCTCAGACCACCCCAGTCGTCATCGGCAGCGCCTTCACCCCACGCAGCGTGTTGCGATGACGCCATTCGAGCGCGTCGAGGTTCACCGGCTGCAAGTTCGGGAAGCGCGCGAGCAGCGCGCCGATCGCGATCTCCATTTCCATCTGCGCGAGCCGCGCACCGAGGCAGTAATGGATGCCGCCCGCGAACACCGGCGCGGCCTTCGCATTCGCGCGCCGGATATCGAACCGGTCCGGCTCGGGGAACACGGCCGGATCGCGGTTGGCCGAACCGATCAGCATGAACACCATCGTGCCGCGCGGCAGGATCTGGCCGGCCACCTCGATATCGTCGAAGCTGGCGCGCACCGTCAGTTGCACCGAGCTGTCGTAGCGCAGGCATTCGGCGATCGTCGACGGCAGCAACGCCGGGTCGCCGCGCAGCTCGGCCAGGCTGTCGGGGTGGCGGAACAGCGCGATCATCGCGTTGCCGAGCGCGTTCGAGGTGGTTTCGTGGCCGGCGATGAACAGCAGCATGACGTTGGCGATCACTTCCTTTTCGACGAAGGTCTCGCCTTCGTCCTCCACGCTCAACAGCGCCGAGATCAGGTCGTCGCCGGGCTGGCCGCGCCGCGCCGCGATCACGCCCTCGAAATAGCGCTCGAGCGCGAGCGCGCCTTCGTTGGCCTCGTTCAGCATGACCGCATCGAGCGGCGCCAGCTCGAACGCGGCGGCCATGCAACTGGCCGCGTGGCCGAGCCGCGTGCCGTCGTCGAACGGGATGTCGAGCAGGCGGCAGATGATGTTCAGCGGCAGCGGCTGCGCGTATTCGGCCACGAAGTCGAACGCGGGCTTGGCGGCGATCGCGTCGAGCAGCTCGTGCGTCGAGACCTCGACGATCTCGCGCAGGCTTTCGACCTGCCGCGCGTTGAACGCCTTCATCAGCAGCGTGCGCAGGCGTGTATGGCTCGGCGGATTCATCATCAGGAACATCCGGCTCAACATCTGGAACACCGGCATGTCGACCTTGTCGTCGCCGTAGCGCACGCGCACGCTCTCCAGATAGGTGCGCCCGGCGCGGCGCTCGCGCAGCAGCGTGTCGATCACGGCGTAGTCGCCGGTCACGCGCGCGTTCGGCGCGATTTCGATCAGCGGGCCCTTGGCGCGCAACTGCGCGTAGAGCGGATACGGATCGGCGAAGAACGCCGGCGACGAAAACATCGAGAAATTCATGGAATGGGCAGGCGCGGAGGGGACGGTGACCTCCATAACACCAAGCCGGGCCGATTTATTCCATCGTCACATCAATTTTCGTATGGCAGGCCGGCGCTTCGCATGGCGTGCGTATCCCGCATCGCGGAACCGCGCCACGCACCCCGCCATTTTCGCCGTGCCCGACGACATCCCCGCTTGTAAAAACCGCCCGCGCGGATTCCGCCGCGAATCCGGAGCAGTGCAGCATGCGTCGCAAACCCTTGCCGGACAAGGCTCGCCGGCTGTCGCCCGAGCGGGCCTGCGATTTGCTGCGCAGCCCCCATGCCGCCTCGCGCACGACCGTGCGAGGCGATCCTGCCCTGGAGTGCCGTGCGATGTCCGAAGTCATCCTGTTTCCGTTGCCGCCCGATCCGGCCGCTGCCGCGCGCCGCATGCTGGCGTGGCTGGCCGCCCTCGTCATGCCGCGCACCACGAACCGCGACGACGAGGCCGACGGCCGCCCGGCCCCGCCCGGCGGCGCGCGCGCTCACGATGCGAACGACGGCCCCGGGCGCGAGGCCGAGGCGCACGACGGGGGCGGAGGCGGCCGCCGCGACGGGCCGCGCGACGGCGACGACCGCCGCCACACCGGCGGCGATGGCGATGGAAATGGCGACGGAAATGGCGACGGCGGCCGCAACGGCGGCAAAGCACGCGACGGCGATGGAAAAGGCAACGACGGCAACGGCGACGACAACGACGACGCCCCCAAACGCAAACGCCCCGGCAAGAAGCCGCTGATCATTCTCGCGATCGTGGTGGTGGTGCTCGCGATCGGCGCGCTGGTCTGGTGGTTCCTGACGCGCAACGAGGTCAGCACCGACGACGCCTACACCGACGGCAACGCGATCACGATCGCGCCGCATGTGTCCGGCTACGTGACGCGCCTGAACGTCGACGACAACCGCTTCGTGCACCGCGGCGACGTGCTGGTGCAGATCGATCCGCGCGACTACCGCGCCCAGCTCGAATCGGCCGACGCGCAACTGGGGCTGGCGAAGGCGCAACTCGATTCGGCGCGCGTGCAGCTCGACATCGCGCGCGTGCAGTACCCGGCGCAGTACGCCCAGGCGCGCGCGCAGATCGAATCGGCCGATGCGGCCTACAAGCAGGCGCAGGCCGCGCAGCAACGCCAGCACGCGGTGGACGCCCGCGCCACCTCGAAGCAGCAGGTGGACGCGGCCGACGCGCAACGCGCCAGCGCCGATGCGAACGTGGCGATGGCCCGCGCGCAGGCCCGCACCGCCGCGCTGGTGCCGCAGCAGTTGCGCCAGGTGGAGAGCACCATCGAGGAGCGCCGCCAGCAGGTGCTGCAAGCACAGGCGCAGCGCGATCAGGCCGAGTTGAACCTGTCCTATTGCGAGATCCGCGCGCCGTCCGACGGCTGGGTCACGCGCCGCAACGTGCAGCTCGGCGCGTTCCTGCAAACGGGGGCGTCGCTGTTCTCGCTGGTCACGCCGCGCGTGTGGATCACGGCGAACTTCAAGGAATCGCAGCTCGAACGGATGCGCATCGGCGACAAGGTGGACGTGTCGATCGATGCCTATCCGAGCCTCGACCTGCACGGCCACGTGGACAGCATCCAGCTCGGCAGCGGCTCGCGCTTCTCGGCGTTCCCGGCCGAGAACGCCACCGGCAACTTCGTGAAGATCGTGCAGCGCGTGCCGGTGAAGATCGTGCTCGACGGCACGCCGCCGAACAATCCGCCGCTCGGCCTCGGCCTGTCGGTGACGCCGACCGTGCATCTGCCGTGAGCGCCGCCATGCCGCTGTCTTCCCTGTCTTCCCTGTCTTTCCTGCCGTTTCTGCCATTGCGTCGCGAGGATTGCCGATGAGCACCGCCCACCCCGCCGCCAGCGAGCGCGCCTGGCGGCCCGCCGCGAACCCCTGGCTGATCGCGATCGCCGTCACGCTGGCGGCGTTCATGGAGGTGCTCGACACCACCATCGTCAACGTCGCGCTGCCGCACATCGCGGGCACCATGTCGGCCAGCTACGACGAGGCCACCTGGACGCTGACCTCGTACCTCGTCGCCAACGGCATCGTGCTGCCGATTTCCGGCTTCCTGGGCCGGCTGCTCGGGCGCAAGCGCTACTTCGTGATCTGCATCGCCGCGTTCACGGTGTGCTCGTTCCTGTGCGGGATCGCCACCAACCTCGGCCAGCTGATCGTGTTCCGCATCCTGCAGGGCCTGTTCGGCGGCGGCCTGCAGCCGAACCAGCAATCGATCATCCTCGACACGTTCCCGCCCGAGCAGCGCAATCGCGCGTTTTCGATTTCGGCCATCGCGATCGTGGTCGCGCCGGTGCTCGGGCCGACGCTCGGCGGCTGGATCACCGATACGTTCTCGTGGCGCTGGGTGTTCCTGCTCAACGTGCCGGTGGGGATCCTGACGGTGCTGGCCGTGATGCAACTGGTGGAGGACCCGCCGTGGCGGCGCGACGGCGAGCGCGGCATCCGCATCGACTACATCGGCATCGGCCTGATCGCGATCGGGCTGGGCTGCCTGCAGGTGATGCTCGACCGCGGCGAGGACGAGGACTGGTTCGGCTCGAACTTCATCCGGATCTTCGCGGTGCTGGCGGCGGCGGGGATCACCGGCGCGATTCTCTGGCTGCGCTATGCGAAAAAACCGGTGGTCGATCTCGCCTGCCTGCGCGACCGCAATTTCACGCTCGGCTGCGTCACCATCGCGATGTTCGCGGCCGTGCTGTACGGCAGCGCCGTGATCGTGCCGCAGCTCGCGCAGCAGCAGCTCGGCTACACGGCCACGCTGGCCGGGCTGGTGCTGTCGCCCGGCGCGATCCTGATCACGATGGAGATCCCGATCGTCAGCAAGCTGATGCCGCACGTGCAGACGCGCTACCTGGTGGCCACCGGCTTCGTGCTGCTGGCCGCGTCGCTCGCCTATTCGCGCATCCTGGTGCCCGACATCGACTACCGGCACCTGATGTTGATCCGCTGCGCGCAATCGATGGCGATCGGCTTCCTGTTCGTGCCGATCACCACGCTCGCCTACCTGACGATCCCGCCACGCCTGAACGACGACGCCTCGGCGCTGTTTACCATGTTCCGCAACGTGGCCGGCTCGATCGGCATTTCGGTGTCCACGGCGATGATCCGCGAGCGTGCGCAGGCGCGCATGGCGCATCTGTCCGAGCACATGTCGCCGTTCTCGCAGAACTTCCAGGACGCCTTGCAGCGCAACGCGCAGCAAATCACCGCGCTGACCGGCGCGTCGCCTTCGGCGGCGTTGCAGACGGCGAACGGGCGGCTCTACGAAACCTTTGTCTCGCAGGCCACGATCCTCGCGTATATCGACGTGTTCGCGATTCTCGCGATCTTCTGCGCGGCCTGCATTCCACTGACATTCCTGTTCACGCCGGCGAAGGCGGCGGGCGGACCGGGAGGACATTGACGATGAGGCACGGCATGAACCTGCGCGCGATCGCCGCCGCCGCTACCGCGGCCATGGCCGGATGCGCCCTGCTGGGGGCCTGCACGGTGGGGCCGGATTTCAAACCGCCGCACGCCAACGCGCCGGCGCAGTGGCACGACCTGGGCGTGGCGAGTGGCGCGGAACCGAACGCGGGAGCATCGGCTTCCGCTTCGGCACCGGCTTCGGCACCCACCTCGACCACCAACGTCGCCTCCACCCCCGTGGTCGATGCCGATCCGGACCCGCGCTGGTGGCGCGCGTTCCACGATCCATTGCTCGACCAGTTGATCGAGCGCGCCGCGCACGACAACCTCGACGTGCGCACCGCCGTGACGCGCATCGCCGAGGCCCGCGAGCAACTGCATCAGGCGGCGGCGCAGGGCCTGCCGAACGTGCGTGCGACGGCCAGCTACCAGCGCGAGCAACTCGGCGTGAAGGGGATTCTGGAGGACGAGGGCATCAACGACCGGATCGACAGCCTCAGCGCGCCCGGCTCGGCGCTGGCCGGCGCGGTGCCGGGCGGCGGCGCGGCGGTGCGGCAGGGTGCGCAGAGCGCGCTCGATTCGATCTCGTCGCCAACCAATCTCTGGCAGGCCGGCTTCGATGCGTCGTGGGAACTCGACCTGTTCGGCCGCGTGCGGCGTTCGGTGGAGGCGGCCGGCGCGCAGGCGCAGGCCGCGGTGGCCGGCCGCGACGACGCGCTGCTCTCGCTGGAGGCCGAGGTGGCGCAGACCTACCTCCAATATCGCGGCGCGCAGGCGTTGCGCACGCTGACACTGTCGCTGGCCGATTCGCAGCAGCAGTTCCTCGACCTGACGCGCGAGCGCGCCGCGCACGGGCTGACCAGCCAGCTCGACGTGCGCAGCGCCGACGCGCGGCTCGCGCAGATTCGCGCGCAACTGCCGCAATACGAGCAGCAACTGGCGACCTTGCGCAACGGCCTGGCCTATCTGGTGGGCGGCGCGCCGGGGGCGCTCGACGACGTGCTCGACGCGTCGGGCGCATTGCCCGCGCTGCCGCCCACGGTGCCGGTCGGCATGCCGTCGACGCTGGCGCGCCGGCGGCCCGACGTGCGCCGCGCCGAACTCGACCTGCACGCGGCCACCGCCGAGGTCGGCGTGGCGGTCGCGCAGTTCTATCCGGATATCTCGCTGACCGGGCAGATCGGCCTGCGCTCCACACACGCGCGCGAGCTGGCGCAGTGGTCACATCTGTTCTACTCGGCCGGGCCGGCGATTTCGTTGCCGATTTTCCAGGGCGGCGCGCTGATCTCGAACCTGCGGCTGTCGAAGGCGCAGCAGAAGGAGGCGGCGCTGGCCTACCGGCGCGCGGTGCTGGTGGCGCTGCGCGACGTGGACAACGCACTGGCCGTCTATCGCACCGATCAAGGCCGGCGTGCCGCGCTCGACGACGCGACGCGGGCCGAGCGCGGCGCGCTCGATCTCGCGAACGACAGCTATCGCAAGGGGATCGTCACGTATCTCGACGTGCTCGACGCCGAACGTCAGTGGTCCGAATCGCGCCAGCAGGCGGTGCAGGGCGAATTGCAGGCCACCACCGATCTGGTCGCGCTGTACAAGGCGCTCGGCGGCGGCTGGCGCACCGGCGACACGCGCGAGGTGGCGACGGGCGGCACGCCGCCCGAGGCGGCCGGAAGCGGGAACGGAGACGGAAGCGAGACCGGGGGCGATGCGGCGGCGCATTGACCGTCAGGCGCCAGGCCGCTCGTTCGAAGCGGAGGCCCGGCGGATGGCCCGCGCCCGCTTCTGCCCGTTACTCCTTGACCGACCAGCTCGCGCCGCCGTGGCTGTCGCGCACGAAGGCGTCGATGGCATTTTCCACGGGATCGGGGCCGTTGCCGGCGCGCGCGGTCCAGACCAGTTCGAAGCGGCGGCAGATCGCGCCGGTGGCGGCGTGGCATTGCGTGCCGGTCAGCCGGATGCGGCAGCGCAGGCCGCCGAGCCGATCCAGCATGATCGTGGTGCGCGGCGTGTCGCCCGCGTCGCCGCGCGTCTCGTCGATCGACAGCCACGCGTGACGCCGGTGCGGCAGGTGCAGTTCGAGCCGCTTCAGGCCGACCAGCACCGCCAGCCCCAGCGCCGTGCCGAGCCCGGCCAGCACCAGTTGGCCGCCGCCCGCGCACAGGCCGATCATCGTCACGAACCACAGCGTGGCGGCAGTGGTGATGCCCTTCACCAGCCCGTCGCGGCGCAGGATCGCGCCCGCGCCGATGAAGCCCATGCCCGACAGGATGCCCAGCGGCAGGCGCATCAAATCGAGCACGGCGAACGACTGCGCGCCCTTGCCCGATTGCATGAGCAGCGCGTTGACCTCCAGCATCGCCAGGCACGCGGTCAGGCACACCAGCATGGTGGTGCGCAGGCCGGCGGCCTTGCCCGATTCACCGCGATTCAGGCCGATCAACAGGCCCGCGACGAGACAGACGGCAAGCCGGGCGGCGATATCGGCGAAATCGAGGACGAGCGGCATCGGATGCATGGGCGAGAACCTGTTGCGAAGAGATAGCGTTGTTCGCGCAAGGGGCATGCCCATCGTGGCTTCGCCCCGAAGCTTGCCGGCACGGCAGCCGCCCACGAAAAAAGGGCGCCGCGCAAGACGACGCCCATCGAACGCCTCGCTGTCGACACGAGGCGGCAGCGGCGCCGGAGCGCCGCCTGAGAGACTAGTTCGGCCCGCGCGGGTTGCGCACCGGCGAGCGCAGGCCCAGCTCCTCGGCGAAGCTGCGCGCGCGCGAGGCGGGGGGCGCGTTCAGGCCTTCGTAGTGGCGCACCACCTGCGCCTCCCACACGGCATCGGCGGAACTGAGCCAGCCGTTCAGGTCGAGTTGCGGCGCGCTGCGCACGGTGGCGGCCGGCGCCGCGATCATCAGCGTGGCCGCCTCGGTGTCGAGCGTCACGTAATCCCACGGCACGGCCGCGAGCTGGCGCACGTGCGCCAGCTCAGACGTCGGCGCGAGCGCCACCAGCGCGTAGGCGATGCGGCCGGTGCGCAGGTCGAGGATCGCGTCGCTGACATGGCCGATCGCCTCGCCATCCGAGGTGCGCGCGATGGTGCCGTCGAGCAGATGGGCCAGCGCGGAGCCGCGGTGGGCGTAGCGCGCGTCGGGATGCACGGCGTCGCGTTCGGGTTCGGGACCAAGGGGAATCATGCGGGCCTCCTGTTCAAATCAACGATGACGGGATGAAGTTGCCTCGGGCGCGGCCGCATCAGCGCGGCTGCGAGACGTAATCGAGTGTTTCGCCGATCGCGCTGCGCGCCGACACGTCGCAACGCGTGGCCACATCGCCGATCGACACCATGCCGACCAGCCGCAGGTCGGGAGAGATCACCGGCATGCGGCGCATTTGCGTGGACGCCATGCGTTGCAGCACGACACCGACGGCTTCGTGTTCGCGGCAGGTCGCGATCGGCACCGAGGCCACTTCGCGCACGCTCGCGCCGCCGTCCTTGCCCGAGGCCAGCGCGCGCGTGACGAGGTCGCGGTCGGTCACCATGCCGACCACGCGCGGGCCGTCGCACACGGGCAGCGCGCCCACGTCGTGTTTCGCCATCAGTTGCGCGGCGTGATGAATCGTGTCGTTCGGCGCGACGTGCACGATGTCCTGCGACATGATCTGGCGGATGCGTTGCATCGCGGTCTCCGTTGTCGGGCTGCTGAACAACAGGACTATGCAAGGGCCGTGCCGGGCGGGGAAATGCTTCGAAACGCCCTGCATTGCGTTGAAAAACCGTCAGCCGCCGCGCCGAGAGGCACAGCGGCACGAACGATTTACAAGCGATGGTAAGGATTGCGTGGTACCGCCGGATACGGGGGCGGATTATTTCGGATGCCGCATGATGGGAAATCGGCCAGGACGCCGATAAGTTTTCGTGCGATGCTTGGCAGCCCGAATCGCGCGGAAACCGCCGCCGGGTGATCGGGTACTATCTCGAAATGATGTGCTGCGCGCGGCTTCGATCGTTTTGCCGGCCGGCACGATCATGTAAAGATGCCGATCGGGAATTGATTTTTACAATGTGTTCGCGTTACCCAAATAGAAATAACTGATCGCAAGCCGCGGCGCGATCTGCTTTCCTTTAGGCTGTGCTTGTTCTTTCACCGATTGCGCCTTCCGGCGCGATGCCCATTTGTCCGTGTCGCCTGTTCCACCGGCTTCCCCGAGCGTTCGTGCCTGCCGCGTCGTCGTGCGGGCCGGCCGTCATGCATCGGACAAGGAGATCTCATGCCCCGTCTGCTCATCGTCGATGACGATGCCGACACCCGTGAAATGCTCGTCGCGCTCGCGAAGACGCGCGACTTGCCGTGCGACGCCGCCGCTTCGCTCGGCGAGGCGCGCTCGCGCATGCTGACCCAGCGCTACGACCTCGTGCTTTGCGACCTCGTGCTGCCCGACGGCAACGGCATCGAACTGTTCGACGATTTCCCCAAGCAGGACAAGCCGTTCGAGCTGGTGTTCGCCACCGGCCACGCCACGCTCGACACCGCGATCAACGCGATGCGCCAGGGCGCGTCCGATTACCTGATCAAGCCGTTCAACATGGCGCGCCTCGATACGCTGTTCAAGCGCGTCGCGCACGTGGAGGCGCGGCTCGACGAAGTGCAGGCGATGCGCGCCGAACTGGAGCGCGCCGGCCGTTTCGGCCGCCTGATCGGCAATTCGCCGGTAATGCGCACCATGTACGACGCGCTGGCGCGCGTGGCCGCCACCGAGGCCTCGGTGCTGCTGACCGGCGAATCGGGCACCGGCAAGGAGGTGGCCGCGCAGACCATCCACGAACTGAGCTACCGCAGCCGCAGCCCGTTCGTGGCCGTCAACTGCGGCGCGATTCCGGCCAACCTGGTCGAGAGCGAGCTGTTCGGCCATGACCGCGGCAGCTTCACGGGCGCCGACCGCCAGCACAAGGGCTTCTTCGAGCGTGCCCACGGCGGCACGCTGTTCCTCGACGAAATCACCGAAATGCCGGTGGAATTGCAGGTCAAGCTGCTGCGCGTGCTCGAAACGGGGCAGGTGATGCGGCTCGGCTCGTCGCGCGAAACGCCGGTGGACGTGCGCATCGTGGCCGCCACCAATCGCGATCCGTCGGGGGCCGTCGAGGCCGGCACGCTGCGCGCCGATCTCTATCACCGCATCAACGTGTTCCCGCTGGCGATGCCGCCGCTGCGCGAGCGCGGCGACGATATCGTGTTGCTGGCCGATACGTTTCTCGCCAAGCTCAACCTCGATAGCGGGCGCGAGATGGCGTTCAGCGCCGGCGCGAAGGCCGCGTTGCGGCAGTACGCGTGGCCCGGCAACGTGCGCGAGCTGCGCAATTTCGTGCAGCGCGCCTGCATCTTCAGCGACGGCGCTCAGATCGACGTGCTGCCGCCGCCCGTCATGAACGCAGGCGGAAAGCACGAGCACGACGGCACGGTCAAGGCGCAGGCCGAGGAGATTCTCGGCGAGGGCCTGCGCACCGTGCAGGACGGCATGGCCGCGGCGCATCGCGGCGGCGGCGAACGCGACTGAGCGTTGCCGCGCCGCCTTCGTCGGCATTTGTCGGCATCCGTCGGGATGCCAGCGGCGCGCCCGCGCCGCGCGCGTTCAAGGCTGCGCCGGCGTGTCTTCGTGGGCGCGCGCCAGATATGCGTTGACGATCTCGGGCAGGTGCTGTTCGAGCCAGTGCGCCATCGCGATTTCTTCCGGCAGGATTCGTTCGCACACGGTCAGCGTGGCCGTGTCGCCGGCCGTGCGCGCGGTGGAGATCAGCGTGCGATACGCGGCGATCTGAAAGTTCTCGAAGGCGAAGCACGAGATCGCGTTCTTGATCGGCTCGTCCGACGAGAACATCGCCGTGAAGGCCTGCAGCGCGGCCAGGCTGCGCGCGCCGAAATCCTTGATTGCCGAGACGTCGCTGCCGCGCCGCCCCACGCATTCGCGAATCAAACGAGCGTGTTCCTGCGTTTCGCGCAGATGCTGCTCGAGGCGCGCTCTCAACGCCGGATAGTGTTCGAGCCGCCGCGCCATGGCGGCCAGCATCGTGCCGGCCTGTTCTTCCATCGCGTGCGCGTCACGCAGCCATTCGTCCAGATGCTCGTCGACCGAGCGCTTCGTTTGGGCCATGTCGGACTCCTGTCGATTGAGATTCAGGCCGGCGAACTGCGCCGGCAAGCGCGGCGGGGCGGGATCGGCCGGTCGTGCGCAACGGGATCGGACACGCCGGCTCCTCCGGGAAAGCGCCAAGCGCGCCACGCGTGAGAGGACGCAAGCGGCGGGCCCGACGACGGCACGCGGTGAGCGCGCGATCGGGCCGGCGCTTTTTGCAATCGCTTGTCAAAGTCTCCCGGCGGGGCCGGCATGTGCGGGGCCTGCGGGCCGGGCCGGCGGCCCGGGCATGGCCGATGCGGCCCGGGAGGATGGCCGCGTGCGGCTGAAGGCGTCCGCCTGCATGCCGACGATGGTGGATGGCCGCCGCGCGCGCCGGCTCGTGATGGCCGCCTGCGTCGCGCGAATCGCCTGACCGCCATCCCCGATCCCGTTCACGCACAGGAGCATCGATGACCGCCAACCCGTTGCCGTTGGGCCGCCGCCTGCACAGCCCCGAACCCGGCATTCCCGAGATTCCCGAAACCGATCCCGAGCCGTCGCCCGATCCCGGCCAGCAGCCCGACGAGGTGCCCCCGCCGTATCGCGAGCCGGACGGCGACCCGGTGCCGCCGGTTCGAGGCGCGACCACGCCGTAACGTCGTGACGCCACGCCGAGTGGCTGTCGAGCGCGCCTTTCGATGCTCTCGCGCGTCTTGCGTCGCGCTCGGCATGGCCCCGTTTGTCCCGACAAAACCCTCAGGATCGCCAGTCGTTCGTTCTGCGTAGTTTTTGCACGGCACGCGGATTACCGCCGCCGCGTCGCTGCATTGCCGTTTGCGCAGCAAAAACTGCCGGGCGGAATTGCCGCCCGCCGTCTCCTTCTTCTCTCGCCTGCCGGTCACTTCGACCGTTTCCCGCTCAAACCGAAAACGCACGCCCGGCGCGGCATCCGGAGCTTCCCTTACGTCCGCTTATTTTGGATTTTTTTATATTTTTTTCTCTCGATCATGTCGTCCGATAGAAAGCTTCTTTGCAGAAGGCCATCGTTTTCCTTTCGAGCGGATGTGCATGATGAGTCTCTCCCATCTCAAAGTTTCAATCTGCATTCCTACCTACCGGCGTGCCCATCTGATCGGCCAGTGTCTCGATTCCTGCCTGGCGCAGACCCATCGCAACCTCGAGATCGTGATCGGCGACGATTCCCCCGACGACCATACGGAACGCCTGATCCGCCGCCGCTACGGCGAGGACCCGCGCATTCGCTACACACGCAACCAGCCGGGGCTCGGCCAGGCGCACAACGTCACGAACCTGTTCCGGCGCGCGACCGGCGACAAGATCCTGCTGATCCACGACGACGATTTCCTGCTCGATTTCGGTGTGGAGCGGCTGCTTGCGGAATGGACGCGCCATCCCGATCTCGACGCCGCGTTCGGCAACCAGTACGTAGTCGATCACGACGGCCGCATCAACCGCGCGGCCACGCGCCGGCTCAATCAGATGTTCCATCGCTCGCGCGCCACGGCCGGCTTGCAGGCGCCGCCGGGCCGCGTGGGCCTGGTGCAGATGTTCCCGAACAACGGCTGGCTCGCCAATGCCGAGCTGGTCAAGCGGATCGGTTATGAGGATACCTACGGGTCCTGTTGCGATTACGTGTTCAATACGCGGCTGTGTCTGGCCGCGCGGCGCATCAGCTTCGTCGATGCGTTCGTGTCGTGCTATCGCGAAACCGATGCGTCGATCTCGCAGGCCACGCGCCACACGATGCGCTCGGCCTCGCTGATGGCCTGGCACTTCGTCACCGAACTGGATCTGCCGCCCGATCTCGAACCGGCGCGGCGGTTGGCGTTGCGGCGGCTGGTGCCGATCGTGGTGTCGCTGTACGCGCGCAATCACGAGCCGCGCACGAGCCTGGAGATCGCGCTGGGCAACCTCGATGCGTATCGCTTCGGCTTCAGCCCGCGCCTCTATTACCACTTGCTGATGATGTGGCGCGGGCGGCACGGGCCGGTGGCGGCAAGCCTGCCCTGACGACGGCGCGCGGCGCGCGCAAAAAAACGCCGACCCGAAGGTCGGCGGCGTGGCCGGTGGAGGCGCGCAAAGGCCCGCGATGCGTCAGCCGAGGCGCGTCTTCCGCCGTTATTTCGGCCAGCGCCAGGCCGGTTCGCTCAGATGTTCGGCGAAGTAGTCGGACAGCGCGCCGACCTTGGCCGGCCGCGCGCGCGCCGACGGCGTGACGAAGTACAGGCCGCCCTTGGTGAGCGACCAATCGGTGAGCACCCCTTCGAGCCGGCCGTCGGCCAGATATTCGCCCGCGATGAATTCGGGCAGTTCGGCGAGCGCCATGCCTTCCAGCAACATCGGCAGCAGCGCATCCGCGTTCGTCACGCGCAGCGGGCCGTTCGGCATCACCGGTTCTTCTTCACCGGCCTCGTTGGTGAAGCGCCAGACATCGCTGCGCGCGCGATACGCATACGACATGCAGGGCCGTTCGGCCAGATCGCGCGGATGCGCGGGCCGCCCCTCGCGTTCCAGATAGGCTGGCGACGCCACCACATATTGGGTGACCGCGCACAGCCGCCGCGCGACCAGCGACGAATCGGGCAGCGCCGCAATGCGCAGCGCCGCGTCGAAACCGTCGGCCACCAGGTCGACGGTCGAATCGGCCAGATGCAGATCCACCGATACGTCGGGAAACTGACGAAAGAAGCCCGGCATCAGCGGCGCGACCCAGCGCAGCCCGAACGACATCGGCACCGCGAGCCGCACCAGGCCGCGCGGCCGCACCGACAACTCGCGCGCCGCGCCCTCGGCCGCCTCGGCCAGCCGATAGATGTCGCCGGCACGCTCGCACAGCGTGCGGCCGAACTCCGTGAGCGCGAGCTGGCGCGACGTGCGATTGAACACGCGCGCGCCGAGCCGGTCCTCCAGGCGCGCCACGCCGCGCGACACCGTGGCCACCGAGACGCCCATCGCCCGCGCGGCGGCGGCGAACGAACCTTCCTCCGCCACCTTGGCGAACATCGCGAGTCCTTCGAAATCAGGCAGTTTCGACATGGGCATTCATCATTTCAATTTTGCAACGTTGGTTTGCGATCCATTCTATTTCGGAAGTTCAGGGGCGTCGATAAGCTTCATCCATCGCAGCACACAAGCCGCCGCGAACGCCGCCAACCGGTGGCGTCAACCGATTCGACCGAACTCAGGAGAAACATCATGGCACGCAAGCTCGACAACAAAATCGCCCTCGTCACCGGCGGCACCAGCGGCATCGGCCTGGCCACCGCGCAACGTTTCGCCGCCGAAGGCGCGCACGTCTACCTGACCGGCCGCCGCCAGGCCGAACTCGATGCGGCGGTTGCCTCGATCCGCGAAGCGGGCGGCGCGGCCACCGGCCTGCGCGTCGATTCCACCCGGCTCGACCAGCTCGACGCGCTGTATGCGCAGATTCGCGAAGCGCACGGCCGCCTCGACGTGCTGTTCGCCAACGCCGGCGGCGGTTCGATGCTGCCGCTCGGCGAGATCACCGAAGCGCACTTCGACGACACGTTCGACCGCAACGTCAAGGCCGTGCTGTTCACGGTGCAGAAGGCGCTGCCGCTGCTGGCCGATGGCGCGTCGGTGATCCTGACCGGCTCGACGGCCGGCAGCGCGGGCACCGCGGCGTTCAGCGTGTACTCGGCCTCGAAGGCGGCGGTGCGTGCGTTCGCCCGTAGCTGGATTCTCGACCTGAAGCCGCGCCATATCCGCGTCAACACCCTCAGCCCCGGCGCGACGCGCACCCCCGGCCTGCTCGATCTGGCCGGCGACGACGCCGCGCAACGCCAGGGCCTGGCCGATTACCTCGCGGCGCAGATCCCGCTGGAACGCCTCGGCGAGCCGGAGGAAATCGCCAGCGCGGCGCTGTTCCTGGCCTCGGACGACGCCAGCTTCGTGAACGGCGCGGAACTGTTCGTCGATGGCGGCCAGCAGCAGATCTGACGGCCGGGGCCGGGCACGCACCACGCGTTGCCCGGCTCTTCAGGAGTGCGACACATCATGATCGAACATCGTCCCTTTACCGCGCTTGGCGCGATCTCGCGCGACTGGCTCGCCGCGCGGCTGCATTTTCGCCACGGCGAGATCGGGCGGCCCGAGCACGAGCCGCTCGGCCCGCTGCATGTCTGGAACGACGACGAATTCGCACCGCATGCGGGCTTCGGCCTGCATGCGCATCGCAACGTCGAAATCGTGACCTGGGTGCGTTCGGGCGCGATCACGCATGAGGACGATGCGGGCAATCGTGCGCGCATCGTGGCGGGCTGCGTGCAGGCGATGAGCGCGGGTGCGGGCGTGCATCACGCCGAACGCAACGAGGAGGACGTGCCGGCGCGGCTGTTCCAGATCTGGCTGCAGCCGCGCACCA
>NZ_BAAILN010000131.1:27637-45144 GCF_054589155.1 Burkholderia sp. 3C
CTGCGCGCCGGCGCGGCGCGAGGGCCGCTTCGTGACGCTGGCCAGCGGCTGCCCCGACGATGTGAAGGCGGGCGCGCTGGCCGTCAATGCCGATGCGCGCGTGCGGATCGCCACGCTGCGCGAGGGCGCGAGCCTGCCGTATGAAGTGCCGCCGGGCGGCGCGGCCTATCTGGTGGCCGATCACGGGCCGCTCGAACTGGGCGGGGTGCGGCTCGCGGCGCGCGACGGCGCGGCGATTCGCGGTGGCCCGGCGCTCGTGCTGACGGCGCGGGCCGATACCGATCTGCTGATCGTCGAGTGGCGGCCGCCGGTTTGACTGCGTCGTTCCCGCCGGGGCCGCCCGCCGCTGTGCGGTCACGACGGCAGCGTCAGATCCTCCAGCCCCATCTGCTTGAGGAAGGCGGCCTGCTTCTCGTGATACACGGCGTCGATCGCCTCGGTGCCCTTGCGCTGGCCGTCGATCGTCACGCGCAATGGCCGCTGCCCGCGCGGCATCGCCAGTACCTCGACGGCGGCTTCGCCGACCGCGGATACGTCGAGCGGGCCGCCGTGGGCCGCGTCGATAGCCTCGAGCCGCGCGCCGAGCGTGGCGGCGCGGCCGGGCAGCGTGCCGTATTGCTGCTCGATGGCGGTGTAGGCGGGCGGGTTCGCGTCGGCGAAATGTTCGGTTCCCGAAGTAAAGGCGCCGGGCACGAGGATCGTGCTGTCGATGCCCGAGGGCCGCACTTCCATCGCCATCACCTCGGCCAGTGCGTCGCCGGCCGCCTTGCTGGCGATGTACGGGCCGAGGAACGGCTCGTGCAGGCGCGCCGTGGTGCTGCCGACATACATCAGCAGCCCATGCCCCTGCCGCCGCATCGCGGGCAGCACCGCGCGATTGACGCGCAGCCACGACAGCGCGTTGGCATCGACGATGCGCGCCACCTGTTCCACCGAGAACGCTTCGGTCAGGCCCGTCATCAACATGCCGGCGTTGTTGACTACCGCGTCGAGGCGCCCGTGCGTCGCGACGATCCGGTCGACGGCCGCGCGGCAGCCTGTCTCGCACAGCACGTCCAGTTCGAGCACATGCAGCGCGAGCCGTTCGGCCTCGGCGATCCGCAGCAGCGCATCGCTGCGTGCCCGGTTCTTGCCGAGCGGATCGCGCATGCTGGCGTGCACGCAGTGCCCGGCCCGCGCCAGCGACAGGGCGATCGCGCGGCCGATGCCGGAACCGGCACCCGTCACCAGCACGACTTGTTGCGTATCGTGTGTCATGGTGCGTGCCTCGCTCAGGGCCGCGTGCGGATCAGCACCTTGCCGCGCGCGTGGCCGGTGGCCAGCTTTTCGAGCGCGGCGCGGGTGTCATCCAGCGGGAAGATCGAATCGGTCACGATCTGCAATTGCCCCGCCGAGAATTGGCGCGCGGCTTCCGCGAGGAACGGCGTGGCGCTCGCGAAGAACACGGCTTCGCCCGTCAGGTCGCCCCGCGATTCGATGCCGAACTCCACCAGCGTCACGATCCGGCCGCCCGCGCGCAGCACCTGCCACGATCGGGCCAGCGTGTCGCCGCCGTGCATGTCCAGCACGAGGTCGATGTCGCGCAGCGCCGACACATCCTGCGTGCGGTAGTCGATCACTTCGTCCGCGCCGAGGCTCCCGACCAGCTCGAGATTGCGCGCCGACGCCGTGGCGATCACGTACGCGCCGGCCAGATGCGCCTGCTGCACGGCCATGCTGCCCACGCCGCCCGCGCCGGCATGAATCAGCACACGCTGCCCGCGTTGCAGGCGGCCGCTGTCGAACAGCGCCTGACGCGCGGTGCCGAACGCGGTGGGCACCGCGGCGGCCTGCTCGAAGCTCATGCTGGCCGGAATCGCGTGCACATCCGCCGCCGCGATCGTGATGCGCTGGGCGAATGCGCCGCCGGCAGTGGGCGCGCTGCGGCCGAATACGCGCTCGCCCACTTGCAGGCCGGTGACCTGCCGGCCCACCGATTCGACCACGCCGCTGAAATCGCTGCCCGGCACGTACGGGAATGCGATCGGAAACACGGTTTGCAGCGTGCCGGCCAGGATCTTCAGGTCCAGCGGGTTCGCGGCGGCGGCCTCGATGCGCACGACTACCTCGTCGTGGCCCGGCTCGCGCTGCGCGGTGTTGCCGATGACGACCCCGTCCGGGCCGCCGAAGGCGGTGACGATGGCTGCTTTCATGGTGCGCTCCTCGTTATGCCGATCGATCAGGACTGCTGCGGAAACTGGCCAAGCTGAAGGAACAGGCCGAACCAGTCCTCCATGTGCCAGGTGGTGGTCACGCGCTGGCCGTCCAGCTCGTGGAATTCGTGCAGGCGGAAGCTGACGTGCTTGCCGCTGGCCGGAATGCCGAACAGCTCGCCCTGGTGCGTACCGGTGATTTCGGCGCGCACGCCGATCCTGCCGGGCACCTGGATCATGTCGTGAATCACGATCTTCACGTCCGGGAACGCTGCGCCGAAGCTGCGGATGATCGGCTTGATGCCTTCGGGGCCGGCGCCCTGGCCGGGGGCCAGCGGGATGTCGTCCCAGTCGGGGGCCAGCACGGCGTCGACGAGGTCGGGGTTCTTGTCGCTGAACGCGCGGTACAGCGTTTCCACGGCGTGGCGCTCGGCGCTCAGGCGGTCGGAATCGGACAAGGCGAGTTCATGGGAGGTGGCCGTCATGGTGGGTCTCGTTTCGCTTCAGGGTTGGAGTGACTGAAGTGTGCTGGCGGCTGTAAAATCCGTCCAACAAATGAACGATATAAATGATTATTTGAATTATGGATTTTCATGGCATCGACCTGAACCTGCTGGCGGCCTTCGACGCCCTGATGAACGAGCGCAACGTCACGCGCGCCGCGACCCGGGTGGGCGTGAGCCAGCCGGCCATGAGCGCGGCGCTGGCGCGGCTGCGCCGGCTGTTCGACGACCCGCTGTTCCTGCGCAGCGCGGGCGGCCTGCTGCCCACGCCGCGCGCCCGTGACCTGGCCGAGCCGATTTCGCAGGCGCTGCGCCAGATCGAGGCCGCGTTGGTGAGGAAGCCCGCGTTCGAGCCGGGCCACGCCGCGCTGCGCTTCAATCTCGGGCTGGCCGATTACCCGGCGTTCGTGCTGCTGCCCGCGCTGTTGCAGGCGCTCGGCGAGCAGGCGCCCGGCATCGCGGTGGACGTGCACGCGTTCAACGATCGCGATCACGCCGTCGATCTGCTCGATGCGGGCGCGATCGACGCGGCCATCGGCGTGTCGCCCACGCGCGCCGATGGCCGGATCATGGTGCGGCCGATCCTGCGCGACGCGTTCGTCACGATCGTCGCGCGCGATCACCCGGCCGCGCGGCGCGGCATGGACATGAACACGTATCTGGCGTTGCCGCATGTGCTCGCGTCGCCCGAGGGCGAGCGGCACGGGCTGGTGGATCAGGTGCTGGCGCAGCAGGGCAGGCAGCGCACGCTCGCGCTGACGCTGCCGCAGATGTTCGCGGTGCCGCTGGTGGTGGCGCGCTCGCGCATGACGGCCACCGTCATGAAGCGCGTGGCGCTCAGTTCGCCGGCCGGGCGGGAGCTGGTGCTGTTCCCGCCGCCGGTGGCGCTGCCGGAGATCGTGATCCATCTGATCTGGCATCGCCGCAGCGATGCCAGCCCGGCCCAGCAGTGGCTGCGCGCACTGATCGAATCGATCGCCGCGCAACTGTGAGGCGCGTGGCGCGTCAGCCGAGCGTCACGAGCGCCTTGCCGGAGAACGCGCGCTGACGCAGCGCGTCGAGGTGCGCCGGCAGCGCGTCGAACTCGACGGCCACCTGCGCCTCGGTGGCGAGGCGGCCCGCCGCGATCTGCTGCAGGATCGCCTCGCCGGCCTTGACGACGCGCGCCCAGTCGTCGTCGCTGCCGTGCGGATGCAGCGCGGCGAGCGCGACTTCGTGCATCGACAGCGCCTGGCCGAACGGCGGATTCGGCCAGGTCGCGGCGCGCCCCTGAATGCACACCAGATGGCCGTTCGCGCCGAGCACGGGCGCGAGCTGCGCCGCGTGCTCGTCGTTCACGCTGTCGATCACGGCGAAGTAGCGGCCGGCGTGGGCGTCGGGCCAGCGGCTGCTTGCGTCGAGCGGGCCGTCGAAGCGGCGTTGCGCGCCGAGTGCGCGCAAGCGCGCTTCATGGCGCGGGTGGCACATCACGTCCACCTGAAAGCCGAGCGCCACGGCGAACTGCACCGCATACAGCCCCACCGCGCCACCGGCGCCGCTGATCAGCACGCGGCCCTGCTCGCGCAGCGGCAGCTTGTCGAGCGCGAGCCAGGCCGTCAGCGCCGGGCAGGGCATGCCGGCGGCCGTCGCCAGATCCACGCCGTCCGGCACGCGCAACACCGCGCGCGCCGCGACCGGCGTGTATTCGGCGAAGCTGCCGGGCGTGGCCAGATCGGTGTGATAGGCCACGCGCGTGCCGATCCAGTCGGCCGGCACGTCGTCGGCCACCGCCACCACGGTGCCCGCGCCATCGACGCCGGGCACCTTGCCGGGCGCCCAGTCGACCAGGTCGCCGCCCAGCACCTTCCAGTCCACCGGGTTGAGGCCGATCGCGGCGTTGCGCACCAGCATCCGGCCGGGCGCAAGCGGTTCGACCGCCACGTCGGCCAGACGCAGCGCGAGGGGATCGGCGCTGCCGGCCCAGGTCCAGGCGCGCCAGGTCGCGGGGGCCGCTGCGGTTGCGATGGGGGTTGGGGTCGTCATCGTCGTGGTCATCTCAGCAGTAGGCCCCGGCCGAAGAGGTCGGCTTCTCGGTGTGGAACGTGACGGCGGCGTCGAGGCCGGTGACTGGCAGGCCGATATGCGAGAACGAACGGCGGGAGGTGACGGACATCCTGGGCTTTCCTTGCGAGAGAGAAGGCGTCAAGGGTAGGGCGCGGCGAGCTATAAGGAAACGCAGGTTTCGTGATCGATTCGATGAATTTTGCTTATCGCTGGGCGCCCCGAATCGATGAAAAGTTGTCTCCCAGGCAACCACAGTGTCGTGGAGATTAATTTTGACGAGGAATTTCCACGTGTACCATGGCGACACTTTTGTTGCTCCCGGATACGTACGCCGCATGCCCCGCAAACCCGTCACCGCCGATACACCCAGCCTGCCCGACGAGCCGTCCGCCGCCATCGACGCCGCGCGCCGGCCCGCCGGCCCGCTGCGCCCCGTGCGCGAGGAGATCAACCTCGGCGAACGGCTGCGGGCGCTGCGCAAGGCGCGCGGGCTGTCGATCGAGCAGGTGGCGAACAGCGTCGGCGTGACCAAGTCGTTCCTGAGCCGCTTCGAGCGCGACGCCGTGTCGGCCTCGGTGGCCACGCTGCTCAAGGTGTGCGACGCGATCGGCGTGCGGCCCGGCACGCTGTTCGATCCGCCGGCCACCAACCTCGTGCGCGCCGGCGAAGGCCGCCCGATCAGCCTCGGCGGCGAGGGCATGCACGAATACCTGATCGCGGGCGTCGGCAACGAGCACCTGATGGCGCTGCTGTCGGTGATCGAGCCGGGCGGCGGTTCGGGGCCGGAGCCGTACAAGCTCAACGCGGCCGTCGATTTCGTCCACCTGAAGGAAGGCGAACTCGACATGGTGGTGGACGGCGAAACCTATTCGATGAAGGCCGGCGACACGCTGACCTTCCCGCCCACGCTCGCGCACACGTGGCGCAACCCGTCGGCGACACAGCCGGCCATCGCGATCTGGGTGATCGCGCCGCCGATCTGAGCGAGCCCGCCATGACGCGCCTTCATGCCGGCCCGGCCGGCGCACCGAGCCTCGACCGGATCGATCACGCGATTCTCGACGTGCTGCGCCGCGATGGACGGATCACCTACCAGCGCCTGTCGGAGCTGGTGAACCTGACGCCGCGCCCGTGCCTCGAACGCGTGCGCAAGCTCGAAAAGCTCGGCGTGATTTCGGGCTACGGCGCGCTGATCGACATGAAGCGCGTGGCGCCGAACCTCACGCTGTTCGTGCAGGTGGCCCTGTCGAACCAGAGCGGGCGCGCGGCGCAGAAGGCATTCGAGACGGCGCTCGCGGGCGCGGCCTGGGTGCTCGACGTATATCTGGTCAGCGGCCAGTTCGATTATCTGATTCGCATGGAGTGCCGCGACATGAGCCATTACCGCGAACTGACCGAAACCTGGCTGGCCGACGCGCGCTTCCATATCGACAAGATCGCGAGCAGCCCCGAGCTGGCCGCGCTCAAGCGCACGCTCGCGTACTGAGACGACGATGCGACAACGTTCATCGTGCCTCGTGAAAATAGATTCGTTCTGCGAATCATTTGATCGACGGAATCGGCCGGACTGCGCGGAAATTGCGACAGAAAACGGCGGCGCGCCGCGCCGATTTCGACAGATCCGGCGCTTTTTTCGATCCAATAATGTTCGCCCGCAGCCGGCCTCCGGCGCAGTGGCGCACCGACTGCCCAACCACCCTGCCCTGACCTCGTGAGATGACCATGAAACGCCTTGCCCGCACCCTGCTGATTGCCGCCGCCTTCTGTTCCACCTTCGCGCAGGCGAAGGAGTGGACGCAGGTCAACGTCGCCACCGACGCCACCTTCCCGCCGTTCGAATCGGCCGCGCCGGACGGCAGCCTGACCGGCTATGACATCGACCTGATCCACGCGCTGTGCGATCGCGCGCAACTGAAGTGCAACGTGATCAACGCGGCCTGGAGCGGCATGTTCCCGGGCCTGCTCGGCAAGAAGTACGACGCGCTGATCTCGTCGCTGAACATCACCGAGGAACGCAAGCGCGTGATGGCGTTCACCGACGTGTACGAATTCCCGGTCTACCGGTTCGTCGGCCCGAAGGCCGAGCATCTGCAGATCACGCCGGAAGGGCTGAAGGGCAAGACGATCGCCGTGCAGACCGGCACGCCGATGGACAACTTCATCACGCAGCGCTTCGGCAGCGTCGCCACGATCAAGCGCTACGAATCGGGCAGCGAGCCGTATCTGGACCTGGCCGCCGGCCGCGCGGATCTGCACTTCTCGTATCAGGCGCAGATCGACGCAAGCTTCCTGTCGAAGGCCGACAACGCGAAGCGCTTCGAGCTGATCGGACCGTCGTATACGGGCAAGGACAGCAAGGCGCTCGGCGAAGGCGTGGCGATCGCGGTGCGCAAGCAGGACGACGACCTGCGCATGAAGTTCAACGCGGCGCTCGCGCAGCTTCGCAAGAGCGGCGATCTGAAGAAGATCAACGACAAGTGGTTCGGCGCCGGCTCGAACGTCACGCAATAAATCGCAGTCCTTACGCTTACCGGCCGCCTCGCGCGGCCTTATCGGCATCGACCATGATTCAGGAATACTTCCGCACCGTCCTCGCGGCCGGCACCGTCACGCTGGCGCTGGCCTTCGTGTCGATCGCGCTGGCCACGGCCTTCGGCCTGCTCGGCGCGATCTGCAAGCTTTCGCCCGACCGCCGCGTGGTCTGGCTCGCCACGATGTACACCACGGTGGTGCGCGGCATTCCCGATCTGGTCATCATGTTCATGGTGTTCTACAGCCTGCCGGGCCTCGTCAATCAGGTGCTGACGGCGCTCGGCAGCGACGCGAGCTTCGAGCTGAACCCGTTCGTGGCCGGCTCGCTGACGCTCGGGCTGATCTTCGGCGCCTACATGACCGAAACGTTTCGCGGCGCGCTGTTGCGCATTCCGCGCGGGCAGGCCGAGGCGGGCTACGCATACGGCATGACCGCGCCGCAGGTGTACCGGCGCATCCTGCTGCCGCAGATGGTGCGGCTCGCGATTCCCGGCTTCACCAACAACTGGCTGGTGCTCGTGAAGGGCACCGCGCTGGTGTCGCTGATCGGCCTGCACGATTTGATGTTCCGCGCGCGCGGCGCCGCCGAGGCGACTCGCGAGCCGTTCACGTTCTACGTGTTGGCCGGTGCGTTCTATCTGGCCGTCACGATCGTCTCGCTGGTGGCGCTGCATTGGATCGGCCGACGCTTCTCGGCCGGCACGCGCGAGGTGCGGGGATGAACTGGGACCTGATCTGGGATAACGCCCCGATGTATGCGCAGGGGCTGCTGGAAACGCTGTGGCTGATGTGCGCGTCGGTGGCGATCAGCTTTGCGATCGCGGTGCCGCTGTCGATCGCGCGCGCCTCTCACCAGCGCTGGATCGCGTGGCCCGTGGCCGGCTACACGCTGGTGATGCGCGGCACGCCGTTGCTCGTGCAACTATTTATCGTCTATTACGGCTTCGCGCAGTTCGACTGGATGCGCGAATCGTTCGTGTGGCCGTGGTTTTCGAACGCGAGCTTCTGCGCGATCCTGGCGTTCGTGCTGAACACCACCGCCTACAGCACCGAGATTTTCGCCGGCGCGATCCGCACCGTGCCGCGCGGCGAGGTGGAGGCGGCGCTGAGTGTCGGCATGAGCCGGCCGCTGCTGATGCGTCGCATCGTGTTGCCGTCGATGCTGCGCGCCTCGATCTCGCAATACGGCAACGAAGTGATCCTGATGCTGCAGGCCACCTCGGTGGCGAGCACGGTGACGCTGCTCGACCTGACGGGCGTTGCGCGCTACGTCAGCATGAACTACTACATCTCGTTCGAACCGTACGTGACGGCCGGCGCGCTCTATCTCGCGCTGACGCTGCTGCTCACGCGCTTGTTCCGGTTCGCCGAGGCTCGCTGGCTGCGCCATCTCGCGCCGCGCGCGCACTGAGGTCCCGCCGATGCGTGCACCGCTTCATCTCGACCGGGTCGGCAATTGCATCGGTGCGCATGCCGTGTCGAGCGCGCCGCGCCGCGAGCGCCCGCGTCAGTTTCCGAGCGGCGCGCTGACGTAGCGCGCCGTCGCGCGGCCCGGCACGCCGGCCGCATTTCCTCACCAATTTATCAAGGAGTCCTGCCATGTCTTCCGTTCCGTTCACTCAATGCGACTTGTGGGGCGTGCCGTTCGACGGCGAATCCTCGCTCGGCTACCCGGGCTCACGCTACGCGCCTGAGCGCGTGCGCAACGCCGCGCGCTGGATCAACATGCGGATTCAGGACGGCAAGGTTTACTGCCTGGAAACCGACGGCTTCTTCGAGGTGGGATCGAGCCTGCTCGTCGATCGCGGCGACGTGACGGTGTCGAACGACACGCTGGCGACGTTCGCGGCCACCGAGACGGCGGTGCGAGAATCGCTGGCGAACCGGCGCATGCCGATCGTGATCGGCGGCGACGACAGCCTGCTGTTCCCGGTCGCCAAGGGCGTGCATGACGCGCTGCCCGGCAAGATCGCGATCGTCCACTTCGACGCGCACCTCGACCTGATGGATTCGAGCGAGGCGCAAGGCCGCTTCAGTCAGTCGAGCGGGATGCGCCGCGCGCTCGAACTCGATCGCGTGGATTCGGATCACTGCATTC
This sequence comes from Burkholderia sp. 3C, assembly GCF_054589155.1. Lineage (NCBI taxonomy): Bacteria > Pseudomonadati > Pseudomonadota > Betaproteobacteria > Burkholderiales > Burkholderiaceae > Burkholderia > Burkholderia sp. 3C. The sequence goes on from NZ_BAAILN010000131.1 coordinate 37,006, forward strand.
AGGTGTGCGAACGTCATTTCAACTTCCCGGCATCGGGCCGCTTCAAGCACGACACCGGCCTCGTGCATCTGTCCGCGCGCGAAGTGCTGCGCCTGGGGCCGGCGGCCACCGTGGCGAAGATCCTCGAACGCACGAAGGGCGCCGATCACATCTTCCTGTCGTTCGACATCGATGCGATCGACCCCGCGTACGCACCGGGCGCCGGCGCGCACGAACCGGGCGGCATCAGCTCGGCCGAGGCGCTGGAGATGGTCGAGATGCTCGCGCCGCATTGCGTGGCGATGGCGATCACCGAAGTCAACCCGACCACCGATGTGGGCGACATGACCTCGACGCTCGCGGCCTATCTGGCGTTCTCGTTCGCGGTGTACGGGAGCCAGCGCGGCGCCTGATTCCGGCGCAGCGCAATCGGCTGCGCAAGCCGCTTGCAACAGCGGTTTCAGGCAGGGCGGAGCGGGGAAAACGCCACGAAACGCGAGTGGGGATCTGCAAGAATGACCGGTATCGATCGCACGGATAAAGCGCATGAATCGATCAGTCATCCCAATCAGTTTTCGCTCCGCCATGTCCCGACAAACCACCGATACCGTGCTGATGGTGCGCCCCGCGCGCTTCGCGTTCAATCCACAAACGGCGCAGGACAACGCGTTCCAGCACGACGAACCGGCGCACGAACACGTGCATCGCGCCGCGCTCGCCGAATTCGACGGCTATGTCGATGCGCTGCGCGTGCGCGGGGTGGAGGTGATCGTCGTTGACGACACGCCCGAACCGCCCACGCCCGATTCGATCTTCCCGAACAACTGGTGGTCGTCGCACGACGACGGCACGCTCGTGCTGTATCCGATGCGCGCGCCGAACCGGCGACAGGAGCGCGACGGCCCGGTGCTCGGCGCGCTGGCGAACCGCGTGGTGTGGCCGCGCACGTTCGACCTCAGCGCCTACGAGCGCGAGAATCGCTTTCTCGAAGGCACCGGCAGCGTGGTGTTCGATCGCGACGCGCGGCTCTGCTATGCGTGCCGCTCGCCGCGCACCGATGCCGGCCTGCTCGACGCACTGGCGCGCCGGCTCGGTTATCAGGCGTTCGCGTTCGATGCGGCCGACCGGCACGGCACGCCGATCTATCACACCAACGTCATGATGTGGGTGGGCACGACGCTGGCCGGCGTGTGCGCCGAGGCGATCGTCGACGACACCGATCGGCGCGCCGTGCTCGGCGGCTTGCGCGCGGCCGGCAAGGTGGTGATCGAACTGAGCCTCGCGCAGCTCGGCGCGTTCGCCGGCAACATGCTGGAGGTGCGCGGCCGCGATGGGGCGCCGCTGGTGGCCGCATCGCGCACCGCGTGGGCGGCGCTCGACGGCGCGCAGCGCGACACCCTCGCGCGTCATGCCACGCCGATAGTGGTGGCGATCGACACGATCGAGCGGGTGGGCGGCGGCAGCGCGCGTTGCATGCTGGCCGAGGTGTTCGCGCCGGCCGGCCGCATGCAAGGGGGGCCGCGATCATGATGACGGTGCGCATGGCGCGGCCCGGCGATGCCGGCGCATTGCTCGCGCTGGCTCGGACCACGGGCGTGGGCATGACCTCGTTCATGCCCGACGCGGCGCTGATCGAGGCGCGCATCGCGCGCAGCGTGGCGACCCTGGCCGGCAGCTTGCCGCCCGCGCAGCAGGGCTACCTGTTCGTGCTGGAAGACACCTGCAACGGTTGCGTGGCCGGCGTGTCCGGCATCGAGGCGGCCGTCGGGCTCGACGCGCCCTGGTACAACTACCGGATCGGCCGCTTCATTCATGCGTCGAAGGAGACGGGCGTCAGCAGCGATGCCTCGGCGCTGTTCCTGTCGAACGACCATACCGGTCACAGCGAGCTGTGCACGCTGTTTCTCGCGCCCGATTACCGGCGCGACGGCAACGGCGCGCTGCTCTCGAAAGCCCGCTTCATGTTCATCGCCGCGTTCCGCGAGCGCTTCGCACGCTCGCTGGTGGCCGAGATGCGCGGCGTGACCGACGCGGCGGGCCGTTCGCCGTTCTGGGACGCCGTGTGCCGGCCGTTCTTCCAGATGGAGTTCCCCGCGGCGGATCGATGGGTAGGACTCGGCCGCAAGTCGATCATCGCCGAACTGATGCCGAAGCATCCGCTGTATCTGGCGCTGCTGCCGGCCGAGGCGCGCGCCGTGATCGGCGCGGTGCATCCGCACACGGCCCCGGCGCGGGCCTTGCTGGAATCGGAAGGACTCCGATTCAGTCAATACGTCGACATCTTCGACGGCGGCGCCACGTTGCAGGGCGAGATCGACCGGTTGCGGATTGTGGCCGACAGCACGCACCGGCCGCTCGACGCCGCGCTGACTGCGCGACACGGCCCGCAATTGCTGGCCAACGACGCGTTGCACGGGTTCCGGGTGGTGATCGGCAGCGCCGATGGCGATCCGGCGCGGCTTGGCGATGCGCTGCAATGCGAGCGCCATGCGCCGGTGCGATGCGCGGCGCTGCGCGCCACGCCCTCGAACGGTGCGGGCCACGCACCGGCGCGGCGTGCGGCCTGAGTGTGTGCGGCGGCCCGCCTTGCCGGGTGGGGCCGCCGCCTTTGGTTCGATTCTTGCGTAACAAAAAGGCGCGGCAGCCGCTTCGGCCGGCCCGATCCAAACCGGGAGGACTCCGATGTATCGCTCACCCCAACTCACGCCCGAGCTGTTGCTGCTCCAGCACGCGTCGAACGGCGGCGCGCCCGTCGAGCGCGCGCTGTTCGTCCGCCTGTTGCAACTGATCGGGCTGCGCCGCGCGGGGCAAGCCGCCTGAGCGGGGCCGCTCGCGCTTTCACTGCGTGCGCCGGAAGCGCCGATCGAGCCGTTGCGACGCGCGATCGACAGCGCGAGCAAGAACTGAATAAGGGAAACCACTCGTCAGCGTTTCTACCAGGTGTGAATCAAGTCTGATCATTTGGGGCCGTAATAACGACGTGCGCCGGAGAATGGGAACAACCATTCGTATATCGAACCATTTCACGGACCAAGAATGAGAACCGCACGGGTCCGGCGTCCGGGTTTCGTTCGACCAATCGATCCATTCACATGCTTAAAAATCTGTCGATTCGCCATTGTGTGAACGCGATCATCGGCCTGTTCGGCCTTGCATTGATCGTCGGTGCGTTGCTCGGTGTGGTGTCATTGAACGCGGCGAATCACGACCTGAAGCAGATGTACACGGTCGATACGCCGGCCGTGGCCAACCTCGAAGGCAGCTCGGGCCAGTTGCTGCGCCTGCGCCTGTCGCTCGCCACCTACGACTCGCTGACGAACATCGGCGACGCGGCCGGCGCCGATTCGGCGTTCAAGCGTTCGGACCAATACATCAAGCTCTCGAACGAGCGTTTCTCGGCGTATCTGGCGCAGGTCGGCGACGATCCGGGCGCGCGCGGCCTGATCGACGACATGCAGAAGCGCCGCGACGACTTCATCCATCTGGGCATCGAGCCGGCGATGGCCGCGCTGAAGGCCGGCGACAAGGCTGCGTTCGGCGAGATCCAGGGCCACAAGCTGTCGCCGCTGTATTCCGCGTACGAAAAGGCGATGCTCGCGCTGGAGAAGCATCAGGTCGATATCGGCGAGGCGCGCTACGAGGCCGCGCAGCGGCAATTCTCGATGGTCATCGTGGCGGTGGCGGTGGGCCTGGTGCTGGCGCTCGCGCTGTCGCTGTTCGTGCGGATCTGGCTCGTCAAGGCGATCGTCAAGCCGGTGGATGCCGCCGTCGAGAGCTTCGGCCGCATCGCCGACGGCGATCTGACCGGCAAGGTCGAGGTCACGGGCCGTAACGAAATGGGCAAGCTCAGCGAGGCGCTGCGCAATATGCAGGACTCCCTGACATCCACGGTGGGCGCGGTGCGCAGCAGCACCGAATCGATCAACGTGGGCGTGGGCGAGATCGCGGCGGGCAACACCAACCTGTCGCAGCGCACCGAGGAACAGGCCGCCTCGCTGGAGGAAACCGCCGCCAGCATCGAGCAACTGACCTCCACCGTGAAGCAGACCGCCGACAACGTGCGCCAGGCCAGTTCGCTGGCCGAGGGCGCATCGGGCCTGGCCGCCGAGGGCGGGCAGCTCGCGCGCGACGTGGTGGGCACCATGCAGGAGATCGTCGGCGATTCGCGCCGGATCGGCGACATCGTCGGCGTGATCGAGGGCATCGCGTTCCAGACCAACATCCTCGCGCTCAATGCCGCCGTGGAAGCGGCCCGCGCCGGCGAGCAGGGCCGCGGCTTCGCGGTGGTCGCCAGCGAGGTGCGCTCGCTCGCGCAGCGCAGCGCCACCGCCGCCAAGGAGATCAAGGGCTTGATCGTCGAATCGACGCAGCGCGTGCAGACCGGCGCCGATCTCGTGGAGCGCTCGGGCACCACGATGAACGAGATCGTCACCGCGATCGGCCGCGTGAGCGGCATCATGAACGAGATCGCCGTGGCGTCGAGCGAGCAGAGCGACGGCATCGATCAGATCAATATCGCCGTGTCGCAGATGGACGAGGTCACGCAGCAGAACGCCGCGCTCGTCGAGCAGGCGGCGGCGGCCGCCGCTTCGCTGGTCGATCAGGCGCAGCGCCTGGGCGATGCGGTGTCGGTGTTCCGGATCGAGCAGCAGGCCGGCGCGGCGTCGTTCGCGCAGGGTGGGGCGGCGGTGCGAGGCGGGATGCGGGCGGGCGTGCCGCAGTTCGCCTGAGCACGAGCGGCGTATCGAAAGCGGCGGCAAAAGAACGATAAAAGCGAGGAACGATAAAAGCGAGTTTTTCTTGCGAATCGCGCGCCGCTTTCGCTCAAAAATTGATCGGCCGGGCTTTTAAGATGAGCGTCGTGAATCGCCGGGTTGCCGGCGATGCCGACTCATCGTGAAGGAGCCTCACCATGCTGGTTGTGAACGCGCGCGCCGAACGGCGCGCCTACCCGGACGCGCTGAAGGCGCTCATGTCGGTCGAACGCGCCGAGGAGAGCCGCAACTGGATCGCCAACTGGAGCGGCGTGTCGCGCCACGCGACGCCCTTGTACGAGCTGCCCGATCTGGCCGCGCGCATCGGCGTGGCGCAGGTGTGGGTGAAGGACGAATCGGTCCGCTCCGGCCTCGGGAGCTTCAAGGCGCTCGGCGCGCCCATCGCGCTGGTCAGGCTCGTCATGCGGCTGAACGCCGATGCGCAGCTCGATCCGGCCGGCTTGTTTCGGGGTGCTTATCGCAGCCGGCTCGACGGCTTAACGGTGGTGAGCGCGACCGACGGCAATCACGGCAAGGGCCTGGCCGCGGCGGCGCGCAGCATCGGCTGCCGGTGCGTGATCGTGCTGCATGCGAACGTCAGCGTCGAGCGTGAAGCGGCGATCGCGGAGCAGGGCGCACGGATCGTCCGCATCGCGGGCAACTACGACGCCTCCGTGGCGGAAGCGGCGCGGCTGGCCGGAGCGAACGGCTGGCACGTCGTGTCCGACACGTCCTACCCCGGCTACGAGATCATTCCGCGCGACGTGATGCAGGGCTATGGCGCGGTGGCGGCGGAAGTCGTCGAGGCCACGCGCGCGCCGCAGGGCGGCGGCGCGCCCGCGTTCAGCCACGTGTTCCTGCAGGGCGGCGTGGGGGGCCTGGCCGCCGGCATCTCCAGCTACTTCTGGGAAGTGTTCGGCGAGCAGCGGCCCACGGTGGTGATCGTCGAGCCGGAGCAGGCCGATTGCCTTTACCAGAGCGCCCTCACCGGCGTGGCGGAGAAGGCCACCGGCTCGGTCGATTCGATCATGGCGGGCCTGGCGTGCGGGGAGACCTCACCGCTGGCGTGGCGCTTCCTGGCGACCGGCGCGGATTACTTCATGACGATTCGGGATGCCGACGCCATCGCCGCGATGCAGGTGCTGGCGGCCGGCTCGGGACGCGATATCCCGATCGTGTCCGGCGAATCGGGGGCGGCCGGGCTGGCCGGGCTGTGCGCGCTGGCGGCGGACGGTGCGCTGGCGAAGGTGGGTGGCGGCCGCGCGTCGCGGGTTCTCGTCATCAACACCGAGGGGGCGACGGCGCCGACGGTGTACAGAGAGCTGGTGGGGGAACGGGCGGAGGATGTGTTGGGGCGGCAGGGGGCTTGGGTGAGGGCGCGGGTGGCTTGAGGCTGAGGCACCCGCTGCGGCGACCGCTGATCGAACCGGGCCGGCTAGGTGTTGCCGTGCGACCTTTCTGCCGTTGCAATGAGATGCCACGGCAGCGACTCGTAATACTGGCGCACTGTCGTGAACGCGACGTCGAAGGGCGGAAGCTCACCTTCGATCGTGGGTGCGAGATCCGCATACTCCCGTTGCGAGCGCTCGCGGATCGCCGGAGCGGCCATCGACTGGCGATCGATGCGAAGCCCGCGCGATTCCGCCTTTTCGATCAGCAACCGCAGCACCCGCTCGATACGTTCGCGATCGGCACCCCAGTGAGTCAGAAAATAGTGCAGGTCGTAGATATCCTGACGCCGGGATCGTTGCCGTTCTTCCTGTTGCAGGATTGCGCGGAGCTTCTCGGCGAGCAGTGTGGTTTCGCTATATGTCTGGATTTCGAGCTCGCCATCGACTCCGAGGAAATCGACGTCGCCGATGATTTCATTGAAGCTGTAGTCGATCTGGACAATTTGCGGAGACTGCCGATCTGCCAGACGCTTCATCGCGCTTGCGTTGCCTTTGGGCGCGTAGCCGATACGAATTCTCAGCGTTTGAAAATTGCCTTCGGCGCGTGGTTGCAGGTCGGTGCTCTGGATACCGCAGGCGATGCCGTAGTTCAGCGCTTCCGCAGCTTGCCGGATGGCGGCGTTCAGGCGTTCGATGAAGGCGTCCTGGCCAGCGGCGAACTCGCGGTAGTGGGCTTGCGTCGAGAAGTCGACGTCGGTCGTGTGGCGCCCCGTGGCGTAGCGGATCGCCATCAATACGCCGCCTTTCATCACCATCACCGGTTTCAATTCGTGCGATGCGCCGATCGCGGAAAGCACGATGTGGACGACGTTGCGAAAGGCTTGTTCGCGCGCGTCGGCGGCGCCGGTTACCCAATCTTCTACAGTGGTCATCAACGGCTCACGTTAAGGGAAATCATCCATTTTTCCGAGAACGCTGGCCAGTACGCTTCAGCGGGATCGAGTTTGCGCGAGCCGCCACGTTGAGCGAACTGCGTCCAGGCCTCAATGCGCGGATTGCCTCGGATTTCGCATCGATCCTCCAAGATATATCCGCCGCGGACTTTTTCGATCGGTTCGCCGTGCCGATCTAACTCATCGATGATCAAGGGCAAATAAGCGCGTGCATGTTCGACAAACGTGTCGATTACATGATGAATGCCGCCGCACAGATCGGGGCGCCGCAGCATGTCGAGAAAGGTCCGGCCGACGCTGGCGACGCGTACCGGGCGATCGCGAAGCGAGATGAATGAGCCGGCTGCCTTGCTGGCAAACAGGTTGAGCTTGCGCTTGCCTGCCGTATCGAACGCAAGCCTTTGCAGGGGGGGCATGCGGGCCGCCTGGTAATCGGCCAGGCTGTCGCCCAGGTCCGCAGTCATTCGATCGGCTGCCTGTTTGCGCCACTCGGTTGCCGGGTAGGTGGTCGCGAAAATCAGCCGGGGTACCAGCTCGGTCAGGCCGTGATATTCCATGGCCGACAGATGGGAGAGATAGCTGAATGGATCCAGTCCACACAGGATGTCGGCGGGGTCCTTGAACGGCGACAAGGTCATGAGCCACGTGTCGTCGGGCAGGTCGTTGCGGTGTTCGAGGACACCGTTTTCGATCAGATCGTCACGGCATTTGAACAGGCTCGAACGGCTCGGTCGCGAGCTGCGTGGATTCTTGATGCGGTGCCCGGCATGCTCGCGCGTGGCATGAAGCTGCCAGAGCATCGCGCCAAGATCGTAGAGCGTCACGACACCGGAGCGATGCGCCTTGCCGAGCCGCAACGTGAGTGCACCGACGACTGAGAGAGTGGGTTCCATGAGTATGGGATGTAAAAAAGCACTGCTTGTCCTGAGGACAAGCAGTGCTTTAATAGCATTGATTTCGCAAATCGTCAAGAAAATAACTAAATGAGACGTTAAAAACAGAGAGAAATTTGTTGATTTATTTAATCACGGCGTTTACGATGCGTCCTTAGGACGCATCGTA
>NZ_BAAILN010000132.1:0-19218 GCF_054589155.1 Burkholderia sp. 3C
GCGTTTCCGTCATCGCGAGAGAGGCCGAATTCTAAGCACCCATCCCGCTTCGTGCAAGCGTTTTCGCAAAGAAAATGCATAAAGGGCGCCGCTCGCGCGGCGCCCTTTATGACAAGCCTTTGATCTCAAACGAAAACGTCAAAAAATGCGACCGAAAATCGGTCGCCCGGCGCTCAACGATGCTTGAACGCCGGCTTGCGCTTCTCGACGAACGCGGCCATCCCTTCCTTCTGATCCTCGGTCGCGAACAGCGAATGGAACATGCGGCGCTCGAATTGCACGCCCTCGGCCAACGTCGTCTCGTAGGCGCGGTTCACCGATTCCTTGATCATCATGACGGCCGGCAGCGAGAACTCCGAGATGGTGGTGGCCGCCGCCAACGCGTCGTCGAGCAGCGCCGCCGCCGGCACCACGCGCGACACCAGCCCGGCACGCTCGGCTTCGTCGGCTTCCATGAAGCGCGCGGTCAGGCACATGTCCATCGCCTTGGCCTTCGACACCGCACGCGGCAGGCGCTGCGTGCCGCCCGCGCCCGGCATCACGCCCAGGCGGATTTCCGGCTGACCGAACTTCGCCGTGTCGGCCGCGATGATGATGTCGCACATCATCGCCAGCTCGCAGCCGCCGCCCAGTGCGAAACCGGCCACCGCCGCAATCACCGGCTTGCGGATCTGGCGGATCGTCTCCCAATTGCGCGTGATGTAGTCGCCCTTGTAGACATCCATATAGGAATACTTAGCCATCATCCCGATATCGGCGCCCGCAGCGAACGCCTTTTCACTGCCGGTCAGCACGATCGCGCCGATCTCGTCGTCGGCGTCGAAGGCCTTCAGCGCCGCGCCGAGCTCGTCCATCAGCGCATCGTTCAGCGCGTTCAGCGCCTTCGGGCGGTGCAACGTGATCAGGCCGACGCGGCCGCGCGTCTCCACCAGGATGTTCTCGTAATCCATCGATGTCTCCTCATTAAAGAAACGCCAGGCTCCGCGCACACACGCGGAGAACAATGCTAACATTTGCCGACCAACCGGTCGGTTAATTAATTGCTTTCGGGCGACCGGCTTCCCACTTCCATCAGGCTGCCGTCATGACCCATCCTTTGTTCACGAAGCACGAAGCCACGCTGCAACAGGCGCTGTCGGCCATCGAGACTCGCGCCTATTGGAGCCCGTTCGCCGAAATGCCCAGTCCCAAAGTGTACGGGGAAAGCGCCGCGGCCGAGGGCGAGGCGGCCTTCCAGGCCCAGCTCGACAAGCCCTTCGCGCTCGACCAGCCGGCGTCGGGCGGACAGGTCGGCGCGGAAGTGTCGCCGTTCGGCTTTCCGCTCGGCATCCGCTATCCGCAATCCTCGCCCGACGAACTGATCTCGGCGGCCGCCGCCGCGCAGCCGGGCTGGCGTGCGGCCGGCCCGAGCGCCTGGGTGGGCGTGAGCCTTGAAATCCTCGCGCGGCTCAACCGGGCCAGCTTCGAAATCGCCCACGCAGTGATGCACACCACCGGCCAGGCCTTCATGATGGCGTTCCAGGCGGGCGGGCCGCATGCTCAGGACCGCGCGCTCGAAGCGGTGGCCTACGCCTGGGACGCACTGCGCAAGATCCCGGCCGACGCGCACTGGGAAAAACCGCAAGGCAAGAACCCGCCGCTTGCGATGCACAAGCGCTACGCAATCGTTCCGCGCGGCACCGGCCTCGTGCTCGGCTGCTGCACCTTCCCCACCTGGAACGGCTACCCCGGCCTGTTCGCGGACCTGGCCACCGGCAATACGGCGATCGTCAAGCCGCATCCGGGCGCGATCCTGCCGCTCGCGCTGACCGTGCGCATCGCACGCGAGGTGTTGCGCGAAGCCGGCTTCGATCCGAACGTCATCACGCTGCTGGCCACCGCCCCCGACGACGGCGCGCTGGTCGAAGCGCTGGCGGTACGCCCCGAGATCCGTCTGATCGACTTCACCGGCAGCACGCAGCACGGCGACTGGCTCGAACGCCATGCGCATCAGGCCCATGTGTATACAGAGAAGGCCGGCGTCAACCAGATCGTGATCGACTCGGTGGACGACCTGAAAGCCGCCGCGCGCAACATCGCGTTCTCGCTTGCGCTCTACTCGGGCCAGATGTGCACGGCGCCGCAGAACATCTATGTGCCGCGCGACGGAATCCGCACGCCGGACGGCCGGGTCGGCTTCGACGAGGTAGCGCAGGCGATCGGCGCCGCGGTGCAGAAGCTCGTGGCCGATCCGGCCCGCGCCGTCGAACTGCTCGGCGCGATCCAGAACGACGGCGTGACGGCGCGCATCGACGAAGCCCGCGCGCTCGGCAAGGTGCTGGCCGACAGCCAGCCGCTCGACCACCCCGCCCACCCGCAGGCGCGCGTGCGCACGCCGCTGGTACTGCAACTCGACGCCAGCGAACGCGGCACCTATACGCGCGAATGGTTCGGCCCGATCTCGTTCGTGATCGCCACCGATTCGACGGCGCACTCGCTCGAACTGGCCGGCGGCATCGCGGCCGAATGCGGCGCGCTGACGCTGTCGGTGTACAGCACCGACGAAGCCGTGCTCGACCGCGCCCACGATGCGGCGATCCGCGGCGGCGTCGCGTTGTCGATCAATCTGACGGGGGGCGTATTCGTCAACCAGTCGGCGGCGTTCTCGGATTTCCACGGCACCGGCGCAAACCCGGCCGCGAATGCGGCGCTGGCCGACGCGGCCTTCGTCGCGAACCGCTTCCGCGTGGTGCAGAGCCGGCGTCATGTGGAGCCGCGCGCCGAAAGCACTACAAGCGCCGCCTGAGCACCCACCGCAAGCCGAATCGTTTTTTCAGGAAACCAGACGCATCCGGGCCGACGCACGCCGCCGGCCATCCACGACGTGGAGGAGACACTCGATGCCGTACGACACGATCCGGTTCGCGCTCGATGACGCGACGCAGGTTGCGACGATCACGCTCGACCGCCCCGACAAGCTCAACAGCTTCACCCGCGCGATGCACGCCGAACTGGCCGCGGCGCTCGACGCTGCCGAGGCGAGCCACGCGCGTGCGCTGGTGCTGACCGGCGCCGGCCGCGGCTTCTGCGCGGGCCAGGATCTGGCCGACCTCGATTTCACGCCGGGCGCGTCGACCGATCTCGGCGCGCTGATCGACGCGCATTTCAACCCGCTCGTGCGTCGCCTTCAGGCGTTGCCGCTGCCGGTGATCGCGGCCGTCAACGGCACGGCGGCCGGCGCCGGCGCGAATCTCGCGCTGGCCTGCGACCTCGTGCTGGCCGCGAAATCGGCCAGCTTCATCCAGTCGTTCGTGAAGATCGGTCTGGTGCCAGATTCAGGCGGAACCTGGTTCCTGCCGCAGCGCGTCGGTTTCGCACGCGCGCTCGGGCTGGCGCTGACGGGCGACAAGCTCGGCGCCGAACAGGCCGCCGACTGGGGAATGATCTGGCGCGCCGTCGACGACGATGCGCTCGCCGCCACCGCCGCCGCGCTGGCCACCGAGCTGGCCCGCCAGCCCACGCGCGCGATCGCCGCGATCAAGCAGGCGATGCGCGCCGGCATGACGAACCCGCTCGATCGGCAACTCGATCTGGAGCGCGACCTGCAACGCGAGCTGGGGCAATCGCACGACTATGCGGAAGGCGTCGCGGCGTTCATGGCCCGGCGCGCACCGCGTTTCGAGGGGCGTTGAGATGACCACGGCCCAAACTTCGCCCGCCGACCCCGATGCGCTCGCCCGCGCCGCCGCCGACGCGATGTACGCGGCCGATGCCTGCACGCGCGCGCTCGGCATCGAATTGCTCGACATCGGGCCAGGCCGCGCGCGCATGCGCATGACGGTGCGCCCCGCGTTCCTGAACGGCCATCGCACCTGCCACGGCGGCCTGATCTTCACGCTGGCCGATTCGGCGTTCGCGTTCGCCTGCAACTCGCACAACCTCAATACGGTCGCGGCCGGCTGCGCGATCGAGTTCCTGCGCCCGGTGCCGGAAGGCGACGTGCTGACGGCCGAGGCGGTCGAGCAGACGCTGGCCGGGCGGCACGGCATCTACGATATCCGCGTGACGAACCGCGCCGGCGAAACGGTGGCGATGTTTCGCGGCAAGTCGGCGCGGATCGCCGGCAACGTGATTCCCACCGATAACAACGCAGCGCATTGAGCGCGGCGGCACGGCCCGCCCCCGCCAGAATCCGATCCGGAGACATCGATGAACGCCCCGCTTCCGCTCGAACCGATCGAGACCGCCAGCCGCGACGAATTGCAGGCGCTGCAGCTCGACCGCCTGCGCTGGTCGCTCGCGCACGCCTATGCGCATTCGCCGGTCTACCGGCGCAAGTTCGACGAAGCGGGCGCGCACCCGGGCGACCTGCGCACGCTGGCCGACCTCGCGCGCTTCCCGTTCACGACCAAGAGCGACCTGCGCGACAACTACCCGTTCGGCATGTTCGCGGTGCCCCAGGAGCGCGTCGCGCGCATTCACGCGTCGTCGGGCACGACCGGCAAGCCGACCGTGGTCGGCTACACGGCGCGCGACATCGACACCTGGGCCAACCTGGTGGCCCGCTCGATCCGCGCGGCCGGCGCACGCACCGGCGACAAGGTGCACGTGAGCTACGGCTACGGCCTGTTCACGGGCGGCCTCGGCGCGCATTACGGCGCGGAGCGCGCGGGCCTGACGGTGATTCCGTTCGGCGGCGGTCAGACCGAAAAACAGGTGCAGGTGATCCGCGATTTCCGGCCCGACATCATCATGGTCACGCCGAGCTACATGCTCTCGATCGCCGACGAGATGGAACGCCAGGGGCTGGACCCGCGCGACGCGTCGCTGCGGATCGGCATCTTCGGCGCGGAGCCGTGGACCAACGAAATGCGCACGGCGATCGAGCAGCGCGCCGGCATCGATGCGGTTGACATCTACGGGCTGTCGGAGGTGATCGGCCCCGGCGTGGCGTCGGAATGCGTGCAAACCAAGGATGGGCCGACGATCTGGGAGGATCACTTCTACCCGGAGATCGTCGATCCGCTGACCGGTGAGGTGTTGCCCGACGGCGAGCTCGGCGAACTGGTGTTCACCTCGCTGACCAAGGAAGCGCTGCCGATCGTGCGCTATCGCACGCGCGACCTGTCGCGGCTGCTGCCCGGCACGGCGCGCACGATGCGGCGCATGGAAAAGATCACCGGCCGCTCGGACGACATGATGATCATCCGCGGCGTGAACGTGTTCCCGACGCAGATCGAGGAGCAGCTTCTGAAGCAGCGCGTGCTCGCGCCGCATTACCAGATCGTGCTGACGCGCGACGGCCCGCTCGACGTGATGACGCTGAACGTCGAACCCTGCCCCCTCGCCCAGGCCGAGGCCGCCTTGCTCGATACGGCACGGCAGGCGCTGGCCTACGACATCAAGGCGTTGATCGGGGTGAGCGCGATCGTCAACGTGCTGCCGGTCAACGGCATCGAGCGATCGGTCGGCAAGGCACGGCGGGTGGTGGACAAGCGCCGGTGAACACCGGCGCGAAAGGAAGGCAACACGGGGCGCCGGTTGCCGCGGCGCCCCGGCCGGACATCACGAATTCGGCAGCAGCAGCCACATCCGCCCGACCTGCTTCATGCGGCCGGCCAGATCGCCCGCGTCGTCGCCGAGGCCCCAGAAGTAGTCGGCGCGCACGCCGCCCTTGATCGCCGAACCGGTGTCCTGCGCGAACACGAGGCGATTCATCGGCGTATTGGTCAGCGGGCGGGTGGTCTGCAGGAACACCGGCGTGCCGAGCGGGATGAACGACGGATCGACGGCGATCGAGCGCTCGGCCGTCAACGGCACGCCGAGCGCGCCGATCGGGCCATCCGCGCCGCCGTTCGGCGCGCCTTCGGCCGACGCCATGTCCCGGAAGAACACGAAGCGCGGGTTGGTGTCGAGCAGCGCGTCGAGGCGCGTGGGATTGGCGCGCGCCCAGGCCTTGATGCCCTGCATGGTGGCCTGCCCCGGCGTCAGTTCGCCGTGATCGAGCAGCCATTTGCCGATCGAGCGATACGGCTGGTTGTTGGTGCCGCCGAAACCGACCCGCATCACGGTGCCGTCGTCGAGAATCACGCGGCCCGAGCCCTGCACTTGCAGGAAAAACGCCTCGATCGGATCGTCGACCCACACCAGTTCGTTGCCGTTCAGCACGCCCGCGCGTTCGAGCTGCGCGCGCGCCGGCAGCGGCGTTCCGGCACGATAGCTGCTCGGCCAGCGGTACAGGGCGGTCTGATACGGGCCGCGCCGCACCCGCGAGCCGTGCAGCAGCGGCTCGTAATAGCCGGTCACGAGGCCATCGAGCGTGCCGTCGCCATTGGCAAACTGATAAGGCGTGAAATACGTTTCGAAGAAGCTGCGCGCGCCGGTGAGGTCGAGATCGTCGAGCCGGTTCGCGGCGTCGCAGGCGCGGCGCCAGTTCGCGGCCCGCGCGAGCCGCGTGCAATTCTGCCGCAAGGCGATGGTCGCGCCGATCAGCGCATCATCGTCCCAGCCCGGCACCTGCTGCCACGCCACCGGCGTGAGCCGCTCGGAGGCCGTCTGCCCCGGCACGATCGCCGCGCCGGTGGCGGGCGGCCGCGCATGACGCACGGGCGCGCTACCGCACGCGGCCAGCAGGGCCGCCGTTGCGATCGCGGCTGCCCAACCGGCAAGCCGCGGCCCGAACCACCTACAATGCTCGTACTTGATGGAAGCCGCCATGTCTGATCTGTTCGACGAATACCCGATGCTGGTTTTTGCGCTGGAATCGCTGCTGGCGCTCGGTTTGCTGATTTTCATCGTGCTCTGGACCGCGTCCGGCAAGAAGAAAGCCCGCACGCGCCACGACGAGCCGCGCCAGCGTTGAGGCTCAATGCAGCGTGCGCGGCATGTGCAGCGCGAACTCCGCAACCGGCGCCTCGAAGCGCTCGCCGTCCTCCGCCACGCAGAAATACGCGCCGCGCATCGTGCCGACCGGCGTTTCGATGACCGCCCAGCTCGTGTATTCGAATTGCTCGCCCGGTTTCAAGAGCGGCTGATGGCCGACCACGCCGAGCCCCTTCACTTCCTGCACTTTCTGATCGCTGTCCGTGATCACCCAGTGACGCGCGATCAGTTGCGCCGGCACCTGGCCGGAATTGACGATGGTCAGCGTGTAGGCAAATGCATATTGACGACGTTCGGGGTCGGATTGTTCCGTCAAATAGGCGGTCTTCACCGTCACGCTGAATTCATACTGGCTCATGGCTATCCCGCTTCGAAGGTCGAGCGACGCCGGCACGGCGCCGCGCCAGGCCGCCGCCAGCCGGCCCGCACTGGTTCGGCATTCTGCTTGATGCGGCCCACGGCCGCAACAGCGGGGCCGCGGGCGGGCGGCGGCCCCGGCCGGCGGCGGTAGAATGGCGGTTTCGCATAAAACGCACGTCCCCCTACCGCCATGACGCAATTCCGCATCGCTCCCAGCATTCTCTCGGCCGACTTCGCCCGCCTCGGCGAGGAAGTCCGCAACGTCGTCGCCGCCGGCGCCGACTGGATCCACTTCGACGTGATGGACAACCATTACGTGCCGAACCTGACGATCGGCCCGCTTGTCTGCGAGGCGATCCGCCCGCACGTGGACGTGCCGATCGACGTGCACCTGATGGTGCGCCCGGTCGACCGGATCGTGCCCGACTTCGCCAAGGCCGGCGCGAACGTGATCAGCTTCCACCCGGAAGGCTCGGACCACATCGACCGCACGCTGTCGCTGATCAAGGATCACGGCTGCAAGGCCGGCCTGGTGTTCAACCCGGCCACGCCGCTCAACTATCTCGACCATGTAATGGACCGGCTCGACCTGGTGCTGATCATGTCGGTGAACCCGGGCTTCGGCGGCCAGTCGTTCATCCCCGAATCGCTGCGCAAGATTCGCGAGGCGCGCGCCAAGATCGACGCCTACCGCGAACGCACCGGCCGCGAGATCCACCTCGAAGTGGACGGCGGCGTGAAGGTCGACAACATCGCGGAAATCGCCGCCGCCGGCGCGGACACCTTCGTGGCCGGCTCGGCGATCTTCGGCAAGCCCGACTACAAGGCGGTGATCGACGAGATGCGCACGCAGCTCGCCGGCACGGTCAAGGCCTGAGGCGCACGGCGATGACGACGATCCGCTTCGCCTCGCCGCGGCTGGCCGCCGCGCTGATCGATCTCGACGGCACCATGATCGACACCGCCGACGATTTCACGGCGGCCCTCAACGCGATGCTGGCGCGGATCGGCGCGCGCGCCACGCAGCGCGACGAGGTCATGAACTACGTCGGCAAGGGTTCCGAGAACCTGATCGCGCAGGTGCTCAAGCCGCGCTTCGGCGAAGCCGAGGCGCAGGCACGCTTCGAGGAAGCGCTGGAGCTCTACCAGGCCGAATACGCAACCATCAACGGCCGTCACACGCAGCTCTATCCCGACGTCGAAACCGGCCTGCTGGCGATGCGCGAAGCGGGCCTGGCGCTCGCCTGCGTGACCAACAAGCCGTATCGCTTCGCGGTGGAACTGCTCGCGCAATACCGGCTCGACGGCCATTTCGGCGTGGTGCTCGGCGGCGACAGCCTGCCGCGCAAGAAGCCGGACCCGCTGCCGATGCTGACCGCCTGCGAGCGGCTCGGCGTCGAACCGGCGCTGGCGGTGGCCATCGGCGACTCCGAAAACGATGCGCTGGCGGGCCGCGCGGCGGGCCTCGCGACGCTGACGGTGCCTTACGGCTACAACCACGGCAACGCTATACAAACGATAAATTCGGATGGTATAGTCGGCTCGCTGCTCGTCGCGGCGCAGGTCATCACCGCGCACAATGCGACCGAGCAAACCCTCTGATTTAATCTTCCATCCGCATGTTTCTGAACAAAAAACGGAGTCTGAGCAGCATCGACCGGGGAGCCTGGCCCTGGCGTCGCTGGTCGCGCTAACCTCGTCGAGGTTCGCCGAAGCCTGTCTTCGGCATCCGTTTTTTGTTTTGCTGCGCGATCCGCGCTCCGTCAATCGATGTGCCCGCTGTCCCCCGCTCCGCACGCCTCGCGTCCGGGCGCCGGGAACGTGTATCGGCACATCGCCCGGCGGCAGCGCAAGCCGGTCAGGCACTGACCGCACCCCGCCCTCCGGCCCGCCGCGCAGCGCCCGCGTTTCCACTGGCACGCATTGCCGCTCGTCCCCACAGGACCGGAACATGACCGAACTCGAATTCCAATCGCTCGCGAATCAAGGCTATAACCGCATTCCGCTGATCGCGGAGGCGCTCGCCGATCTCGAAACCCCGCTTTCGCTGTACCTGAAGCTTGCGCAAACCGAGCGCGGCGGCGCCAATTCGTTCCTGCTCGAATCGGTGGTCGGCGGCGAACGCTTCGGCCGCTACTCGTTCATCGGCCTGCCGGCGCGCACGCTGCTGCGCACCCGCAACGGCGTGTCGGAGGTGGTGACCGACGGCCAGGTGGTCGAAACCCACGACAGCGATCCGTTCGCCTTCATCGAGCAGTTCCAGGCGCGCTACAAGGTGGCGCTGCTGCCGGGCCTGCCGCGCTTTTGCGGCGGCCTGGCCGGCTACTTCGGCTACGACGCCGTGCGCTACATCGAGAAGAAGCTCGCCGACTCGGCCCCCCACGACGATCTGCAACTGCCCGACATCCAGTTGCTGCTGACCGAGGAAGTGGCGGTCATCGACAACCTGGCCGGCAAGCTCTACCTGATCATCTACGCCGACCCGACGCGCCCCGAGGCGTTCTCGAAGGCCAAGCAGCGCCTGCGCGAGCTGAAGCAGCGCCTGCATGCGACGGTGCAGCCGCCCGTCACCTCGCCGAGCGTGCGCACCGAAACGTTCCGCGAATTCAAGAAGGACGACTACCTGGCGGCCGTGCTGAAGGCGAAGGAATACATCGCCGAGGGCGAGCTGATGCAGATTCAGGTCGGCCAGCGCCTGTCCAAGCCGTATCGCGACAACCCGCTGTCGCTGTACCGCGCGCTGCGCTCGCTGAACCCGTCGCCGTACATGTACTACTACAACTTCGGCGATTGCCACGTGGTGGGCGCATCGCCGGAAATCCTGGTGCGTCAGGAACAGCGCGGCGAGGACCGGATCGTCACGATCCGCCCGCTGGCCGGCACCCGCCCGCGCGGCAACACGCCGGAACGCGACGCCGCGCTCGCCACCGAGCTGCTCAACGATCCGAAGGAAGTGGCCGAGCACGTCATGCTGATCGACCTGGCGCGCAACGACGTCGGCCGCATCGCCACCACCGGCTCGGTGGTCGTGACCGACAAGATGATCATCGAGAAGTATTCGCACGTGCAGCACATCGTCAGCTCGGTGGAAGGCACGCTGAAGCCCGGCATGACCAACTACGACGTGCTGCGCGCGACGTTCCCGGCCGGCACGCTGTCGGGTGCGCCGAAGGTGCGCGCGATGGAGCTGATCGACGAGCTGGAGCCGGTCAAGCGCGGCCTGTACGGCGGCGCCGTCGGCTATCTGTCGTTCTCCGGCGAGATGGATCTCGCGATCGCGATCCGCACCGGCCTGATCCACAACGGCAACCTGTACGTGCAGGCCGCCGCCGGCGTGGTGGCCGATTCGGTGCCCGAGTCGGAATGGCAGGAAACGGAAAACAAGGCGCGCGCCGTGCTGCGCGCGGCGGAACAGGTGCAGGACGGCCTCGACAGCGACTTCTGAACGGAGACTGACCATGCTTCTGATGATCGACAACTACGATTCGTTTACCTACAACCTGGTCCAGTACTTCGGCGAACTCGGCGAAGACGTCCAGACCCACCGCAACGACGAGATCACGCTCGACGCGATCGCCACGCTCGATCCCGAGGCGATCTGCCTGTCGCCCGGCCCGAGCAACCCGCAGCACGCGGGCATCACGCTCGGCGTGCTGCGCGAATTCGCCGGCAGGAAGCCGATTCTCGGCGTGTGTCTCGGCCATCAGGCGATCGGCGAGGCGTTCGGCGGCCGCGTGATCCGCGCCAAGACCATCATGCACGGCAAGGTGAGCCGCATCGAAACCGACGGCCGCGGCGTGTTCGCCGACCTGCCCCGGCACTTCGACGTGACGCGCTACCACTCGCTGGCGATCGAGCGCGAATCGCTGCCCGACTGCCTCGAAATCTCGGCCTGGACCGAGGACGGCGAAATCATGGGCGTGCGCCACAAGACGCTGCCGATCGAGGGCGTGCAGTTCCACCCCGAATCGATCCTGTCCGAGCACGGCCACGCGCTGCTGCAGAACTTCCTGAAACAGGCACGCGCGCACGCGGCCCAACCGGCATGAGCGGGGGCGACATGACGATTACGCCGCAGGAAGCGCTGCAACGCACGATCGAGCATCGCGAGATCTTCCACGACGAAATGCTGCACCTGATGCGGATGATCATGCGCGGCGACATGTCGCCCGTGATGGCCGCCGCGATCATCACCGGCCTGCGCGTGAAGAAGGAAACGATCGGAGAGATCGCCGCGGCGGCCACGGTGATGCGCGAATTCGCGCGTCACGTGGAGGTGGCGGACAACTCGAACTTCGTCGATATCGTCGGCACCGGCGGCGACGGCTCGAATACCTTCAACATCTCCACCGCGACCATGTTCGTGTCGGCCGCGGCCGGCGCGAAGGTGGCCAAGCACGGCAACCGCAGCGTGTCGAGCAAGTCGGGCAGCGCGGACGTGCTCGACGCGCTCGGCGTGAACATCGACCTGGAACCCGAGCAGGTGGCCGCCTCGATCGAGGCGACCGGCATGGGCTTCATGTATGCGCCGAACCACCATCCGGCGATGAAGAACATCGCGGCGGTGCGCCGCGAACTCGGCGTGCGGACCCTCTTCAACATCCTCGGCCCGCTGACCAACCCGGCCGGCGCGCCCAACCAGTTGATGGGCGTGTTCCACCCCGATCTGGTCGGCATCCAGGTACGCGTGATGCAACGGCTCGGCGCCGAGCACGTGCTGGTGGTGTACGGCAAGGACGGCATGGATGAAGTGTCGCTCGGCGCGGCCACGCTGGTGGGCGAGCTGCGCGACGGCAAGGTCACCGAGTACGAGATCCATCCCGAGGATTTCGGCCTGCAAATGGTGTCGAACCGCTCGCTGAAGGTCGAAAACGCCGACGAATCGCGCGTGATGCTGCTCGACGCGCTCGACAACACGCCGGGCGTGGCGCGCGAGATCGTCACGCTGAACGCCGGCACGGCGCTGTATTCGGCGAACGTCGCGCCGTCGATCGCCGACGGCATCGTGCTGGCTCGCGAAGTGATCGCGAGCGGCGCGGCCCGCGCCAAGGTCGACGAACTGGTACGCTTCACGCAGCAATTCAAGCGCTGAACCGAGCGCTGCCCTCTTGCCCGCCGACCGGCCAGCCGGTCGGCCAACCTACCGGACGGCCCGCCGTCAGAGTTCCATGAGCGACATCCTCAACCGAATCATCGACGTCAAACGCCAGGAAGTGGCCGCCGCCCTGCGCAGCACGCCGCTCGAAGCGCTGAAACTCGAAGCCGAAACGCGCGACCTGCGCGATTTCGTCGGCGCGCTGCGCGCCAAACATGCGGCCGGCCAGCCGGCCGTGATCGCCGAGGTCAAGAAGGCCAGCCCGTCGAAGGGCGTGATCCGCGAGCACTTCGTGCCGGCCGAGATCGCCGCTTCGTACGCGCAACACGGCGCGGCCTGCCTGTCGGTGCTGACCGACGAGCAATTCTTCCAGGGCAGCGCACGCTATCTCGAGCAGGCGCGGGCGGCCTGCGCGCTGCCGGTGCTGCGCAAGGATTTCATGGTCGATCCGTATCAGATCCTCGAAGCCCGCGCGATGGGCGCCGACGCGATCCTGCTGATCGCCGCCGCGCTCGACACGCCGCTGATGCAGGACCTCGAAGCCTATGCGCATTCGCTGGGGCTGGCGGTGCTGGTCGAAGTGCACAACCGCGAGGAACTGACCGAGGCGCTGACGCTCAAGACGCCGCTGCTCGGCATCAACAACCGCAACCTGCGCACCTTCGAAACCACCCTCGAAACCACCCTCGGCATGCTCGACATGGTGCCGGCCGACCGCATCGTCGTGACCGAATCGGCGATCCTCTCGCGCGCCGACGTCGAACGCATGCAGGCGGCCGACGTGCACACGTTCCTGGTGGGCGAGGCGTTCATGCGCGCCGATCAGCCGGGCGAGGAACTCGCCCGGATGTTCTTCTGACGCGCACGCCCATGGCCATCGAAACCGAAATCAAGCTCGCGCTGCCCGAAGGCGGCGAAGCGGCCGCGCGCCGCGCGCTCGACGCCTGCGCCGGCACGGCGGGCCGCGAGATCCAGCTCGCCAACGTCTATTACGACACGCCCGAGCTGGCCTTGGCGCGCGCCAAGAGCGCGATCCGCGTGCGGCTCGCGCCGCAGGGCTGGCTGCAAACCTTCAAGACGGTCGGCTCGGCCGAGAACGGCCTGCACACGCGCCACGAGTGGGAACTGCCGGTCGCCGGCGACGCGCTCGAAATCGATGCGCTGCTGGCCGCCTGCGACGTGCCGGCCGCCGCCGATGCGCTGCGCGCCGCCGCGCCGTTGCTGGCCGCGCTGTTCCGCACCGATTTCGCGCGCACGATCTGGCGCGTCAGCCGCGGCGGCACGACCGTCGAGGCCGCGCTCGATCTGGGCGAGATCGTCGCTGAAGTCGAGGGTGAAAACGGCGTGGAGACGCGCCGCGCGCCGATCCGGGAGATCGAGCTCGAACTGATCGACGGCGACGAAGCCGTGCTGCACACGCTGGCCGAGGAACTCGTCGCGGCCGTGCCGGGCCTCGCGCCCGACAACCAGAGCAAGGCGCAGCGCGGCTACCGGCTGCGCGCCGCCTGAGGCCCGATATCGCATGGCAACCCGTTCTTCCTCCCGCACGGCGCCGGCCGCTCAGGCTTCGCTGTTCGATATGGGCGAGACCACGCCCGATTCGGCGGCCTCCACTGCCGCCGAACAACCGCCCGCCGCACCGAACGCCACCGCCGCCTCGATCCAGCCGCTGGCCGCGCAATTCGACGCGCTGCCCGCCGCCTGGCGCGAGGTGCTCGCGCCGTTCGTCGCGAGCGACGCCTACGCGCCGCTGTGCCGCTTCGTCGATGCCGAGCGCGCGGCCGGCAAAACCGTCTACCCGGCCGACGTGTTCCGCGCGCTGCGCCTGACCTCGCCCGACGAGGTCAAGGTCGTGATCCTCGGTCAAGATCCGTATCACGGCGACGACCGCGGCACGCCGCAAGCGCACGGGCTCGCGTTCTCGGTGCCCCCCGGCGTGCGGCCGCCGCCGTCGCTGCGCAACATCTTCAAGGAAATCGCCGCGAATTTCGGGCATGACATCCCGAAGCACGGCTGCCTCGATTCGTGGGCGCGTCAGGGCGTGCTGCTGCTCAACACCGTGCTGACAGTCGAGCAGGCGGCCGCCGCCAGCCACGCCAAGCGCGGCTGGGAAGCCTGCACCGACACGCTGATCCGCGAACTGGCGCGCCGCCATCGCGGGCTGGTGTTCATGCTGTGGGGCGCCCACGCGCAGGCCAAGCGCGCGCTGTTCGATGCCGGCGCGCACTGCGTGCTCGAATCACCGCATCCGTCGCCGCTGTCGGCGCACCGCGGCTTTCTCGGCAATCGCCATTTCGCGCTGGCGAACGCGTACCTCGGCGAGCACGGCAATCCGCCGATCGACTGGCAACTGCCCGACGAAGCCGTCACGCTGGCCTGACGCTTCCGGCGCGCCCCCGTCCCGAACGACGCGATGCGCCCCAAAACGAAACAGCCCGACCGGCCTAAGCCGATCGGGCTGTTTTCATTCGAGCAGGCCGGCGCCGCACGGGCACCCGCCTGCCAAAAACGGCGTCAGACCGCTGCGATGGCTTCGCGTGCCGAGGCCAGCGAGGCTGCTTCCGCGTCCGGGCCCATGTTCAGGCCTTCGGCGTAGATGAACGTCACGTCCTTCATGCCGAGGAAACCGAGGAAGGTGGTCAGATACGGCGTTTGCGTATCGTTCGGCGTGCCGAGGTACTTGCCGCCGCGTGCCGACACGACATACACCTTCTTGCCCGTGACCAGGCCTTCCGGGCCGTTCGCGGTGTAGCGGAACGTCACGCCGGCGCGGGCGATCCAGTCGAAGTAGGTCTTCAGTTGCGAGGAGATGCCGAAGTTGTACAGCGGTGCGGCGATCACGATGATGTCGGCGGCCTGCAGCTCGGCCACCAGCGCGTCGCTCTGAGCGACCAGCGCGTTCTGTTCGGCGCTGCGCTGTTCGGCCGGCGTGAAGAACGCGCCGAGCACGGCGTCGTCGAGGTGCGGCTGGGCGTTGGCCTGCAGGTCGCGAACCACGACCTTCGCGCCGGGGTTCGATTGCGACAGCTTGGCGGTCAGTTCGTCGGACAGTTGCGTCGAGCGCGCGCCTTGCGAGCGGGCGGCGGATTTGATTTGCAGGATGGTCGTCATGTCGGGCTCCGTTGGGTTTGCGCTGCAGGCAGCGCGAGTGGAGCCATTGTGCGGATGCAAGCCATCCCGAAAAAGCGGGCATCCGGCGACGGATTGTTGCAACAGCGGGACAATCCGCGCCGAATGAAACGCGATCGAACGTGTTAGAGGCCGAGCCAGCCCTTCTGCCAGGCATGCGCAGCCGGCTTGTCGGCGGCCTGCAGCCGGTAGCGCACCACGTCGGGCGCGTCGAGCCGCAGCGTGGTGGCGCGCAGCTCGTCGCGGCGGAAGGCGTGCGCCTCCACGCGATCGCCAGGCTGGAAGCGCGCCAGCAACGCCTCGAGGTTCGAGCCGGTCACGCGCAGGCCGTCGATCGCGATCAGCACGTCGCCGGCCGACAGCCCCGCGCGATGCGCCGCGCCGCCTTCGTGAACCACCGCCAGCGTGCAATCCGCGCCGCCGGCACGGGCACGCGCGCCGATCGACGGCTTCGGGTGCGGGCCGGCATCCGGGGTCAGGTTCACGCCGAACGGCGCGAGCAGGTCGGCCAGCGGCAGGTCGCGCGTGCCCGACACGGCGTCGTCGAACAGGCGGCCGAGTTCCACGCCGGTCGCCTCGGCGATCAACGCGGCCACCTCGTCCTCGCCCACGCCCTTCGGCTTGCCCTGATAGAAGCCGCGGCCGTAGCGCGCCCACAGCAGGCGCATCACGTCGTCGAGCGACTTGCGGTTGCGGGTCGCGGCGCGAATCGCCAGATCGAACGCCAGCGCCACGAGCGAACCCTTGGTGTAGTAGCTGACGATCGCGTTCGAGGCGTTTTCATCCTGCCGGTAATACTTGACCCAGGCGTCGAACGAGCTTTCCGCCACGCTCTGCTTGAGGCGCCCCGCGCCGCGCAACACTCCGCCGACCGTGCGGCCGAGCGCGGTGAAATACTCGTCGCGGCTCATCAGGCCGCTGCGCACCAGCATCAGGTCGTCGTAATAGGACGTGAAGCCCTCGAACAACCACAGCAGCGACGTGTAGTTCTCCTGCGTCAGGTCGTACGGCACGAACGCGGCCGGCTTGATCCGCTTGACGTTCCAGGTGTGGAAATACTCGTGGCTGCACAGGCCCAGATAGGTGCGGTAGCCGTCCGTCTTCTCGGACCGCCCCTTCACGGGCAGATCGGTGCGGTTGCAGATCAGCGCCGTGGACGCGCGGTGTTCGAGGCCGCCGTAGCCGTCGCTGACGGCCTGCGTCATGAACACGTAGCGCTCCACCGGGGCCTTTTTGGTGCGCGGTTCGAACAGCGCGATCTGCGCCTCGCAGATCCGCTTCAGGTCGGCGCAGAGCCGCTCCATGTCGAGCCGCGCGACACGGCCCGCGATCACCACGTCGTGCGGCACGCCGTGCGCCTCGAACGTCGCCAGCGCGAATTCGCCGAGCGTGACCGGGTGGTCGATCAACTCGTCGTAATCGTCGGCCTGATACTCGCCGAAGCCGTGACGGCGCGTGCCGCGCGCCTCGCGCAGCGCCGTGGCCACGCGCCAGCGGCGGCCCGTGTCGCCGGCCGGCTTGGCGATCTCGACCACGCACGGCGAGGCCTCCTGCCCCTGCACGGCGAGGAACACGCTGGTGCCGTTGAAGAAGCCGCCGGTGTCGTCCAGATGCGCGGCGCGCACCGACAGATCCCACGCGTAGACGTCATAGCGCAGCGTCAGCGGCCCGGCCACGGGCGCGGCCTGCCAGCTGTGCTTGTCGGCCTTGGCGATGCGGACCTTGCGGCCGGCTTCGTTGAACGCGCGCAGCGTGACGATGTTGCGCGCGAATTCGCGCACCATGTAGCTGCCCGGAATCCACACCGGCAGCATGAAGCGCTGGCCGGCCGGATCGGGCTCGGCGACGGTCAGCGTGACTTCGAACAGGTGGGCGGCGGGGTCTTTCGGGACGATCGAATAGCGAATCGGCTTCATCGGCGGGGTCGGCAAAAAATCGGCAAACGGTTCGACATGTGAAAAAGGCGCCAGACAGATGCCGGCGCCTCGTCGCGGAGGGCGGTCAGGCCGTGCGTGCGCGCATTACTTGACGTTGGCGAGCGCGCCGTTGAGATCGTCGGCGGACACGGCGCCCGGCAGGCGCGTGCCGTCCGCCAGGATGATGGTCGGCGTGCCGGTGACGTTCAGGCCGCGGCCCAGCGCCAGGTTCTTGTCGAGCGCCGAGGTATCGCAGTTGCCCGGGCCGGTCGGCGCCTGATGGCCGACCATCCAGTTTTCCCAGCTCTTGGCGCGATCGGACGCGCACCAGATCGCCTTCGACTTGACCGTCGAATCGGGCGTCAGGACCGGGTAGAGGAACGTGTAGACGGTGATGTTGTCCATCGAGCGCAGCGTCGATTCGAAGCGCTTGCAGTAAGGGCAGTTCGGATCCGAGAACACGGCGATCTTGCGCGCGCCGTTGCCCTTCACGTACTTGATCGCGTTGTTGAGCGGCAGGCTCGCGAAATCGACCTTGTTGATTTCCGACATGCGCGCTTCGGTCAGGTTGCGGCGCGTTTTGGTGTCGACCATCTCGCCAAGCACGACGTAATCGCCGGCGGCATCGCTATAGACGATCTGCGAGCCGAGATTCACCTCGTAAAGGCCCGGGATCGGCGACTTCGCGATGCCCTTGACGGTGGCATCACCGAGGCGCGACTGCAGCGTGGCCTTCAGCTTGTCGGTGGTCTGATCGGCCTGCGCGGTGCATCCCAGCGTGGCGGCGGCGGTCGCCAGCAGCAGCGCGGCGATACGGACGGTGGTTTTCATTCAGTGATCCTTGGGAAGCGGTCAAAGCATGACCGGTAGTGTACGACGACGGCCGGACCGTGTCCGGCCGCCTTTGCCGGTGGCTTTCGCGGCGAAAGCCGCATGCGGGGCGAAGCCGGAGGGCGTGGCATCCGTGGCATCCGTGGCATCCGTGGCATCCGTGGCGGCAGCGGCGCCCGCGCTCAACCGAGCGCCGAGGCCACCAGCCAGCGTTTGACGAACGGCTGCGCGCCGACCAGCGCCATGCCGGTGTTGCGCACCACGCGCGCCACCGGGCCGGGCAACGCGAACAGCCGCTGCAGGCCGTCGGTGGCGACCATCAGCGCGCGGATGTCCTCGCGGCGCGAGCGTTCGTAGCGGCGC
This sequence comes from Burkholderia sp. 3C, assembly GCF_054589155.1. Taxonomy (NCBI): domain Bacteria; kingdom Pseudomonadati; phylum Pseudomonadota; class Betaproteobacteria; order Burkholderiales; family Burkholderiaceae; genus Burkholderia; species Burkholderia sp. 3C. Next base: position 18,556 of record NZ_BAAILN010000132.1, read on the forward strand.
AGCAGCACCGTATCGCCGAGATCGCGGAACGCCTCGCGCGAGCCGATCGCGTCGGCCAGCGCGGCCACGTCGCGCAGGCCGAGGTTCATGCCCTGGCCGGCGAGCGGGTGAATCAGGTGCGCGGCGTCGCCGACCAGCGCGACGCGCGGAGCGATCAGCTTGTCCACCGTCTGCAGCGCGAGCGGGAAGCCCTGGGCCGGCGTCACGCAATCGAGCGTACCGAGCTGGCGATGCGTGACGCGTTCGACCTCGGCCGCCAGTTGCGCCGGATCGAGTGCCAGCAGTTCATCGGCATGGGCCGTGTGCGCCGACCAGACCAGCGACACATGGCCGTCCGGCAGCGGCAGCAGCGCGACGATCTCGCCGTCGCGGAACCACTGGCAAGCCGTTTCGCGGTGCGGCTCGGACGCCTTGAAGTTGGCGACCACGCCGGTCTGGCGATAGTCGCGGCGCTGCACGTTCGCGCCCATCTGCGAGCGCACCCACGAATGCGCGCCGTCCGCCCCCACCACCAGATCGGCCGAGATCACGCTGCCGTCGGCCAGCGACAGCACCGCCGCGTCGCGCTTCACGTCGAGCCCCTGCGCGCGCGTGTCGATCCAGCTCAGGTTCGGCTGGAAGCGCAGCGCGGCGTCGAGCGCGCGCTCGACCACCGACGACTCG
>NZ_BAAILN010000132.1:19361-25724 GCF_054589155.1 Burkholderia sp. 3C
CTGCGCGTCGCCGTACACGCGCATGTCGTGGACGGGCGCGAGCCGGGCCGGATCGAGCGCCTGCCAGACGCGCAGCCGTTCGAGCAGCGCCTGCGAGCTCGACGACAGCGCGTAGACGCGCGCGTCGAACGGCGTGCCGGCCGCGCGCGGCGCGGCGGGCTGCGCGAGCAGCGCCGTCTTGAGGCCCGCCTGCGTCATCGCGAGCGCGGCGGTCTTGCCGACAAGGCCGCCGCCGACCACGGCGACGTCGAAGGTCTGAGGATGGGCTGTCATGGCGCGCATTATAGCTGCGGGGCCGGGTTCGCCATGCGACGCCGGCTTGCGGAAGATCAGCCCGGCAACGCATGCCGGGCACGCACTGTCGCGCCGCTCCGACACGGACAAACCCTGTCCGAACGCACGCATCGCCGCCCGAATCGGCCCATCACCGCCCTTCTCCGATCCGGAACCATTTCATCCGTAACCGCCTGCGCGACGCTGCCCGCTCGAACGGGGCACGAGCATTACAGGCCACACGTTTCCTTACAAACGCATACCGCTTGTCATGCCCTGCGCCGCTACAGTCGGCTCCATCGATGAACGAACACCGAAGGAGATCCACCATGAAGCTCAAGCGCATCGCGATTCTTGCCTCGCTCGCCGTCCTGCTCGGCACCACCCTGAGTGGCTGCATCGTCGTGCCGGACGGTGGCGGCTATCACCACCATCACGATTACTACCGATATTGATCAGGGTTCACGCGGGTCGGGCGATTCCCGGCTTGCGTGAAGCCGTTCATGGCGTGCTATTGTTGATTCGTCGGCCCCGCGTTGCACCGGTGACGGAAAGCGAGTCTCAACCCCATCTCGAGCATGGCCATGAGCGACCTACATCCCAGCCTCACCCAACATGATCGTGTCGAGCTGCTGTGCTGGCTCACGGTCGGCAATCTCGGCGCGTTCTATCTGAACGAATCCTGGCCGTCCGCCACCTTCCAGGTTCAAGCAGCGCACAAGTGGCTCGACCGCCATCTGCGCGACGCCGACTGGCTCTGCATCGCGAAGCTCGCCGCCACGGCGCTCGACATCGCGAAGCGGCATGCCGATTTCGTCGAAACGCCGTGGGCGCGCGACGCCGTCGAGGAAATCATCGATACCGAAGATCTCGACGCGCAGTCGCGCCTCGTCTCGCTCGTGATGGGCGACTGCCGCGCCGCGCTGGCCGATCGCCGGATCGCCGACTGACCTGCGCCGGGCCGCTGCGGCCCGGTTGCGCTGCCGGCGGCGCCTGGCCGCCGTCGGCGTTTCGGTCCCTGCCGATCCTCCCACCCGCCGTGCATCGGGCGCCTGCCGCGCCGCCGTTCGGCGCGCCCGCTTGAAATCCCGTGATCCGAACGCGATACAATTGCCGTTTTCGCGGGCAGCCTCCGCGCCAGACCGCCGGCCCGAGCGCCGCGTCATGCCGCCAGCCGCGCCCCGCGCAAGCACCCAACATCTGATCCAGAAAGGTTTTCCATGAGCCTCAAATGCGGCATCGTCGGCCTGCCGAACGTCGGCAAGTCCACCCTGTTCAACGCGCTGACCAAGGCCGGCATCGCCGCCGAGAACTACCCGTTCTGCACGATCGAGCCGAACGTCGGCGTGGTCGAAGTGCCGGACGGCCGCCTGAAGGCGATCGCGGCCATCGTGAAGCCCGAGCGGATCGTGCCGGCCGTGGTCGAGTTCGTCGACATCGCGGGCCTCGTGGCGGGCGCCAGCAAGGGTGAAGGCCTGGGCAACCAGTTCCTCGCGAACATCCGCGAAACCGACGCGATCACGCACGTCGTGCGCTGCTTCGAAGACGAAAACGTGATCCACGTGGCCGGCCGCGTAAGCCCGCTCGACGACATCGAAGTCATCAACACCGAACTCGCGCTGGCCGACCTGGCCACCGTCGAGAAGGCGCTGAACCGCTACTCGAAGGCCGCGAAGTCGGGCAACGACAAGGACGCGGCGAAGCTCGCGGCCGTGATGGAGAAGGTTCGTGCGCAGCTCGACCAGGGCAAGGCCGTGCGCGGCCTCGATCTGTCGGACGACGAGCAGGCGATCCTGAAGCCGTTCTGCCTGATCACCGCCAAGCCGGCGATGTACGTGGCGAACGTCAAGGACGACGGTTTCGAAAACAACCCGCACCTCGACGCCGTGCGCAAGTACGCGGAAGCCGAGAAGGCACCGGTGGTCGCGGTGTGCGCGGCGATCGAGGCGGAAATCGCCGATCTCGACGACGAGGACAAGGAAGCGTTCCTCGCCGACATGGGCATGAACGAGCCGGGCCTCGACCGCGTGATCCGCGCGGGCTTCAAGCTGCTCGGCCTGCAGACGTATTTCACGGCCGGCGTGAAGGAAGTGCGCGCCTGGACGATCCACGTCGGCGACACCGCCCCGCAGGCGGCCGGCGCGATCCACACCGATTTCGAGCGCGGCTTCATTCGCGCGCAGACGATCGGCTTCGACGACTACGTCGCGTTCAAGGGCGAACAGGGTGCGAAGGAAGCCGGCAAGATGCGGGCGGAAGGCAAGGAATACATCGTCCATGACGGCGATGTGATGAACTTTTTGTTCAACGTCTAAGGTCGGATCGGACACGCCGGGCCTCGACAGCCCCGCGCAACCCGCTTCAAGCCCGCGAACGGTGCACGCCGCTCGCGGGCTTTTTGTTTCCGACGATGGCATGCACTCAAGTGCCTGCCCCGGCATGAAAAACCGCGCAGGTGAACACGATCGCGAGCCGCGTCGGCCACGCAGACACACGGCGTTCGCGCCCCGCTTCGGCGCGCTCGCGGCGGCCGCGCCTCGCGAAGTACAATACGCGGTCTCGCCGCGCACGCGCGCGGCCACGCCGCGGCAATGCGCGCGGCGCCCAGTCCCGATCGGCCCCTCCGTCGCCCGCCTCGCGCGCAGCGCGGCCGGCGGCGCCTCAACCTTCAAGAGTTCCATCGACGCAAATGGCCCAATACGTATTCACGATGAACCGGGTCGGCAAGATCGTGCCGCCCAAGCGCCAGATCCTCAAAGACATCTCGCTGTCGTTCTTCCCCGGCGCGAAGATCGGCCTGCTCGGCCTGAACGGCTCGGGCAAATCGACGCTGATCCGCATCATGGCGGGCGTCGACAAGGACATCGAAGGCGAAGCCACGCCGATGCCGAACCTGAACATCGGCTACCTGTCGCAGGAACCGCAGCTCGATCCGAGCAAGACGGTGCGCGAGGCGGTGGAAGAAGGCCTCGGCGACGTGTTCAGCGCGCAGAAGAAGCTCGACGAGATCTACGCGGCCTACGCCGAACCGGACGCCGACTTCGACGCGCTGGCCGCCGAACAGGCCAAGTACGAAGCGATCCTCGCCACGGCCGATGGCGGCAGCCCCGAGCAGCAGATCGAAATCGCGGCCGACGCGCTGCGCCTGCCGGCCTGGGACGCGAAGATCGAACACCTGTCGGGCGGTGAAAAGCGCCGCGTCGCGCTGTGCAAGCTGCTGCTCGAAAAGCCCGACATGCTGCTGCTCGACGAACCGACCAACCACCTGGACGCCGAATCGGTCGAGTGGCTCGAACAATTCCTGACGCGCTTCCCGGGCACCGTGGTGGCCGTCACCCACGATCGCTACTTCCTCGACAACGCCGCCGAGTGGATTCTCGAACTCGACCGTGGCCACGGCATCCCCTGGAAGGGCAACTATTCGAGCTGGCTCGACCAGAAGGAAGACCGCCTGAAGCAGGAAGAGGCGACCGAATCGGCGCGCCAGAAGGCGATCAAGAAGGAACTGGAGTGGGTGCGCCAGAACCCGAAGGGCCGTCAGGCGAAATCGAAGGCGCGTATCGCCCGCTTCGAGGAACTGAGCAGCCAGGAATACCAGAAGCGCAACGAAACGCAGGAAATCTTCATCCCGGCCGGCGAGCGGCTCGGCAATGAAGTGATCGAGTTCAAGAACGTCAGCAAGGCCTATGGCGATCGCCTGCTGATCGACGACCTGAGCTTCAAGATCCCGGCCGGCGCGATCGTCGGCATCATCGGCCCGAACGGCGCCGGCAAGTCGACGCTGTTCCGCATGCTGACGGGCAAGGAAACGCCGGATTCGGGCGAAATCGTGCACGGCCCGACCGTCAAGCTCGCCTATGTCGATCAAAGCCGCGACGCGCTGGCCAGCGACAAGACCGTATTCGAGGAAATCTCGGGCGGCGCCGACGTGCTGACGGTGGGCCGCTACGAAACGCCGTCGCGCGCCTACATCGGCCGCTTCAACTTCAAGGGCGGCGACCAGCAGAAGATCGTCGGCAACCTGTCGGGCGGCGAGCGCGGCCGGCTGCATCTGGCCAAGACGCTGATCGCGGGCGGCAACGTGCTGCTGCTGGACGAACCGTCGAACGACCTCGACGTCGAAACGCTGCGCGCGCTCGAAGACGCGCTGCTCGAATTCGCCGGCTCGGTCATGGTGATCTCGCACGATCGCTGGTTCCTCGACCGGATCGCGACGCACATCCTCGCGTTCGAAGGCGATTCGCAAGCGGTGTTCTTCGACGGCAACTATCAGGAATACGAAGCCGACAAGCGCGCGCGCCTCGGCGAAGAAGGCGCCAAGCCGAAGCGAATCCGCTTCAAGCCGATCAGCCGCTGATCACGCACTGCGCCGCGGCAAGAGCGGCGGACGAAAAAAAGCGGGCATCTTGCCCGCTTTTTTCATGCGCGCGACCGGTTCAGGCTCGTTCAGGCCGCCACGCCCAGTTCGCGCAGGCGCGCCTCGGTCGAGGCCACGCCGGTGTGATGGATGCCGTGCCAGCCAAGCGCGCTCGCGGCGGCGGCGTTGTGCGGATTGTCGTCGATGAACACGAGTTGTTCGGGCGCGATGCCGGGCAACTGCGCCGCGATGCGCGCGAACATCTCGCGATAGATCGCCGGATCGGGCTTGGCGAGCCCCACCCGGCCCGACACCACCACGTCGCGAAAGCGCCGCAGCACCGCGTAGCGCTCCCACGCATACGGGAAGGTTTCGGCCGACCAGTTGGTCAGCCCGAACAGCGGCACGCCGGCGGCCTCCAGCCGCTCGACCAGCGCTACGCCGTCGTCGAACGCGCCCGCGATCATCTCGGGCCAGCGCGCATAGAACGCCTCGATCAGCACCGCGTGCTCGGGAAACGCGGCCACCTTCTCGGCCGTGCCCGCCGCGATCGTCTGGCCGGCGTCCTGCCGGACCACCCAATCCATCCCGCACACGTCGGTCAGGAAACGCCGCCGTTCCACCGGATCGGCGATCAGTTGGCGATACAGATAATCGGGACTCCAATCGATCAGCACGCCGCCGAAATCGAACACCACAGCCCGGATCGTCATGGCTGGCGCGGCCTTACAGCGGCTGAGTGCGCGCGTCGAGCCACGCGCGGGCGGCGCCCGTCACGAGCGGGCCGACCCGTTCGCGTACCGTCGCGTGATACGCGTCGAGCCACGCGCGCTCGCCGGCGTCGAGCAACTCGGCCAGCACGCAGCGCGTGTCGATCGGGCACAGCGTCAGCGTCTCGAAATCGAGGAAATCGCCGAATTCGGTCTGCCCGGCCGCGCGGTTCACGACCAGGTTCTCGATGCGCACGCCCCATTGGCCCTGGCGATATACGCCCGGCTCGTTCGAGGTGATCATGCCCTCTTCCATCGCCGTGTGCGGATCGGCGGCGGCGTAGTGCGAGATCACCTGCGGGCCTTCGTGCACGTTCAGGAAGTAGCCCACGCCGTGGCCGGTACCGTGGCCATAATCGAGCCCGGCCGCCCACATCGGCGCGCGTGCGATCGCATCGAGCATCGGCGAACGGATGCCGCGCGGGAACTTGGCTCGCGACAGCGCGATCATCGCCTTCAGCACGATCGTGAAATCGCGGCACTGCGCCTCGCTCGGCGTGCCCACCGGCACGACGCGCGTGATGTCGGTGGTGCCGCCGACGAACTGGCCGCCCGAATCGATCAGCAGCAGGCCGTCGCCTTCGATGGTCGCGTGCGATTCGGGCGTCGCGCGGTAATGCGGCATCGCGCCGTTCGCGTTGAAGCCGGCGATCGTCGCGAAACTCGGCGAAACGAAGCCGGGCCGGCGCGCGCGGGCGGCCGTCAGTTGCTCGTCGATGGTCAGCTCGGTCAGCGTTTCGTGCCCGAGCGCGGCCTCGAACCAGGCGAAGAATTCGGCCAGCGCCGCGCCGTCCTGCGCCATCGTCGCGCGCACGTGCTCGATCTCGGCGGGGGTCTTGCGCGACTTCGCGAACGTCGACGGGTTGACGGCCTCGACGCGGCGCACCGCCTCGGGCACCGCCTCCAGCGTACCGAACGTCACGCGGCGCGGGTCGATCAGCAGCGCGCTGCCGGCCGGCAGCG
>NZ_BAAILN010000132.1:25875-38935 GCF_054589155.1 Burkholderia sp. 3C
TCGAGCTTGCCGTCCACCACGAACAGCGTGGCCGCGTCCGGGCCGATCAGCGCGTGGGCAACGAACACCGGGTTGTAGTTGACGTCGGCGCCGCGCAGGTTGAACAGCCAGGCGATGTCGTCGAGCGTCGAGATTAGATGGGCGTTCGCGCCGCTGGCGCGCATCGCCTCGCGCACCTGCGCGAGCTTGTCGGCGCGGCGGGTGTGCGCGTGCGGCGCGACGTGCTCGAACACCGGCTCGACCGGCAGCGCCGGCCGCTCGGGCCAGATCGCGTCGAGCAGATCGAGATCGGTGCGCAGCGCCACGCCGCGCGCGGCCAGCGCAGCCGACAGCGCGCGCGCCGCGCCGACGCCGAGCACCGCGCCGTCCACGCCCACCGTCGCGCCGGCCGGCACATGCTCGGCCAGCCATTCGACGTGAGGCTGGGTTTGCTGGCCGCCCGTCATCTTCATCAGTTCGATGCCGGTGCCGGCCAGTTCGGCGGCGGCCTGTACCCAGTAACGGCTGTCGACCCACAGGCCGGCGAATTCGGGCGTCACGACCAGCGTGCCGACCGAGCCGTTGAAACCCGACAGCCAGCGGCGCGCCTGCCAATGCTCGGGCAGATATTCGGACAGATGCGGATCGGCGGACGGGACGAGGCAGGCAGCCACGCCTTCGCGCGCCATCGCGCCGCGCAGCAGGGCGATGCGGGCAGGAATGGGGGACAGCTCGGGATGACGGGCGTTCATGATGAATTCCAGTGAGGTGGGGTCAGCGGCGCGCCAGCACGCCGGTGGTCAGGGAGACGGCAACGAGCGCCACCAAGGCGCAGACGGGCCATTCGAGCGTGCCGCCGTCGTAAAACAGGCCGGTCAGATTGCCGACGAGCTTGGCGACCACCGCGCCGGCCAGGCCGACCGCGAGCGCCGCGCGCAGGCCGCGCCGCGAGGCGCGCGCCGGATGCAGCCACCAGCCCAGCCCGCCGACGGCAAGCCCCAATACGACAATGCCCAACCCGTTCATCCCGCGCCCTGTGTGTCGTTTCGCATCGCCGATGCGCCGCCCGGCCCGAACGAAACGCCTGCCGTCGCGCGGCCGGCATCGGTGGTCTCCGGTGACGGAATTATAAGAGTGCGACGGCCCGCAGGCTTGCCCCGGGCGTCGGTCGAGTGTAAGGGGTCGATCAATCGCAACGCAAGCCGACAGAAGTGCCGGACCGGCCGCCGGCGCGCGTCGTCGACGTGCCAGACGCGTTCCATACGTGCGCCATACGCACGCACGAATCCCGACTATCTTGAAAAAGGACGGGAAATCGGGCGCCGAACGGTTGCCAACGGGCCGTTTCGGGCGCATCGTACCGCCGATATTTGCACGCGCCTTACTGCGACTTGGCGTCGCGTATCCCCACGGCGAACAGGGTTTTGGCGGCAAATCCGGCGCGCAACCGGCCTTGAGCGGCCGTTTCGACCCCGCCGGATTGCGCCGCACGTCGGGGATCGCGCCGGGTTGCCGTGGTTCGGCGCGAGCCGCAGCGCCCGGGCGATGCCCGCCCGGCGGCGCTGCCAGTGACAAAACCGGCAAGACGCTATAATGCGCACCTAAACGATAGCCCCCGGATATGCAGCTCCTCACGATCGGAATCAATCATCACACTGCGCCCGTCGCCCTGCGCGAACGCGTGGCGTTTCCGCTCGAACAGATCCAGCCTGCACTGTCCACGCTCACCAGCGTCTTCATGGGGCGCCAGGCGCCGAACACGCCCGAAGCCGCGATTCTCTCCACCTGCAACCGCACCGAGCTGTACTGCGCAACCGACGACCGCGCGGCGCGCGACGCCGCCGTGCGCTGGCTCGCCGAGTTCCACGGCCTCGCGCCCGACGACCTCGCGCCGCACGTCTATTCGCTGCCGCAGTCGGAAGCGGTGCGCCATGCGTTCCGCGTCGCGTCGGGCCTCGATTCGATGGTGCTCGGCGAAACGCAGATCGTCGGCCAGATGAAGAACGCGGTGCGCACGGCCTCCGAGGCCGGCGCGCTCGGCACCTATCTGAACCAGTTGTTCCAGCGCACCTTCGCGGTGGCCAAGGAAGTGCGCACCACCACCGAGATCGGCGCGCAGTCGGTGTCGATGGCGGCGGCTGCCGTGCGGCTCGCGCAACGCATCTTCGAAAGCGTCGCCGACCAGAAGGTGCTGTTCATCGGCGCCGGCGAAATGATCGAGCTGTGCGCGACGCACTTCGCCGCGCAATCGCCGCGCGAGCTGGTCATCGCGAACCGCACCGCCGAGCGCGGCGCGAAGCTGGCCGAGCGCTTCGGCGGTCGCGCCATGCCGCTCTCCGAGCTGCCCACCCGCATGCACGAGTTCGACATCATCGTCTCGTGCACGGCCTCCACGCTGCCGATCATCGGCCTCGGCGCGGTCGAACGCGCGGTGAAGGCCCGCCGCCACCGGCCGATCTTCATGGTCGATCTGGCCGTGCCGCGCGACATCGAGCAGGAAGTCGGCGAGCTGAAGGACGTGTTCCTGTACACCGTCGACGATCTCGGCGCGATCGTGCGCGAAGGCAATGCGTCGCGCCAAGCCGCCGTCGCGCAGGCCGAGGCGATCATCGAAACCCGCGTGCAGAACTTCATGCAGTGGCTCGATTCGCGCAGCGTCGTGCCGATCATCCGCCACATGCACACCCAAGCCGACGCGCTGCGCCGCGCCGAAGTCGAACGCGCCCAGAAGATGCTCGCGCGCGGCGACGATCCGGCCGCCGTGCTCGACGCGCTGTCGCAGGCGCTGACCAACAAGCTGATCCACGGCCCGACCTCGGCGCTGAACCGCACCAGCGGCACCGAGCGCGAGCAACTGATCGACCTGATGCGCGGCTTCTACGCGCACGGCCCCCGCACCGACCGTTAGCGCCGCCCCCCGCGCGCATCGCGGCCGCATGCCGGCCGCCATCCCCTTTTTCTTTCCCTTTTCGATTCCTGCCCGGGAGCGTCGCTCCACATCATGAAAACGAGCATGCAAAGCAAGCTCGACCAGCTCACCAGCCGGCTGGCCGAATTGAACGAAATGCTGAGTCGCGAAAACGTCACGGCCGACCTCGACCAATACCGGAAGCTGACGCGCGAACACGCGGAAATCGGCCCGGTCGTCGAGCAATACGCGCAATGGCGGCTCGCGCGCGGCGACGAAGCGACCGCGCAGGAACTGCTGGCCGATGCCTCGATGCGCGACTTCGCCGAGGATGAGATTCGCGACGCGCGCGAACGCATGACGCAGCTCGAAACCGATCTGCAAACGATGCTGCTGCCGAGGGACCCGAACGACGAGCGCAACATCTTCCTCGAAATCCGCGCTGGCGCGGGTGGCGACGAATCGGCGCTGTTCGCCGGCGACCTGCTGCGCATGTACCTGCGCTTCGCGGAGCGCCAGCGCTGGCAGGTCGAGATGATGTCGGAGAGCCCGTCGGACCTCGGCGGCTACAAGGAAGTGATCGTGCGGATCGCGGGCCAGGGCGCCTATTCGCGCCTGAAGTTCGAATCGGGCGGCCACCGCGTGCAGCGCGTGCCTGCCACCGAAACGCAGGGCCGCATCCACACCTCGGCCTGCACCGTCGCCGTGATGCCCGAGGCCGACGAGATCGCCGAAGTCGCGATCAACCCAGCCGACCTGCGCATCGACACGTTCCGCGCGTCCGGCGCGGGCGGCCAGCACATCAACAAGACCGATTCCGCGGTGCGCGTCACGCACCTGCCGACCGGCATCGTGGTGGAGTGCCAGGACGATCGCTCGCAGCACAAGAACAAGGAGCGCGCGCTGAAAGTGCTGGCCGCGCGCATCAAGGACAAGCAGTACCAGGAGCAGCACGCGAAGGAAGCGGCCACCCGCAAGAGCCTGATCGGCTCGGGCGACCGCTCGGAACGAATCCGCACCTACAACTTCCCGCAGGGCCGGATGACCGATCACCGCATCAACCTGACGCTCTACAAGCTCGAAGCGCTGCTGGACGGCGATCTCTACGAGATGATCGCCACGCTCGTCAGCGAGCATCAGGCCGAACTGCTGGCCTCGCTCGGCGACACCGATTGACGCGCGCCGGCCGCCCCGCCATGAACGCCCCCGCCCTCACCGCCGCCGCGCTGCTGCGCGCCTCGCCGCTCGATGCGGTGGATGCGCGCATCCTGCTCGGCCATGCGCTCGGCTGGACCCGCACGCAACTGATCACGCGCGCCGACGCGCCGCTCGACGCCGATGCCGCCGCGCGCTACCAGGCACTCGAGGCGCGCCGGCTGGCCGGCGAACCGGTCGCGCAACTGGTCGGCTCACGCGAATTCTTCGGCCTGGCCTTCGACGTCACGCCCGACGTGCTGATCCCGCGCCCCGACACCGAAGTGCTGGTGGAAGCCGCGCTCGACGCGCTCGACGGCATCGCCATGCCGGCCGTGCTCGATCTGGGCACCGGCAGCGGCGCGGTGGCCGTGGCGATCGCCTCGGCGCGGCCCGACGCGCGCGTCTGGGCGCTCGACCGCTCGCCGGCCGCGCTGGCCGTGGCGCGCGGCAATGCGCGCAAGCTGCTCGACCCGGCCCGCCCCGGCGGCCCGCTGCAATTCCTCGACAGCGACTGGTACAGCGCGCTCGACCCCGCCGCGCGCTTCCACGCGATCGTCAGCAACCCGCCGTATATCGCGCGGCACGATCCGCATCTCGATCAGGGCGACCTGCGCTTCGAGCCGCGCGGCGCGCTGACCGACGACGCCGACGGCCTCAGCGCGATCCGCCTGATCGCGGCCGGCGCGCCGGCGTTCCTGCTGCCGCGCGGCGCGCTGTGGATCGAGCATGGCTACGACCAGGCCGGCGCGGTGCGCGAGATCGTCGCCGCGGCCGGTTTCGGCGAAGTCGCCTCGCTCGCCGATCTCGCCGGGATCGAACGCGCCACCGGCGGCCGGCTGCCTGCCTGACGACGCGCGTCAGGCCGCCGCCGGGGCCACCGCGAGCGCCGATGGCCCCCGCCGAAATCCAGTATCATTTCCGTTCTCAGCCCCGCATCAGCAAGGTCATCATGGATACCCAACAACACATCAAGCAAATCGTCGACGAAAACCAGGTCGTGCTCTTCATGAAGGGCACCGCGCAGTTCCCGATGTGCGGCTTCTCGGGCCGCGCCATCCAGATCCTCAAGGCCTGCGGCGTCGACACCATCAAGACCGTCAACGTGCTCGAAGACGAGCAGGTCCGCCAGGGCATCAAGGCATTCTCGAACTGGCCGACCATCCCGCAGCTCTACGTGAACGGCGAATTCGTCGGCGGCTCGGACATCATGATGGAGATGTATCAGTCCGGCGAACTGCAGCAACTGTTCGCGGCTGCCTGACCCTTTCCGCATGGAAGCACGCCCCGCGCCGCCGCGGCGCCTGATCGTCGCGATCACCGGCGCGACGGGCGCGATCTATGGCATCCGCCTGCTCGACCTGCTGCGCGCGTCGGGCGGCGTCGAAACCCATCTGCTCGTGTCGGCCGCCGGCTGGCTCAACATCCAGCACGAACTGAAGCTGTCGAAGGACGAGGTCCATGCGCGGGCGGACGTCGTCCATTCGGTGCGCGACGTGGGCGCGAGCATCGCGTCGGGTTCGTTCTCGACCGACGGCATGGTGATCGCGCCCTGTTCGATGAAGACGCTCGCGAGCGTCGCGCACGGGCTGTCCGACAACCTGATCACGCGTGCGGCCGACGTCGCGCTCAAGGAGCGCCGCCGGCTCGTGCTGATGGTGCGCGAAACGCCGTTCAACCTCGCGCATCTGCGCAACATGACGGCCGTGACCGAAATGGGCGGCATCGTGTTTCCGCCGCTGCCGGCCTTCTACGCCATGCCCGCCTCGATCGACGAACTCGTCGATCACACCGTCACGCGCGTCATCGACCTGTTCGGCCTTGCCGCGCCGCGCACCGCGCCGTGGAACGGCATCCGCACGCCGGACTGAATCGGCCCTCCGCTCCCCAAGCGATATCGACCTGATCGGCCCTGGATCGGGCCGAATTCGGCGCGCCTCGATTGACAACCAACAGGAATCAATCAAATCCTTCCGCGCCGATTTATCAAATGCCCGGATCTCTCTATAGTCGAAACCAATCCGACATCGAGGTCCCCACCATGAACCGCCTTCCGTCGCTCTACCTGTCCCACGGCGCGCCCACGCTGCCGATCGATCCCGCCCTGCCCTCCACCGCGTTCGCGCATCTCGGCGGCGAGCTGCCGCGCCCGAGCGCGGTGCTGATGCTGTCGGCGCACTGGAATACGCTCGCGCCGGCCGTCAGCGTCACCCAACGGCCCGAAACGATCCACGATTTCTACGGCTTCCCGCGCGCGCTCTACGAGCTGCGCTACCCGGCGCCGGGCGCACCCGAGGTGGCCACGCGCGCGGCTGCCCTGCTGGATGCGGCCGGCATCGCCACCGCCACCACCGAATACGGCCTCGACCACGGCGCCTGGGTGCCGATGCTGCTGATGTTCCCGGAAGCGGACATCCCGGTCGCGCAGTTGTCGATCCAGCCGCGTGCCGATGCCGCGCATCACTTCCGCGTCGGCCGTGCGCTGCGCGCGCTGCGCGACGAGGGCGTGATGGTGATCGGTTCGGGCCAGATCACGCACAACCTGCGCGAGGCCGATTTCGGCGCCACGCCCGAGGACGCCGACCCGCGCGTGACGGAGTTCACCGACTGGTTCGAGGACAAGCTCGCGCGGCGCGACATCGACGCGCTGCTCGACTACCGCGCGCAGGCGCCGCACGCGGTGCGCATGCACCCGACCGACGAGCATCTGCTGCCGGTGTTCGCGGCGCTCGGCGCGGCCGACGACGATTACCAGCTCGGCATCCAGTCGCTCGGCACCTACCAGCGCGTGCTGGCGATGACGAACTACGTGTTCGCGCCCGGCTCGGCCTGAAGCCTGAAGCGAGGCGGGCGAGGCCCGCACGCCACGCCATGAAAAAACCCCGCCCGGTTCGCACCGGGCGGGGTTTTTCTTGGTGCCGCGAGAACGGTGACGCTTACGCGCCGACGTTGTCGAGGATCTCGTCGTGCGATGCGCGCTCGTCGAGGTATTGCGTGCGGTAGCCCGTGTTGACGCCCCAGAAGTAGAACGCCAGCGAGATCGCCGCGACGATCAGCATGTCCCAGCCGTACGGCAGGACGCCCGAACCGCCGAATTCCTTGCTGCCGATCAGCGACAGCACGGCCATCGTCGGCAGGTAGGCCACCAGCCACCAGGCCGCCTTCAGATCGGCGCCCCAGCCGCCCCAGCCCGACTTGGCCTGGAAGTAGAAGTACACCGGCAGCGCGACGACCATCAGCAGGATGATCTCGCCCGTCAGCGGCCACTTCGCCCAGTAGAGGATCAGCGAGGCGCACACGAACGCGAACGGCGCGATCAGGCTCATGCCGGGGATCTTCAGCGGACGATCGAGATCGGTTGCGGCGCGGCGCAGCGACATCAGGCTGATCGGGCCCGTCAGGTACGAGATCACGGTCGCGACCGAGATCACCGCCGCCAGCGAGCTCCAGCCGCGGAAGAAGAACAGGAACACGAACGACACGAGCAGGTTGAACCACATCGCGTTGCGCGGCACGCCGTAGAGCGGGTGCACGTTGCCGAACATCTTCGGCATCGTGTTGTTGCGCTCCATCGCGTAGATCATCCGCGTGGTGGTGGCCATGTAGGTCGTGCCGGTGCCGCTCGGGCTGATGAACGCGTCGACGTACAGCAGCACGGCCAGCCAGTTCAGGTTCAGCGCGATCGCCAGTTCCGCGAACGGCGAGGCGAAGTTGAACTGTTTCCAGCCCTTCGCGACTTCGGTCGGATCGACCGAGCCGATATAGGCGATCTGCAGCAGCACGTAGATCACCAACGCGAGCAGGATCGACGTGATCACCGCGAACGGCACGCTGCGCGCCGGGTTCCGGGCCTCACCGGCCAGGTTCACCGGGCTCTGGAAGCCGTTGAACGCGAACACGATGCCGCTGGTCGACACGGCCGTCAGCACCGCCGACCAGCCGTAGGGCGCGAACGCGCCGCTGGTGGCCATGCCGAGGTTCTCGGAGTGGAAGCTCGTCAGCATCAGGCCGAGAATCGTCAGGCCCGGGATCAGGAACTTGAACACGGTGATCGCCGAGTTGGCGCGCGCGAACAGCTTCACGCCCCAGAAGTTCAGCATGAAGTACACGACCACCAGCACCGCGGACAGCAACAAGCCTGGTGTGGTGAGCGACCCGTCGACGAACAGGCTGTGCGCCCATTGGTATGGCCACGTGCTCATGTACTGGATCGATGCCTCGGCCTCGATCGGGATCACCGAGACGATCGCGATCCAGTTCGCCCAGGCGCTGATGAAGCCGACCAGCGAGCCGTGCGAGTAGCGCGCGTAACGCACCATGCCGCCCGACTCGGGGAACATCGCGCCGAGTTCGGCGTACGCAAGTGCAATCGCCAGAATCACGACCGCGCCGATGACCCAGGCGCAAATCGCGGCGGGACCGGCGATCTTCGAGGCTTTCCAGGCCCCGAACAGCCAGCCGGAGCCGATGATCGACCCCAGACCCGTCAGCATGAGCGCGATCGGGCCGATGTTCCGTTGAATAGAACTATTCACAACTTCTCCTATGTCTCTCAAAAAGCCTTGTCATGACCCTGCCGAAGATCGTTCGGCAGGCGCCGCGCCGGCATATTTGGTAGGCGGTTGCCCTGCCCGGGACAACCCGCCCGTGCGGCGCGTAGTGTAATACGGTTGCACCTCCCTCATGGCGGCAAAATCGATCAGCCCCTACAAAAAAATGAACGTCTCCGCAAGCTTTGTAAGCGTGATTCGTGGTATTTCTCAGGGTTTCCCCAGGAAAACGGGATATACAGTTGACCTGGGCTGCGAATCGACGTATAAAGCCCAAGCAGGATTTCAAGCGGCGAGTGAACAGGTTCTTTCGTAGTTCGCCCATCAACGGTACTCCGGTCGGCCCCATTACCCCCTTCCTTGATTTTCATGCACCTCCCGGGCGTTTCGCCCTGTCTCACATTTTTAGGAACAAGTTATGGCAACCGGCACCGTCAAGTGGTTCAACGACGCAAAGGGTTTTGGTTTCATCACGCCGGAAGGCGGCGGCGACGATCTGTTCGCGCACTTCTCGGAAATCCGTGTCGACGGTTTCAAGACGCTGCAAGAAAACCAGAAGGTTGAATTCGAAGTGAAGACGGGCCCGAAGGGTCTGCAAGCTGCGAACATCAAGCCGGTCTAAGTTCGCGCGATATCTTCGCCTGAATAAAAAACCCCGCCTCGGCGGGGTTTTCGTTTTATACGGCCCGAATTCGCTTCGGGAAAAGCAAGTTCCGATCGGCGAACATCGCTTCGCGTCGGAACGGCCGCCCGCAGTGCGGCGCGATGGCCGATGACATCGAATCGTGTCGGTGGTCATGGCATGCGAACGGGCGCCGCAGCGCCCGTCAGTCGCAATTCGCGCTCCTGCCCGGGCCTCTGTCGGCCCGGCCGGCGGATCAGCCGAACAGCCGGCGCGCGTGAATCCCGAGGCCCGTCGCCACGCTGGCGAGACGGTCGCCGAACACCGGCTCGGCATCGGGGAACGCTGCCGCCAAGGCGCTGGACAGGAACGCCAGGCCGGTCGACCCTCCCGTGAAATACAGCGCGCCCACGTCGCGTGGCGCGATGCCCGCCAGGCGGACGGTTTCCCGCGCCGCCTCGACGATGCGCGCCGTGTCGTCCACGCTCGCCGCGACCAGGCTGGCCGAGTCGAACGCGAGCTGCAGGTGCTCCTCGACATCGTGCAGGTCGATCATGGTCTCCCCGCCCGCCGACACGCCGATCTTCGCCTCTTCGGCGCGCGCCATCAGCGCATGGCCGAAACGCTGCTCGACCACCCGCACCAGCCGCTCGAACTGGCGGATCTCCACGTACAGATGCTTCATCAGCTTCAGCTCGGCCAGCCGCTTCGGCGTGTAGACCGTGTTGATCAGATGCCAGGTGGCCAAATCGAAATAGATCCGGTTCGGCAGCTCGCGCCCTTCCGGATCGAGCGAGCGGTAGCCGAAGGCCGGCATGATCGACGCCAGTTCGACGCGGCGGTCGTAATCGGTGCCGGCCACGTGCACGCCGTGGTGGCCGAGCACGTCGTCCTTGCGTTCGAGCCGCATCATGCGCTGCGGGCCGACGCGCACCAGCGAGAAATCCGACGTACCGCCGCCGATGTCGGCCACCAGCACCAGCGATTCGGCCGGCTGGCGCGACTCGTAGTCGAACGCCGCGGCGATCGGCTCGTACTGGAAATGCACGTCCTTGAGGCCGACCGAGCGCGCCGCCGCCGCCAGTTGCTGCTCGGCCAGACGGTCGGCGCGTGGGTCCTCGTCGACGAAGAACACCGGCCGGCCCAGCACCGCGCGGTCGATCGCACGGCCCGCACACGCCTGCGCCTTCAGCTTCAGGTGCTGCAGGAAGATCGCGATCACCTCGGTATAGACGATGCCGCTGCCGTCGCCCAGATCGGTGGTGGTTTCCGCGAGCGGCGAGCCGAGGATGCTCTTCATCGAGCGCATCAGGCGGCCGTCGAAACCGTCGATATAGGACGCCAGCGCGGCCCGGCCGAACTCGCGCGTGCCTTCGTCGTTGTTGAAGAAAATGGAGGTCGGCAGCGTCCGGTACTCGCCTTCGACGGGCGCAAGCCGCATCGCCCCCGCGTTCGCCGGGTCGGGCAACGCAACGGCCGAATTGGAGGTGCCGAAATCGATCGCGCAATAGGTCATGGAGGCAGAGGCGCCGCCGGGGCGGGCATGAAGCGGAAAGGGGGGGTTTTTATCACAGAGCGCGGGCTGCTACAACGGGCGCGCGGGCAGGAAATCGGGGACGGGTCGGTCAGCCTTTGCCGCCATGAAAAACGCGCGCCGCCGTTCGGGATGACGGCACGGCGCGCGCGGCGGGAATGCCCTTCGCGGCGCGACCCGCAAAAGCGGGCGCCGCAAGCGGGTGCGGCCTTCGACCGCTCGGGCTCAGGCACCCGTGTAGGGCACTTTCCAGCCGTCGCGATACACCACCTCGCCGATCGCATTGCGCGTGCGCGGCGCGCGCTCGCGGTCGCGCAGCACCGGGTCGAGCTTGTCGGCGTCGCCGTAATGACCGATCGAGATCAGCGCGACGATCTCGACGTCGGCCGGCACCTCGAACGCCGCGCGGAACGCCTTCGGGTCGAAGCCGCTCATCTGGTGCGCGGCCAGGCCGAGCGCATGCGCCTGCAGCACCAGCGCCATCGCGGCGGCGCCCGTGTCGTAGAGCGCCGTCGTGCTCGGCTCGCCCTTCGAGGTCAGCGTGTGCGCCGTCACGGCGATCAGCACCGGCGCCGGGGCGTTCCAGGCCTGGTTGAACGGCACCAGCGTGGCGAACGCCTTCTTGAACGCAGCCTCGTCGTGCGTGCGGTCGAACACCACGAAACGCCAGGGCTGCGCGTTGTAGGCCGACGGCGCCCAGCGCGCGGCTTCCAGCAACGCGTGCAGGTGCTCGCCGCTGATCGGTTCGTTCGAATAGGCGCGCGGGCTCCAGCGCCCGGCGAGCAGATCGTGGATCGACACAGCGGTGGGTGCAGGTTTGACGGACATGCGATTCCTCGTAGTCGAAAAAGGGGCACAGGCCCCGAAGAACCGCAAGGATAACCGTTCGTTGCGTCGCGCGTACGTCGGGCTTCGGGATTGCAAATCGCCGCGCGAGAAATCGCGCGCTGGCGCCGCACGCGCCGCCCGTCCGGGCGCGCGCACGGCTGCCCGGCGCTCGCTCAGGCCGCCTGCGGCAAATGGCTCACCTTGCCGCGCTTGATGCGCAGCACGATCAGCGCGCCGACGATGCACAGGCCACCCGAGATCATCGACGCGAGCGTATAGGTGCCGAGGCTCGCGCGCAGCAGGCCCGCGCCGAGCGTGGCGAACGCCGCGCCGAGCTGGTGGCCGGCCACGATCCAGCCGAACACGATCGGCGCCTTGTCCTTGCCCCAGATGTCGGTGGCGAGCCGCACGGTGGGCGGCACGGTGGCGATCCAGTCGAGGCCGTAGAACACGGCGAACAGCGGCAGCCCGAAGAAATCGATGCCGAACGCGTGCGGCAGGTAGATCAACGACAGCCCGCGCAGCCCGTAATACCAGAACAGCAGCACGCGGCTGTCGTAACGATCCGACAGCCAGCCCGACATGGTCGTGCCGAACAGATCGAAGATGCCCATCGCGGCCAGCAGCGACGCGCCCTGCACCTCGCTCATGCCGTAGTCGCTGCACATCGCGATCAGGTGCGAGCCGATGTAGCCGTTGGTGCTCGCGCCGCAGATGAAGAAGCTGAAGAACAGCAGCCAGAAATCGCGACGCCGGGCGGCGCTGAACAGCGTGCTGAACGCGGTGGCGAGCGGGTTCTGCCTGGAGGCGGCCGGCGCGGGCGGTGCGTCGTCCGGTTCGCCGTAGGGGCGCAGTTGCACGTCGGCGGGCCGCTCGGGCACCAGCAGGATCACGAGCGGCACCACGATCGCCAGCGCCAGCGCCACCACCAGCACCACCGGGCGCCAGCCGTGCGCCTGCGCGATCGCGGCCAGCATCGGCAGGAACACCATCTGGCCGGTGGCCGAACTGGCCGTCAGCATGCCCATCACCAGGCCGCGGCGCGCCACGAACCAGCGGTTCACGAACGTGGCCGACAAAGTCAGCGCGGCCACGCCGGTGGCGCTGCCCACCATCACGCCCCAGATCAGCATCATCTGCCAGGTGGCCGTCATCATCGACGACAGCGCCACGCCGGCCGCCATCACCACCAGCGCGGTGAGAATGGTCGGGCGCAGCCCGAAGCGCTGCATCGCGGCCGCCGCGAACGGGCCGGTCAGGCCGTACAGCGCGATGTTGATCGAGATCGCCAGCGAAATCGTCGCACGGCTCCAGCCGAGCTCGTGTTCGAGCGGCACCATCAGCACGCTCGGCGTGGCCCGCGTGCCGGCCGACGCAAGCAGGACCAGGAACACCACGGCCGCCGCCACCCAGCCGTAATGGAAGCGCCCGCGGGCGCTCGCTGC
>NZ_BAAILN010000132.1:39083-55415 GCF_054589155.1 Burkholderia sp. 3C
ACCGACGCGTTACCGGCCGGTCACAAGAGCTTGCGATCGTAGTTACCGACCAGTAACATGTCAAGCGCCGTTCAAAATTCACCCGCTTCTGCCAAGGTCATTGCCGATGAGCGCATCCTCCACCAAATCCGCCGCCGCGTCGCGCCGCTCGCCCACCTCGGGCGCGAGCGCGCACACGCAACTGATCGACGCGGCCGAACACCTGTTCTATCGGGAAGGCGTGCGGGCGGTCGGCATCGATGCGGTGGTCGAGCGGGCCGGCGTCAACAAGATGAGCCTGTACCGGCAGTTTTCGTCGAAGGACGAACTGGTGCTCGCCTATATCGAGCGCAAGAACTGCAACTACTTCGACCGCTTCGACCAACTGGCCGAGCAATTGCCCGGCGATCCGAAGGCGCAACTGCTGAAGTTCGTCGACGATCTCACGCGGCGCAGCGCGGCACCCGATTACCGCGGCTGCCCGTTCGTCAACGTGGCGGTGGAGTTTCCCGACGCCGCGCATCCGGCGCGCGTGTCGGTGGCCGACAACAAATCGGAACTGAAGCACCGCCTGATCGCGCTGGCCACCGGCGCCGGCGCGCGCGACCCGCTGCTGCTGGCCGACAGCATCGCGCTCGTGATCGAGGGCATCTACACGGCGAGCCAGAGCTATCGCGCCGACGACAGCCCGGTCGGCAGCGCGCCGCGGCTGGTGCGCGCGCTGATCGACGCGGCTTGTGTTTGAGGCTTGTGTTTGAGGCTTGTGTTTGAGGCTTGTGTTTGAGGCTTGCGTTTGATGCGGGCGATTCGAGGCGGGCGGCGGCCGGCGGCCGGCGGGAATGCATGATCGGGGCGCGGCGGATTTCGCCGGGAAACCACCGGCCGCGTTTCGAACCCGGATCGAGACGCGCATCGGCCGCGATCGGATCGAGCATCGAGCGCTCGGCCGCGCATCGGCCGCGATGCCGCAGCCGGCCGCGCGCCCCGCGAAACCGCCGCATCCCACCCGCTACAATGCCGGCTGCTCCGCCCGCTCCGCCATCACGTCATGACCGATCCCCGCCAAACCGTCCTCGACACCACGCGCCACTGGCTCACGCGCGCCGTGATCGGCCTGAACCTGTGCCCGTTCGCCAAGGCCGTCCACGTCAAGGATCAGATCCGCTACACGATCAGCGAGGCCACCTCGTTCGAGGACGCGCTCGCCGATCTCGAACCGGCGCTGCGCGAGCTGGCCGAAGCGGACCCGGACGAGGTGGACACCACGCTCGTGATCTACCCGGCCGCGCTGGCCGATTTCGACGAATTCAACGACGCGATCCATTTCGCCGACCGCCTGCTCCAGCAATTGCGGCTCGACGGCGCGCTGCAGATCGCGAGCTTCCATCCGCATTACCGGTTCGACGGCAGCGAGCCGGACGACATCGAGAACTTCACGAACCGCGCGCCGTATCCGATCCTGCATCTGCTGCGCGAGGCAAGCCTCGACCGCGCCGTGGAAGCGTTTCCGGACGCGGCCGACATCTACGAACGGAATCAGGCGACCTTGCGGCGGCTCGGACATGCGGGCTGGCAGACGTGGATGGCCGGCAGCGATGGCGACCCGGAGAAGGCCGGCGACTGAGCGCCGGCGCGGGAAACGGAGAGAGAAGCAGCGAAGGGAGGAGAAGCGACGCGGCGGGCAGGCGCGGCGCGCGCCCGGGGTTCGGGCTTTCGGCTTTCGGCTTTCGGCTTTCGGCTTTCGGCTTTCGGCTTTCGGCTTTCGGCTTTCGGCTTTCAAGCGCCCAGCATTCAGGCGTCGGCCGCCTCGGGCGCGAAAAAGCGCGCATCGAGTTCGGCCAGCCCGAACATCGCGAGGATCTCGCCCAGGCGCTCGCCGGCCTTGCGGCGCGGCAGGTTCTTGTACTGCGCGACGATCAGCTCGTTCTTCATCGAGTGCTCCCAGCCAACCAGTTCCGTCACGCTGACCTGATAACCATGCGCCTCGAGTTGCAGGCAGCGCAGCACGTTGGTGATCTGGCTGCCGAATTCGCGCGTATGCAGCGGATGGCGCCAGACTTCCGTCAGCGCGTTGGCGAGCGATTTGCCCTTGTTCTTGCGCAGCACGCCGGCCACCTCGGCCTGGCAGCACGGCACCAGCACGATATGGCGCGCCTGCTTGGCCAGCGCGAAGCGGATCGCGTCGTCGGTGGCGGTGTCGCAGGCGTGCAGCGCGGTCACCACGTCGATCGACTCGGGCAGCCTCGGCGACGTGATCGAATCGGCCACCGACAGGTTCTCGAACGACATCCCGCCGAAACCGAGCCGCGTCGCCAGCGCGGTCGAGCGCTCGACCAATTCCTCGCGCGTCTCGATACCGTAGATATGCGAGCCGTCGGCCGGACGCGACTTGAAGAACAGGTCGTACAGGATGAAGCCCAGATAGGACTTCCCCGCGCCGTGATCGACCAGGCTCACGCCGCCCTTGTCGGCGGCGACGTTCTCCAGCAACGGCTCGATGAACTGATACAGGTGATAGACCTGCTTGAGCTTGCGACGGCTGTCCTGGTTCATCTTGCCGTCGCGCGTCAGGATATGGAGCTCCTTGAGCAGCTCGACCGATTGCTCGGGACGGATTTCGTAGGTCTTGTTCGACATGGTGCAGGCGGCCGGCCCGCGCCGCTAAAGCGGCCCGAACCCGGCGGAATACGGATGGAATGGGCGCAGTTTACCGAAATTCGCGCGACCGGCCTCAGGCGCGTGCGCCGAGCCGCCAGAGCGAGGTGATTTCGGCCGAGCGGGCGCGGTGCAGCGGATCGTCGGCGTCGGCGGCTTTCGGATGGACCGGCTTGATGTCCTCGCGGCCCAGCACGGTCAGGCCCGCCGCGTCGATCCAGCCGAGCAGCGCCTCGCGCGTGCGCAGGCCCAGATGCTCGGCGAAATCGGACAGCACCAACCAGCCCTCTCCGCCCGCTTCGAGGTGATCGGCCAGCCCGGCCAGAAAACCCTTCAGCATGCGGCTGTCCGGATCGTAGACGGCATATTCGATCGGCGAGCTGGGCCGCGCCGGCACCCACGGCGGGTTGCAGACCACCAGCGGCGCGCGGCCCTCGGGGAACAGGTCGGCCTCGACCAGCTCGACGCGCGCGGCCAGGCCGAGCCGGTCGAGGTTCTCGGCCGCGCAAGCCAGCGCGCGCGGATCGAGATCGGTGGCCACCACGCGGGCCACGCCGCGCTGCGCCAGCAGCGCCGCGAGCACACCGGTGCCGGTGCCGATATCGAAGGCCAGCGCGGTGGACGGCAGCGCCGCGCGTGCGATCAGTTCGACATATTCGCCGCGCACCGGCGAGAACACGCCGTAATGCGGATGGATGCGCTCGCCGAGCGCCGGAATCTCCACGCCCTTCTTGCGCCACTCGTGCGCGCCGATCAGGCCGAGCAATTCGCGCAACGACGCCACCGACGGCTCGCCGCCCGCGCCATACGCTTCGACGCAGGCCTCGTGCAAATCGGGCGCGCGGCGCAGCGGGATGGTGTAATCGGCGTCGAGCGGGATCAGCAGCATGCCGAGCGTGCGCGCACGCTGCGACTGGCCGAGCCGGTGCAGGTTGAACGCGTCCACCGACGAATCGGCCGCCTTCTTCGGCCGGCGGTCGATGCGGCGCGCCATCGCTTGCAGCAACTGCCGCGCGTTCTGGAAATCGCCCTGCCAGAGCAGCGCCGTCCCTTCGCAGGCGAGCCGGTACGCGGCGTCGGCCGTGGTCGTGTCGTCGGCGATGGCGACGCGCTTGGGCGGCGGCGAGCCGGCCTCGGAGCGCCAGCGCAGCGTGCGCTCGGCGCCGTTCGCGTCGATGAAATGAAGGGTCGGATAGTCGGTCACGGCAGTCGGCAAAAGCAATCGGGTAAAACGAAGGTGCGCGGCGCGCACGCCGGATTATCGCTCGCCGCGAGCCGTTGGCCCAAGCGACACGATGCAGCGCAGCAAGACGACGCGCCGCCGCGCGCGACGTCAGTAACCGCCGTAGGCCGGTGCGACCGGCCATTTCAGCGAGCCGGCGTCGGTAAAGCGCATGCCGCCGAACATGCCCGACGACAGCTTGCCGCGCAACCGATACGGAATCCGCCCGGCCGAGGCCGCGTCGGCGAACGCGAACGCCTGGCGGGCCGCGGCGAACGCCGTCACCGTGATCGGCACGCTGACCACGACCTCGCCGAAGCGCGGCACGGTGCCGCGCGCGTCGCTGACGCCGCTTGCGAACGCACGATCGTTGAGGTCGAGATCGAGCGCGATGCCGTCGTAATCCACCGGCGTGCCGTTCGGGTTCTGCACGCGCAGCCGCAGCGCGAAGCGCATCTCCAGCCCCTGCCCCGGCAGCGGATCGAGGCCCACCACGCCGACCCGCAGCGGATCGCCGCCCAGCGTCGCGCAACCGCCGAGCAGCAGCGCACCCACCCCGACGCCAGTCATTCCAAGCCAACGCACCGCATCGCGACGCCGCATCGTCCGTCCTCCGTCCTTGTGAACCGTTCGAACCGTACCCGCACTGGACCCGCGCACCGCCCTGGAGTTCCGGGTTGCCGGGGGTTCGACCGGACCTCGCTCATTTGCCGCCGCATCCACGCGCCGGCTCGGCATTCCGGGGCACCGGCCGTTCGGTCAGAACTCATCCATTTGCAGCCGCACCCACGCGCCGGCTTGGAATTCCGGATCGCCAGCCGTGCGGTCAGAACTCACCCAATTGCAGCCGCATCAACGCGCCGGCTCGCAATTCCGGGGCACCAGTCGTGCGGTCAGAACTCACCTATTTGCAGCCGCACCAACGCGCCGGCTCGCAATTCCGGGGCACCGGCCGTTCAACCCGACCTCGCCTATTTGCCGCCGCGCCCGCACGCCGTCGTGGAGTGACGGGCCATCGGCCGTTCGCCCCGGCCTCACCCGTTCGACGCCGCATGCCGCCAGGCCGGCTCGGCGAACCAGACGCGCAGGAATTCGACCAGCGCGAGCGTGCTTGCGCTGCCGCCCGATTGCTGGCGCAGCAGATGGATCGTCGCGTCTTCCGTCACGGGCGCCGCACCGTCGATTTCCAGCGCGACCAGCAAGCCGTTGCGCAGCGCGGCGCCAGCCAGCCAGGTCGGCAAATGCGCGATGCCGATGCCCTCGATCGCGGCCGCCAGCAAGGCCTCGGAATGGTTGCTGCGAAATCGCGGCGCGTCGGGCGCCACGCGCCGCGCGCCGAACCGCCACGCGCCGGGCGGCGGCGAGCCGTGCCAGGCGAGGCAATCGTGACGCGCCAGTTCGTCGAGCGAAGCCGGCGCGCCGCGCGCGGCCAGGTAGGCCGGACTCGCGCACAGCACGCGCACCTGCGGCGCGAGCGTGGTGGCGACGAAGCGGGAGGCCGCCACCGGCCCGATCCGCAACGCCAGATCGACGTCCGAGCCGAGCCGGTCACCGGGCAGGTCGACCATGCTGTCGGTCAGCACGAGTTCCACCACGACCGCCGGATGACGCCGCATGAACGCCGACACGGCCGGCATCAAATGCAGCCGCCCGAACGGCGCCGGGCAGTCGATCCGCACCAGGCCGCCCGGCTCGTCGCGCTGCCGGTGCAATTCGGCCTGCAGGCCGCGCATGCCGGCCAGCAGCGCCTTGGCGCGCTCGTACAGCAACTGGCCGGCCTCGGTCGGCCGCATCGCGTGGGTGCTCCGGTGCAGCACGCGCACGCCGAGCTGCGCCTCCAGTTGATCGATGCGCCGCGCGACCGACGAGGTGGCCACGTCGTGCCGCCGCGCCGCCGCCGAAAAGCTCTGCAACTCGATCACGTCGACGAACACGGCCAGATGCGGGGAAAGAATGGATTCCATGAAGAGATCGTCCGGAAACGGTTCGAGGCCTGGCGTGGCCTTCGCATGCCTTTGCGTGCCTTTGCGTTTTAAGCAAAGCGATGATGCGCCTTTGCATATTTCCGCGTCAACGCGGCGTGCCTAGACTGGCATCCATTCACTGACCACCCAGGAGTTCCGCCATGCAACGCATCGTGCTCGACACCGCCGCCCGCGACATCGAATCATTCGTCGCCCCGATTCAGGACGCCCCCTCGCCCGTCGTCACCGACGGCCAGATGCTGATCGACATCCACGCCGCCGGCGTCAACCCGAGCGACGTCAAGGCCGCGCTCGGCAACATGCCGCACGCCATCTGGCCGCGCACGCCGGGCCGCGACTGGGCGGGCGTGGTGCGGCTCGGCCCCGCCGACTGGGTCGGCGCGCAGGTCTGGGGCTCGGGCGGCGAGCTGGGCATTCGCCGCGACGGCTCGCATGCGCAGCAACTGCGGGTCGAGGCGGCCCAGGTGCGCCGCAAGCCGGCCGCGATGTCGCTCGACGAGGCGGCCGGCGTGGGCGTGCCGTTTATCACCGCCTACGAGGGCCTGCGCCGCGCGGGCATGCCGCAGGCGGGCGAGGTGGTGCTGGTGTTCGGCGCGAACGGCAAGGTCGGGCAAGCGACGATCCAATTGGCCAGTGCGCGCGGCGCGCGCGTGATCGGCGTGGAACGCACGGCAGGCGCATATCGCGGCCATGCCTGCGGCGCGGTGACGGTGCTCGACGCATCGAGCCAGGACATCGCCGCCACGGTGCGCGAGATGACCGGCGGCCACGGCGCGGACATCGTCTACAACACGGTCGGCAGCCCCTACTTCGCAGCCGCCAACGCCTCGATGGCGATCGGCGCGCGCCAGATCTTCATCTCGACGCTGGAGCGCAGCGTGCCGTTCGACATCTTCGCGTTCTATCGCGGCCAGCACACGTTCGTCGGCGTCGATTCGCTGGCGCTCGACGGGGTGGCTTGCGCGCGCATCCTCGACGAACTGGCGCCCGATTTCGAAACCGGCACGCTGCGGCCGTTCCCGATCACGGCGGATCACGTCTACCCGCTCGACGGCGCGCACGACGCCTATCGCGCGGTGCTGGCCGGCGCGCGCGAACGCGTGCTGATCCGTCCGTGACCGGCGCGGCGGCAGTCAAGGGGAGACGCAAGATGATCGACTACGCGGTGTCGATGGGAGTGGGACTGGGGGTGGGCGTGCTGTACGGCGTGTTGAACGTGCGCTCGCCGGCCCCGCCGCTGATTGCTCTGATCGGGCTGCTCGGCATGGTGATCGGCGAGACGGCGATTCGCTGGTTGCGGTGAGGGGGTTTGCGCCAGCGGTTTACATGACCGCCAGCGTCGGAAGCTTGCATCGGCCATTCGCACCGGTTCAGCGATCCCCACGCCGCCGGAACGCCCACCACGCGGTGAGCGCCGTGAACATCGCGACGAACAGCACCATCAGCCAGAAGCCGTGCTTGTTCTCGGCGAGCGGCACGCCGCCCACGTTCATGCCGAAAAAGCCGGCCACGATGTTGATCGGCAACGCGATCACGGTAACGATCGTCAGCGTAAACAGCGTGCGGTTGTTCTGTTCGTCGAGCCGCGAGGTGATCTCTTCCTGCAACAGCTTGATCCGCTCGATGAGGCCGGCCAGGTCGGCCAGCACCAGCGACGACTCTTCGGTCGATTCGCGCAGCTCCTGCACGTCCTCGCCGAGCAGCCAGGCGGGCGGCTTGGCCAGCAGCCGGAAGATCGAACCCGGCTCCGGCGCCAGCATCCGTTGCAGGCGCGTCAGCCGCCGTCGCATCGAGCCGAGCTGATCGCGGTTCGCGGTCGGGCGCTGCGAGAGGAACCGATCCTCGATGCGGTCGATGTCGACGCTCGCGCGCCGCACGATGTGCTGCATCACGTCGGCCTGATCGCGCAGCAGGTGGATCAGCAGTTCGGTCGGGGAGCGAAAGCGCTCGCCCTGCCGCACGCTTTCGCGCAGCGTATCGACCGAGCGCAGCGGCTTGAGCCGCGCCGTCACCATCATGCGGCGGTCGATGTAGACCCACAGCGTCGCCACTTCCACCGCCTCCATGTCGAGGCTGAACATCACGTCGTTGACCACCGCGCGCAGCACGCCGTCCTGCTGCTCGATGCGCGTGGAGTGCGACCCTTCCCGCAGGAACTCGTAATAGGTTTCGGGCAGGTCGAGATTGGCCCGCATCCAGCGCTCGCTCGCGCCGTGCGCGAGGTTGAAATGCAGCCACTGGAAATCGCCGCTCGCGGCGCCGGGGGCCGGCATCTCCCGCAACTCGACACCGCCCGCGCCGGCATCGACCGGTACGCCGGCCGAATCCGGCGTGAACCGGAACGCGCACACCATGCCGCTCGTATCGGCGCCGTAGGTGGGAATGATCATCTCTGGTTTCATCGACTGTCCTGCGGGGATTCCGTCTTCAGCTTGCATCGCACCCATGTGTCGCCGATGCGCATGTCAGCGTGATGGCGCGTCATGGAATCGCCATGAACGCGTCGCATCGGCACGACAGGATTCGGCGTGCGAAAGCATCTTGAAAGCGCGTCGCACCCGGCGAAGCGCGCCGGCCACGAAGCATAGCGAAAGACGGGAGGAACCGCGAATCGATCGGACGGGCGTCGAGCGGCGGCGAGGGGGCGAAGCAAGGACGCAGCAGACAGGAAGATCCGTCGGAAATGGCGGACATGCGCCGGGCGGCGGCGAGGCGATGAAGCGAGGAGGCGACGGCCTGGAAGATCCGCCTGAAATGGCGGACACGCACCGAACGGCCGCGAGGCGATGAAGCGAGGAGGCGACGGCCCGGAAGAACCGCCGGAAGTGGCGCGCGCGCACCGAACGGCCGCGAAGCGATGAAGCGAGGGGGCGACGGCCAGGACGAACCGCCGGAAGTGGCGCTCGCACCGAACGGCCGCGAAGCGATGAAGCACGGACACAGCGGTCAGGACGAACCACTGGAAATAGCGCGCACGCACCGGACAGCCGCGAGGCGATGAAGCAAGGACGCAGCGGCCAGGACGGACCGCCGAAAGTAGCAGGCACGCCCCCCGCAGCGCAGGCTGCGTGCCGCCCCGCGATCAGGGCTGGTGGCTGGTGTTCGCCGAACTCGGGCAGGCGGCGTCCTTGCCCCAGTGGCCGTCGCACACCCGCCAACGGCACAGTTGATCCTCGAAGAAACCGCGCTGGCCGCATTCCTTGACGCGCGCCGCGAGCGAGCCACCAGTGTCGGCCGAGGCGACCTTGGTCACGCCGCCGTCCTTGCCCTTGTGCCTGGGCGGCGCGGGCGGCCCCGGATCGGCCGGCTTGGTGCGCGAGACGAGCGCGGCCAGCAGGTCCACATCGGGGTCGTCGTTCTTGCCGCGCTTCGCGGCCGCTTCGAGCTGGCGATCGTGGCGCTTCTTCGCGGCCAGCTCCTGCCGGTCGTGCGCGGCCTGCCGCTTCGCCTCGGCGGCGGCGAGCCGCGCCTCGGCCTTCGATTCGGACTTCGGCTCGGACTTCACACCGGCCTTGGCCTCGTCGTGACCGTGCTTGTCCTTGCTGCCGGCGACCTTGCCGGCCACGGCTGTCGCGGCTACCGTGGCGGCCGCGCCGGCGGCGAGCGTCGTGCTGGAATTCGAATTGGCGTTCGACGCGCCGTTGGCCAGCGCCTGCGAGAGCCGGTCGCCCGACGCACCCGAAGCGCCCGCCACGGTGGCGGCCTGCGCGCTCGATGCGGAATCGTCGTTGACGATGGTGGCGGTTTGCGGCGCGGCATCGGAAGCGGAGGCATTGGCCGAAGCCGAACCCGACGCCGCCTGCGCGAGCTGCACGCCGCTGGCCGCGCCCCCCGAAGCAGCCGCGACCTTGGCTGCCGCAGCGGCCGAAGCGGCCGAAGCCGACGACGCCGCGCTCGCCGTGACGGTGGCCGGCGCACCGGCCGATTGCGACTGCACCCGCCATGCGCCCCAGCCCGCCACCGCGACCAGCGCCAGCGCGATCAACGCAAACAGCCCCTTGCGCGAACGGCCGCCCGACGCATTTTCACCGGCCGATTGCTGAGAAACCCGCCCTTCGAGATTGGCGAGAATACGTGAATCGTTCTGCCCGCCCGACTTGCCCGGTTCGGATAGCAGACTCGGTGGGGCTTTGCGATTTGAATCTTCCGGCGCACTCATTCAATGTCTCGTTGAATCCTGGGTTAATTCGCCGCAATAATATCGTCCGGCCGATTCGAAGCAGGCCTGATTCTAAGAGCAAGCCTTCTAAAAGACAATCGATTGTAAAAACCGGGGTTTTCTGTGATTGCCGTCGTACTGATCGTGTATTTCGCCATCGCCGTGCTGATTGCCGCCATGCTGTTATTACCGGGCGTGAGATCCCACGTTTTTTCCACGGTCACGCAATTTCACGGCCGATTAAGCCGTCGGGTTTTCGATCGCGCGACACGCACTCGCGGTCACATCGTTAAATCGGCAAAAATTTCGCAGAGTTCATTAAATCAACTGCAAAAATTACTGATTCGGCGCCGCTTGCTGATTATCTGCGCGACGGGTATTCTTGCGACGCCTCCGTTGATCGCGATTGCGTTACGAGGTCGGCAATTATTCCAATACGATGACACCATTCGCGTTCCCGACGAAAAGATCGCCGCGCTTTTGCAAGGCGAACAGCTCGTCCCGCCGCCGCCGCTGCCTCCCGAAGTATTCGCCACGCGCGAAGTGGAGCAGATCCGGCCTGCGTTGAAGGATGCGAGTCGCGATTGGAATTTGCTCGATCCGGATTTCCGCACGCGCTTGCTGCTGGTCTACAAGATCATGCACGAGCAATACGGGTATGAAATGGCGCTGCTCGAAGGTTATCGAAGCCCGGAACGGCAGAACCGGCTCGCGGCGATCGGCTCCAACGTGACCAATGCGGCCGCGTATCAGAGTTATCACCAGTTCGGGCTGGCCGCCGACAACGCATTCCTGCGCGACGGCAAGCTGGTGATCTCCGAAAAGGATCCGTGGGCGATGCGCGGTTATCAGTTATACGGACAAGTCGCCGAGCAGGTTGGCTTGACCTGGGGTGGCCGGTGGAAAATGATGGACCTCGGCCACGTCGAATACCATAAACCCGGTTTCAAACTGGGACATCCGCCGCCCCAATGAGGGCGCGGAACACCTGAGGGCGGTATGGGGCAGATGAACGACAAGGCCGGGCTGCAAGCCGGCCATCCGCATCACGGGGAGCGCCGCACCGCGCGCGCGGCCGCTGCTCGCCACGACGCTTCGGAACGGGCGCGCCCCGGCCGTTCCCCTCGCCTTCTCCTTTCCCCTTGCGAAGAACATTCAGCGTGACGTCACGTTCGGCGCTCACGCTGTCGGCGCACGCTCGCCATCGCCTCACCCCATTGATTCGCACCGGAACCTGACCGTCCTATGCAACGCATCCTCAACGTGTTGACTCACCCGCGCACGCTTTCGATTTTCGGGTTCGTCGCGCTCGCCGCCATCCTGTTCATCGCGGCGGACGCCCTGCAGATCGGCTTCGGCTATCCGCTCGCGATCCTCGGCGTGATCCTGGCGCTGTGGCTGATCGTCCAGTTGATCAAGCGCCTGCGCGTGCGCCGCGCGAATCGCAAGCTCGGCGACATGCTCGAGGAGCAGGCCGGGGTCGACAAGGCCGCGACCGCCTCGGTCGAGCCGGCCAAGGCCGCCGAGATCGACACGCTGCGCGCGCGGCTGGTGGATACCGTCAAGACCATCAAGACCTCGAAGATCGGCCAGGTGTCGGGCGGTCAGGCGCTCTACGAACTGCCGTGGTACATCGTGATCGGCAACCCGGCGGCCGGCAAGAGCAGCGCGGTGATCAACTCGGGGCTGCAATTCCCGTTCGCGGACAAGAACAGCGCCGTGATCCACGGCATCGGCGGCACGCGCAACTGCGACTGGTTCTTCACGACCGAAGGCATCCTGCTCGACACCGCCGGCCGCTATTCGGTGCACGAGGAAGATCGCAGCGAATGGCTCGGCTTCCTGGGCCTGCTCAAGAAGCATCGCCCGAAGGCGCCGATCAACGGCATCATCGTCACCGCCAGCATCGCCGAGCTGACCGGCAGCCGCCCCGAATTCGCCATCAACCTGGCGAAGAACCTGCGCCAGCGCGTGCAGGAACTGACCGAGAAGCTCGAAGTGTTCGCGCCGGTGTACGTGATGTTCACCAAGGCCGACCTGATCACCGGCTTCACCGAATTCTTCAGCAGCAGCGACCGCCAGGAATACGACCGCGTGTGGGGCGCGACGCTGCCCTACGAGCCGGACGAGAAGCGCGACGTGGTGGCCCTGTTCGACGAGCGCTTCGAGGAGCTGTACGACGGCCTCAAGGAAATCAGCGTCGCGCAGCTGTCGATCAACCGCGGCGACATGCTGTCGCCGGGCCAGTTGAGCTTCCCGCTCGAATTCGCGTCGATCAAGCCGACGCTGCGCGCGTTCCTGGCCACGCTGTTCGAGAACAACCCGTTCCAGTACAAGCCGATCTTCCGCGGCTTCTATTTCACCAGCGCGCTGCAGGAAGGCGAAACCAACAGCGCCGCCGCGCAGCGCATCGCCACGCGCTTCGCGCTCGACGGCGACACGCTGCCCAAGCCGCCCAGCGCGTTCTCGAAGAACGGCTTCTTCCTGCGCGACCTGTTCTCGAAGGTGATCTTCGAGGACCGCAAGACCGTGCGCCAGTTCGCCAGCCCCGCCAAGACGCGGATGCGCTACGCGACGTTCTTCGGCTTCGTCGCCGTGCTCGCGCTGGCGCTCGGCGGCTGGACCTGGTCGACCATCGGCAACCAGCAGCTGGTGTCGAACGTGCAGGCCGATCTCGACAACATCGCCAAGCTCGAACAGAACCGCAACGATCTGCAATCGCGCCTGCAGGCGATGGACATCCTGGAAGATCGCATCGAGCAGCTCGAGCAGTTCCGCCACGACAAGCCGATCTCGGTGTCGCTCGGCCTGTACCAGGGCGACCGCCTCGAAGAACGCCTGCTGACCGAGTACTACAACGGCGTGCGCCAGATCATGCTGACGCCGGTGGCCGACAACCTGGCCGCGTTCCTGAAGGACGTGGACGCGCACCCCGACCAGCTCGCGCCGATGACGCGCGCGCCGGAATCGGGCGCGGTGCCGGTGTCGGACAAATCGCCGATGCAGCCGCAATCGCAGGGCGGCCTGTACAACGACGCGTCGCCGACCAACGTCGAGGACGCCTACAACGCGCTCAAAACCTACCTGATGCTGTCGGACAAGCGGCACGTCGAGCAGGCCCACCTGACCGACCAGATCGCCCGCTTCTGGCGCGGCTGGCTGGAAACCAATCGTGGAACCATGCCGCGCGACGAGATGATCCGCAGCGCCGAGCGCATGATCACGTTCTATCTGTCGCGCGTGCAGGACAACGACTGGCCGATGATCGACGCGAACCTCGCGCTGGTCGACCAGACCCGCGAGAACCTGCGCCACGTGGTGCGCGGCATGCCGGCCCGCCAGCGCGTGTACGAGGAAATCAAGGCGCGCGCCTCGACGCGCTACGCGCCGATGACCGTCGCGCGCATCGTCGGCGAGGACAACACCGCCCTCGTCGCCGGCAGCTACGCGATCCCCGGCACGTTCACGCGCGACGCGTGGTTCGACTACGTGCAGCCGGCGATTCGCGACGCGGCCACCAAGGAACTGCAGGCCAAGGACTGGGTGCTCAACGTCGCCTCGCAGGACGACCTGACGCTGGAAGGCAGCCCCGAGCAGATCCAGAAGGTGCTGGTGGGCATGTACAAGACGGAATACGCGCAGCACTGGCAGAAGTTCATGCAGGGCATCGCCGTGCAGAATTTCGGCAGCTTCGGGCAGGCCGTCGATGCGATGAACAAGCTCGGCGACCCGCAGGATTCGCCGATCCGCAAGGTGCTCGACACCGCCTACGAGCAGACCTCGTGGGATAACCCGTCGCTCGCCAACGTCACCATCAAGAAGGCGCAGACGGGCGTCGTGAACTGGGTCAAGCAGTGGTTCGCGCGCAAGCCGGGCGGTCAGCTCACGGCCAACATCGACATCAACGGCAACCCGGTGGAAGCGCCGATGGGGCCGATCGGCCAGGAGTTCGTCGGCCTCGGCCGGATCGTCCAGCCGCACGACGGCGGCCAGTCGATGCTGAAGGGCTACATGGACACGCTGTCGAAGGTCCGCACCCGCTTCAACGTGATCAAGAACCAGGGCGACCCCGGCCCCGGCGCGCGCCAGCTGATGCAGCAGACGCTCGACGGCAACGGCTCGGAACTGGCCGATTCGCTGAAGTACGTGGACGAGCAGATGCTCACCGGCCTGACCGATTCGCAACGCAAGTCGCTGCGTCCGCTGCTGGTGCGCCCGCTGCTGCAGGCGTTCCAGGTGGTGATCCAGCCGGCCACGGTCGAGGTCAACAAGGTGTGGAACGCGCAGGTCTACCAGACGTTCCAGGCCTCGCTCGCGAACAAGTATCCGTTCGCGGCCGGCGCGAAGATCGAGGCCGGCGCGAGCGAGATCGCGCAGGTGTTCGGCCCGGACGGCTCGATCTCGAAGTTCGTCGGCACCACGCTCGGGCCGCTCGCGGTGCGCCGTGGCGACACGCTGACGGCTCGCACCTGGGGCGACATGGGCCTCTCGCTGACGCCGGACTTCACCAGCGGCTTCGCGAGCTGGGTGGCCCCGCTCGCGGGCGGCGCGGCCGGCGGCGGCGCGGCGGCCTCCGAACCGCAGACCGTGTTCCAGGTCCTGCCGCAGCCGAGCAGCGGCACCACCGAATGGACGCTCGCGATCGACGGCCAGCAACTGCGCTACCGCAACACGCCGCCGCAGTGGACCAACTTCGTGTGGCCGAACCCGGCCGGCTCGCCGGGGGCGACGCTGAACGCGACCACCTTCGACGGCCGCACCATCACGCTGGTCAACGAACCGGGCCGCTACGGCCTGGAGAAGCTGATCAACTCGGCGCAGCGCACGCGCCGCCCGGACGGCACCTTCGACCTGACCTGGGCGCAGGGCGGCGTGAACGTGGCGGTGACGATGCGCATCATCAGCACCTCGCAGCCGACCGGCGGCAGCGGCGGCGGCAGCAACGACGCCCCGCAGCAGCAGAGCCTGCGCGGCCTGCACCTGCCTTCGTCGATCGCCAACACGAGCGCCAGCGGCGCCGTCAACGCGACGGCGCTGGCACCGGCCGGCACGTCCGGCGTCGCACCGGCCGCCGCGGGCGCGGCCGTCAACGCATCGAATGCACAGGGGGCGCAATGACGCAAACGGTCCAGGCGCAGATCGCCTACTTCGGCAAGATTCCGTCGCGCGGCGATTTCGTCAAAAGCGCGCACAACCCGCAACTGCTGCAAACGCTCGACCGCTGGATCGCGCAGGCGATGGAACTGCTGGCGGACGACCCGCGCTGGAAGCTCGTGTACGAGAACGCGCGGCCGATGCACTTCGCGTTCATCGGCTCGCGCAGCAAGCTCGCGATCGCCGGCCACATGGTCGCCAGCCACGACGCCTCGAACCGCCGCTTCCCGTTCCTCGCGGCCACCGCGCTGGAGGTGGACCGGCCGCTGACGTTCATCGCGCGCAGCCCGCTCGCGTTCGCGCGGCTCTGGCAGCGCGCCGCCGCGCTGATGAAGCCCGTGCTCGGCAAGGACGAGCCGCCCGGCGCGCTGCAGGCGCTCGGCGACGCCACCGTGCCGATCGACACGGGCGGCCCCGGCACCGCGCACGACGGCACGTTCAACGATTTCGTCGAGCACCAGTCGCTGTTCGGCCTCGAACAGATGCTGCTGGCGAGCGGCCACCCGGTGAAGCTGCGCGGCGCGATGCTGGCGCTCGGCTCGCTGCTGCGCCCGGTCATGCAGAGCGGCTCGTCGCACATCGAGCGCGGCCTGACGCTGCCGCTGCCGGTGGACCCGTTCTACCGCACGCTGGTGGCGGGGTTCTGGATGGAGCTGCTGGCCCCGTTCGTCTCGCAGGCCGATTTCGAACTGGCGATCTTCATCGGCACGATCGCCGAGCGCGAACGCCTGATCATCGGCTTCAACGGCGCGTCGGCGCGCACGCTGCACAGCGTGGTCGACCCGCAAACGTACTCGCAACACAACATCGACATCGACGATCCCGAATGGATCGACGCCCATGCGCAACAAGACCCCTCGATCAGCAAGCTCGTCAGCTACCTCGAACAACCGCAACTGTCGCTGCGCGTGGCCATCGACACGTTCCGCGAAGCGTTCGTCGGAGGGGCCTGACGCCATGACGAACTCCGTGTTCCCGCGAAGCCGCACGCGGCAGCCTGGTTTGGCGGCGCTCGGCGCGCCCGCCCTGCTGGCGATGCTGCTGCTGGCCGCCCCGCTCGCGGCCCGCGCCGACAACGCCGGCCCGGCCACCGTCACGCCCGTCGACACGAGCGGCGTGACGGTGCGCACCACGCTGATTCCGCCGGCGGGCGCCGCAGCGGCGGCCGGCGGCCTGCC
>NZ_BAAILN010000132.1:55499-57694 GCF_054589155.1 Burkholderia sp. 3C
CGGCCCAGGGCAACGGCACGGTGCTGACCGGCACCAACGTGTCGAACGGCGCGGGCGCCGGCGCGACCACCGGCAACGGCACCGGCGCGACCGTGTCGGCCCCGGCGCCGGCCAACAACGTGCCCGGCCAGGTGGTGGTGGGCGGCAAGGTGCCCGACGAGGCCACCAAGGCGGCCGTGCTGCAAAAGCTGCGCGACACCTACGGGGCCGGCAGCGTGGTCGACCAGATCGAGGTGGGCGACGTCACCACCCCGCCGAACTGGGCCGCCAACGTGCAGAAGCTGATCGGCCCGCAACTCAAGCAGATCAGCAAGGGCCAGTTGAAGATCAACGGCACCGCGATCGACGTGAAGGGCGAGGTGCACAACGAGGCGCAGCGCCAGCAGGTCGCGAGCGACATGGCGAACCAGCTCAACCCCACCTACACGATCCGCAACGCGCTGCGCGTGAGCGCGTCCGAACAGGGCATCCTCGACCAGACGCTCGCCAACCGCACCATCGAGTTCGAGACCGGCAGCGCGACGCTGACGCCGCAAGGCCGCCTGATCCTCGACCAGATGGCCGCCGCGATGGCCAAGCTCGGCAACCGGCAGGTCACGGTGATCGGCCACACGGACAATTCCGGCAACCGCGATTCGAACATCGCGTTGAGCCAGGCGCGCGCCGAT
The DNA here is from genome assembly GCF_054589155.1 of Burkholderia sp. 3C. NCBI lineage: Bacteria > Pseudomonadati > Pseudomonadota > Betaproteobacteria > Burkholderiales > Burkholderiaceae > Burkholderia > Burkholderia sp. 3C. The sequence goes on from NZ_BAAILN010000132.1 coordinate 56,168, forward strand.
GCCGTGAAGGGCTACCTGATCGCCAAGGGCGTGGCCTCGCAGCAGTTGACCACCACCGGCGTCGGCCCCGACCAGCCGATCGCCTCGAACGACACCGCCGACGGGCGCGCCCGCAACCGTCGCATCGAGTTCCGCGTGAGCCAGTAACGGCACGGCGGCCACGCGCCAGGCAAAACGGCGCCGACGGGAATCCCCGCCGGCGCCGTTTTTTCATTCGGGCGCGCCGCCGCGCCCGGCTTCGGGTGGTCCCGTCAGTTGTTCTCGTCCGGCTTCAGCCCAAGCAGTTCGCGGATATGCGCGAGCGAGCCGTCGTCCTTGACGACCGAGGCCAGCCACTGGTGCAGCGGCATGTCGGCCCATTCGGCGGCCTTGTCGGCCAGGTAGGCCACCGGGCTGTGCGGCTCGGTGGCGCGGAAATACTTGGCCACCGCGCGCAGTTGCTCGACGGCCTGCGCGCGATTCTGGATGCCGGCGATCACGGTGGGCACGGGAACCGCGACGGGGGACACGGGCGGGGCGGCGTGGGTCATCGGGGCGGTCATCGGTGCGGTCGGCTCCGGGGTGAGCGGGGTCTTGAAGGACGGTTCGGCGCGCTCGGCCTGCGGGGCGGCCGGGGCCACGGGTGCGGCGGGCTGCGCGTCGGGCGCGTAGCCCTGCTCGCGCGCGAAGCGCTCGGCCAGCATGCGCACCGATTCGTAGGCGTCGCGCGCCTGGCGGAAGCTCGGCGCGGCATTGCCGGCGCGTCGCTCCAGTTCGTCGTCGAGCGCGCCGAGCGCCACCGCGAACGCGCTCAGGCCCGCCAGCAGCGACGCGTAGAACGCCACCGAGGTCATCCGCTTGGACGCCTCGATCTGATCGACGGACGGCTTGTTGCGGGCGATCTCGTGCGCGTTGTCGGGGTCGCGCCGCACCGCCTGCGCGACGTGCTGCGCCACGTCCCAGTCGAGCGCCGTGTAGGCGCTGCCCGAACCGTCGGTGAGCGGAATCGCGCGCAGCAGCTCGGCGGTGCGGCCCGACAGCCAGCCCACGTTGCCGAGCCGGTATTCGGTGTCGTCGCCTTCCGGCAACGGGTGCACCTGCTCCCACCAGGTGCCGCACAGGCCCGTCAGCAGTTCGTAGCCCTGCGTCAGCCCGGCCACGCCGTCCTGGATCGCAAGCGCCTCGGTCAGCCAGACGGCCAGCCGCAAATCCTTGGTCTGCGTGCCGAGCAGTTCGACCGACTGATCGACCACGAAGCCCCAATCGGCTTCCTTGATTTCGGTGATCCATTCGCCCTGGTCGAGCGACGGATCGTCGAACTTGCGCGCGTGCTGGATCGCATCGAATTCGGACGAGAACAGCATGTCCTCGCCGCAGGGCGAGGCATCGCTGAGGGGCGCGAGGAGCGCATTGACGTGAATCGGCATGATCGTCGTGACAGTGACACTGGAGAAACGATGAAACGGCGCGCGACGGCCAACGGGGAAAACCAGCGCCGTCGCGCGCGGCGAAAAAACGCTTACTGAACCGTGTACTCGAACTCGCCGG
>NZ_BAAILN010000132.1:57776-102968 GCF_054589155.1 Burkholderia sp. 3C
CGCGCACCGCGATCGATTCGATCGCCGTGCCGTCCGCGAGCCGTTCGAGCACATGCCCGGCGATCTCGGGCAGCAGCGTGCCGTTGAGGATGTGGTCGACGTTGCGCGCGCCCGAATCCACCTCGGTGCAGCGCGCCAGCACCGCCTCGACCAGCGATTCGTCCCACTCGAAGCGGGCCTTGTGGTTGGCCTCGATGCGGCGGCGGATGCGCTCGAGCTTCAGCTCGATGATCTCGGCCAGCACGTCGTCCGAGATCGGGTAGAACGGCACCACCTTCATGCGGCCCAGGAACGCCGGCTTGAACGCCTTGTAGAGCGCTGGACGCAGCGTTTCGGCGAGCGCATCGGGATCGGGCAGTTCTTCCTCGGGCTTGTTCAGGCAGGCCTGCATGACGAGGTTCGAGCCGACGTTCGAGGTGAGGATGATCAGCGTGTTGCGGAAGTCGATCTCGCGGCCCTCGGCGTCGTCCATCGCGCCCTTGTCGAACACCTGGAAGAACATTTCGAGCACGTCCGGGTGGGCCTTCTCGATCTCGTCGAGCAGCACCACCGAGTACGGATTGCGGCGCACCGCCTCGGTCAGCACGCCGCCCTCGCCGTAACCGACGTAGCCCGGCGGCGAGCCCTTCAGGCCCGACACGCTGTGCGCCTCCTGGTACTCGCTCATGTTGATGGTGACCATCTTGCGCTCGCCGCCGTACAGCACGTCGGCCAGCGCCAGCGCGGTTTCGGTCTTGCCCACGCCCGACGGGCCGACGAACAGGAACACGCCGCGCGGCTTGTTCGGATCCTCCAGCCCCGCCGTGGCGGTGCGCACGCGCTGCGCGACCGCGTCGAGCGCGTGGTCCTGGCCGATCACGCGCGCGCCGAGCAGCGGCTTCAGGTTCATGACCGTCTCGATCTCGTCCTTCACCATGCGGCCGAGCGGAATGCCCGTCCAGGCGGCGACGATCTCGGCCACCACGTGGCCGTCCACCTGCAGGGGCACCATCGGCTCCACGCCCTGCACCGCCTGCAACGCGGCGATCCGTTCGGCCAGTTGCGCGCGCACCGCGTCCTCGTCGATGCGCTCGCCGTCGGCCGAGCCTTCTCGGGCCGCGTCGATCTGCGCGCGCAGCGCGACGATCTCGCCGACGATCGCGCGCTCCTCGGCGTAGCGCCGGTCGGCCGCCGCGAGCGCGGCCAGGTCGGCCTCGCGTGCCTCGCGCAGCACGGCCAGCCGTTCGCCGTGCGACGCGCCGCCGGCCACCTCGCGCTCGAGCGAGGCGATTTCGGCGTCGGTGCGTTCGAGGCGCTTTTTCGTGTCGTCGATCAGGGCCGGGGTGGCGCTCTGCGCCAGCGCCACCTTCGCGCAGGCGGTGTCGAGCACGCTGATCGCCTTGTCCGGCAGTTGGCGGCCGCTGATGTAGCGATGCGAGAGCCGCACCGCCTCGGTGATCGCATCGTCGAGCACGCGCACGTTGAAGTGGCGCTCCATGAGCCCGGCCATGCCGCGCAGCATCGCGGCCGCGAGCGGCTCGGTCGGCTCCTCGATCTTGACCACCTGGAAGCGCCGCGCCAGCGCCGCATCCTTCTCGAAGTACTTCTTGTACTCGCTCCAGGTGGTGGCCGCGATGGTGCGCAGCTCGCCGCGCGCGAGCGCCGGCTTGAGCAGGTTGGCCGCATCGTTCTGGCCGGCCTGGCCGCCCGCGCCGATGATGGTGTGCGCCTCGTCGATGAACAGGATGATCGGATGCGCGCTCTTCTTGACCTCGTCGATCACGCTCTTCAGGCGGTTCTCGAACTCGCCCTTCACGCTCGCGCCGGCCTGCAGCAGCCCCATGTCGAGCACGTGCAGCGCGACGCCCGCCAGCGGCGGCGGCACGTCGGCGGCGGCGATGCGCAGCGCCAGCCCCTCGACCACCGCGGTCTTCCCGACGCCGGCCTCGCCGGTCATGATCGGATTGTTCTGGCGGCGGCGCATCAGGATGTCGATGGCCTGGCGGATCTCGGCGTCGCGGCCGATCACCGGGTCGATCCGGCCTTCGCGCGCGCGCTGCGTGAGGTTGGTGGTGTAGGTGTCGAGCGCGGGCGTCTTCGACGGGCCGCCCGCGCCCGCTGCCGCGCCGCCGGCCGCGGCCGCTTCCACGTCGGCCGCTCCCGCCTCGCCCGCCGCGCCCGCTTCGCGCGGCTCGGCCTCGTTCGAGCCGGCCGTGACCTCGTCGAACTTGTGCTTGAGATCGGTCACGCGCACCCGCGCGAACTGCGGCGACATGCGCTGCGCGAATTGCGCCAGGTCGGGCGCGCTCAACAGCGCGAGCAGCAGGTGGCCCGAACGAATCCGGCCGATCTGCGCGTCGAGCGAGGCGATCAGCCAGGCCTGCTCGAACAGCTCGCTCAGGTGGATCGAGAACACCGGCGTGCGCGTGTTGCCGTTCTTCAGGCCGTCGAGTTCGCGTTCGAGATCGCTGCGCAGCGCGTGCGGATCGATGCCGCTCGTGCGCAGCACGATCGGCGTGTCGCCGGTGCTCTCCTCCAGCAGCGCGACGAACAGGTGCTCCAGATCGACCTCGTAGTGGCCGCGCGCGAAGCACAGGCTCGCGGCGCGCTCGGCGGCCTTGCGGCAGGTGGGGTTCAGTTTCGCAATCAGGGTCTTCAGTGGCGTGCTCATGAAGTCGGTCGCTCTCGGGTTCTTTCGGTATCGTTCGGATGGTCGGTATGGCTGGCGCCGGGCCGGCCGGCGCTCAATGAATCACATGCAGTTCGTAACGCGCGTCGGCGCGATCCTGCGTGGCGTCCTGGGTGCAGAGGAAGGCGTCCCAGCCGAGCCGCCCGCCCATGCCGAGCATGGTCGGGCCGACCTCCTCCTGCTTGAGCACCAGCGACACCTCGTACTCCAGCGTCACGCCGGCCAGCAGCGTCAGCATTCGCTCCAGCGCGATCGCACGATCGCCGCCGGGCAGGAACGCCTCGTAGTCGCGCTTGCTCAGGGGGCCGACCACCAGCCGCGCGCGCATGTCGCGCTGCCACACGCGCTCGCCCACCAGCGCCGTGGCGCCCAGCGTGGCGTTGACCTCGCCGAGCACGCTCAACTGGTCGCGCGGCACGTCGTACCACTTGCCGATGAACTGATCGACGCGGATCGACACCCGGAAGTAATCGGACAGCGTGCGTTGCAGGTACGCCGCCGACACCGGCCGATGCCGCGCCGCCAGCGCATAGCCGGCGATCGCCTCGTCGATCACCGCGCCGCTGCCGTCCTGCATCGCGCGCCGCGCTTCCGGGTTCGACACGCCGGCCAGCGACAGCAGCAGCGGCAGGTAGCGCTCGTCGCGATCGAGTTCGTAATGCAGCGGCAGCCGGTATTTCTTCCACGCCGAATAGAACAGCGCGGTGGCGCGGTTCGAGAACACGTCGAAGAACGCGCGCGCCGCATGGTCGCGCTTCAGTTGCTCGCGCGAGATGATCTGCTCGGTGTAATGGTGCGGCAGCGCGCCCTGCCCGCCCAGCAGCCCGAAGAACGCCGGCACGATCTCGACGCGGTCGATCGCCTCGTCGCGCACGGCCGCGCGGCGCTGCGCCTCGTCCACCTTGTCGCCGGCCGCATCGAACGATTGCGCGTGCTCGATCTCGCTCGGCGGAAACCCGAGCGACAGCGAATTGCGGAACGCCACGCGCCGCTCGACCAGCTCGCCGGGCCGCAGCGCGTCGGGCTTCTCCGGGTCGCGCTTGGCGAACCAGGTTTCGAGCAAGCGCACCGCCTGGAAGAATTCGAAGCGATACGGCTCGTCGAGGAACTGGTCGACTACGCCAGGATCGATTCGCCGCTTCGCGGTTTGCATCGGATGATCTCCTCGCCGGTGCGCTTGGACACGACGATCAGTTGAACAAAGCTGTTGAGGTGGACATACAGCCCGAAGAACGCGTCCAGCATGCGCGCGAACGCGGCCAGGCTGGTGCCGACGAAATGCTCCTCGTCGATCGTCAGGCGGATCTCGATGCCGCGCACGAAGGTCGCGAACGGCTTGCCGGGCAGCCATTGCACCGCGCCGCGCTGCTCGATCGCCACCAGCCCGTCGATATGGCGCGTCGACACCGCCGAGCGGCGCAGGTCGTACAGTGTCAGCAGCTCCTTGAGCGGCGCGAGGCCGTCGTTGGCGAGCGAGACGTGGTTCAGCGCCAGGTGCGAGATCAGCCGCCAGTGCGCCGCGCGCCCGCGCGCGAAGCGCACGCTCGGCGACGGCCGGCGCAGCATCGTGATGTCGCCGAAATCGGCGCCGCCGTCGGCGAACAGGTCGCCGCCCGCCAGCCCCGTGGCGAGCCCCGCCGGCAGGTCGCGGTTGGTGCAGGTCAGGCGCAGGCTCAGGGTGTCGGTCTGCGGCGCGGCCGGCTCGAAATCGATGTCGACGATCGAGATTTCCGTCTCGTAGCCGGGGCTGTGCTGCGCCACCCACTCGTTGCGGCGCGCGAACCAGTAATGGCCCACGTGGCCGGCCTCGCCGTGATGCAGCGAATAGAACGGCCGGAACTCGACCACCGATTCCTCGTGCGCCGTCTGCCGCACCAGATGCACCGAATCGATCGAGTACACCTCGTAGGCGAACGCGCGGCGCGACTCGGCAATCACCGGGTACGACACGCTCTGGTGATCGATGCGGATCGGCTCGCCGTTCTGCTTGAACAGGTTGACCACCGGCGTGCAGAACAGCCGCAGGTGCGTCGCACTCAACATGTCGAGCAGCCGCGCGACGTGCGAATCGCTGCGCACGTCGGCCAGCACGATATGCAGCGTCAGGCGGTGGCACGGGCCGGCGCGGCGCGTCATCGCGGCCAGGTCGAAATCGACGAAATCGAATTTGTCCGGGAATGCGAAATATTCGGTCAGCAGCCGGTAGGCCGGATGCGAGCGCGACGGGTAGTCGATCAGCGCGTCCTGCTCGTCGAAGCCGGCCTGCGTGACGGGCGACACGCGCAGCGGGGTCCAGCGGCCGTTGCGCTCGGGCTCCACGTAGGTGGCGAGCGTGTTGACGAACAGGCAATCGGCCAGCGCCGCGACGAACGATTGCTCGCCGTGCAGGTGCGCGCGCAGCGACGGCAGCTTCAGGCCCGCCAGATCGAACTGCGGCGCCAGCGATTCGAACGTGATCGAGATCACGCCGGTGGCGTTGCCGGGCAGCACGGTGGCGGCCGGCGCGGCGGCGATAGACGCGTAGCGTGCCTCCGAAATGCGGATCGGCGCAATCGTCACGTCGTAGGCGGTGCGGAACTGGCACTGCACGCCGCGGATCGCCCGGCTTTTCAGCTCGGTGCCGCGCGCCACGCGATGCGGCGCGGTTTGCTGCGAGACGTTGGCGGAAGGCGTGAACTGCGCGATCGAGCAGGACGGGAACGGCCGCAGGTAGTGCGGATAGAGCACGTCGACGAGCGCCTCGGTGAATTCCGGGTAATCGTCGTCGAGCTTCTTGTTGATGCGCGCGCCGAGCAGCGCGAACGATTCGATCATCCGTTCGACGTGCGGATCGTCGCAATGCTCGCCGGTCATGGCCAGGCGCGCGGCGATCTTCGGATAACGCCGCGCGAATTCATGCGAGTACCGCCGTAAAAACGATAATTCGCGCTCGTAGTACGGCAGCAACTCTTCCATCGAGGGTCCCCGAAACTCAGAGCCCGCTCAGGTCGTGAGCGGGCCGTAACGCCCTGCGGGCAGGGCGGATGGTCGCCGCGTCGTCTGGCGCGCGGCGATCCGGATTCATGTCAAGGCTTGGCGGCGCGTCCGCGCGACACCGAGTATTGCAAGGTGGACGGCTGCAGCATCGCGTCGAAATTGACGGGCTCCTGCGCCGGATGCACGACGAGCAACGCGCGAATCGAGAAATTCAGCGAATTGGTCGATTGCTCGTTCAGTTCGAACGACACCGCGACCTGTTGCAGCCGCGGCTCGTGACGATCGATCGCCTGCTGGATCGACTTGCAGATGAACGCGCGATCGTAGTGGCTCGCCAGGCTCAGGCCCGCGAAATCGTTGAGGCCGTAGGTCAGCACCGATTGCTGGCACTCCGGCAGCGCCGCGAGATCGTCGTCGGTCAGCGCGATGCGCGTGTTCAGGATCGATTCGACGTCGCGTGCGACGGTGTTCTTCAGCTCGTCCAACGACAGTTGCCGCATCGCGGGCGAGGCCGGCTGATGCGGTTCGTCGTCGAACAGCTTGTCGAGAAAACTCGGTTCGAAGCGTTTCATGGAACGGCAGGCAACGGGTGATGCACCACGCAGGACGGGGCACCGCGTGCCCCGTCCCGAATCACGAGCTTAGACCGCGTAGGTCTTGTCGTTCTTCGTCAGGCTCCAGGCGCCCTGCGTGTTGCCGCCCTGGTTGCCGCCGATGTTCTGCTTGGTCTGCTTCCACTGCACGGCAGCGTACTTCAGCGAGAACTGTTCGACCGGCAGGCCTTCGGTCTGCACGCTCGGCGTGACGCTCGAGATGATCACGTACTTCAGCTTGATCTCGAGGTATTTGACGCGCTTGCCTTCGCCGTCCGAACGCATGAAGTCGATCGAGACTTCGTCGAACGTCGTGCCGCCCGACGCGTGCTGATACAGCAGCGGGCTGGCCATGTCGAGTTCCTTCGTGAACACCATGTCGCTGTGTTCGCAGCGCTCGGCGGTGTGGCCGCCCGAGGTCGACGAGGTGGCCGAACGCGGTTGCGTGACCGACCAGTCCCACGACTTCAGTTCGATCCAGTTCGCGTGGTCCTTGTCCTGCGACTCACCCTTGATCGACGGATTGCCGAAATTCAGATAGATGTCCAACATGACGCATTACTCCCCAAAGAGGTGGTTTTCAATTCCTACCCGAGCGGCCCGCTCAGGCGACGTTGACTCAATCGCTTATCAATTTGCCGATTTGGGCAGATCCGCCACCAGGCGCAGGGAGATCGAGAGTTCGTCGAGCTGGAAGTGCGGACGCAGGAACGCGACCGAACGATACGAGCCCGGCTTGCCCGGAATCTCCGACACCTGGACGGATGCTTCGCGCAGCGGGAACTGCGCTTTCTGTTCCTGAGACGCGTTATCGTCCAGCAGCACGTACTGGGAGATCCAGCGATTCAGGAAAGACTCCACGTTTTGCGCCGACGCGAAGCTGCCGATCTTGTCCCGCATCATCGCCTTGAGGTAGTGCGCAATGCGCGATACCGAGAAGATGTACTGGAGCTGAGCGGACAGCACGGCATTCGCGTTGGCGCTGTCGGTGTTGTATTTCTTCGGTTTTTGCACCGACTGGGCCGCAAAGAACGCCGCGTAATCGGAGTTCTTGCAGTGGACCAGCGGGATGAAGCCGAGGTCGCTCAGCTCCTTCTCGCGGCGGTCGGTAATGGCGATTTCGGTCGGGCACTTCAACGCGATCTCGCCGTCGTCCGTCTTGAACGTATGGGTGGGCAGGTCTTCCACCAGGCCGCCGCCTTCCACGCCACGAATGGCCGCGCACCAGCCGAAGTCGTCGAACGCGGCCGTCAGGCGCGCCGCGAACGCCCACGCGGCGTTGCACCAGAGATACTTCGAGTGATCGGTGCCGTCCACGTCTTCCACGAAGTTGAAGGTCTCGGCGGTCTGGCCGTCCTTCGGATGGAACGGCAGGCGGCCCAGGAAGCGCGGCAGCGTGAGGCCGACGTAGCGCGAATCTTCCGAATCGCGGAACGACTTCCACTTCGCGTATTCCACCGTGTCGAACACCTTGCCGAGATCGCGCGGCTTGCCCAGGTCGGCGAACGATTCGAGGCCGATCAGCTCCGGCGCGGCCGAGGCGATGAACGGCGCGTGCGCGGCAGCCGCGACATGCGACATCTGTTCGATGAAGTACATGTCTTCCGGCTGGCGCGACACTTCGTAGTCGCCGATCAGCGCGCCGAACGGCGCACCGCCGAACGTGCCGAATTCTTCTTCGTAGACCTTCTTGAACAGCGCGCTCTGGTCGAACTCCGTGGCGGCCTTGAAGTCGCGCACCAGTTCGCGCTTGGGCGCGTGCAGCGCCTTGATCTTGATGGTCGAGCCGGTATTGCTTTCCGACACCAGGTAGTCGAGGCCGCGCCAGGTGCCTTCGAGCTTCTGGAATTCCGGCGCATGCATGACCGCGCTCATCTGCGCGGAAATCAGCCGGTCGAGCTCCGCGACGCGCGCGTCGATGGTGGCCGACAGGTTGTCCGACACGATCACCGTGCCGTCGAGCACCTGATGGACGAGCTCGCCGATCAGGTCCTTCGCGCGTGCGTGCTCCGATTGCGATTTCGCCACCTTGCTCTTCTCGACGATGTCGTCGAGCAGCGAGGTTTCCGCGCCTTCGAGCGCGCCGGCCGGTTGGGCCGCTGCCGTTTGCTGATTCATCTCGTACCCCGTAGCTTATTCGCCGCCGTCCTGACCGCCATCGCCCGACTGCTTCGCGAGCGCCTGCAATTGCTGCGTGTTGCTCAGGACTTCACTGAGCAGATCCTCGAGCTTGTCGTTGCCCGCCATCTTGTTGCGCAGGTCGGCCAGCTTCGAGCGCGCCTCGATCAGGCGGCGCAGCGGTTCGATCTGATTGACGACCTGATCCGGCGTGAAATCGTCGAGCGAGCGGAACTTCAGATCGACGCCGAACTTGCCGCCTGCTTCGCTGAGCTTGTTCTCGACCTGAAACGCCGCGCGCGGCTCGATCGCCTTCATGACGTCGTCGAAGTTGTCGCGGTCGATATTGACGAACTTGCGGTCGCGCAGCTTCGGCATCTCGACTTCGGACTGGCCGGCCAGATCGCCGACCACCCCCACCACGAACGGCAGTTCCTTCTGTTCGATCGCGTCGCCGCGCTCGACTTCATAGGTCAGCTGCACACGGGGCGGCCGTACCTTTTGCAGGCGCTTCTGAATACTTTCTTTTTTGGCCATGACGGCTCCCGATAGCGTGGGTGGTGGGTGCGCGCTTAACGCAGCGCGCCGAACGGATCCGCGCCGCTCTTGGCCGGGGCCGCCGGAGCCGGCGCCGACGGTGCGGCTGCGGCGGGCTTGGCCGCTTCCGGCGAGGAGGCGGCCGGCCCTGCGACGCGCTTGCGGTAGATCTTGCGGCGCTTGACGGCCGGCTTCTGGGCTTGCTGCTCGGGCGCGAACAGCGCGTCCTCGCCGAGCGAATCGCGCAGTTGCTTGGCCAGCACCAGCGCATCGGCATGCGCGTCGCCGGCCAGCGAGGCGTCCTGACGCAGCTCGGCCAGCGATTCGGTGGCGATGCGCAGGCCGGACACGGCCAGCACGCTCTTCGACTGGCGATCGGTGTTGTCGCGTTGCAGGGCTTCCTGCGCCGCCACGATCGCCTGGCCGTAATGGCCCTGCTGGAACTGGATCTGGGCGATCCGGGCCCACGGCTCTTCACGCGTCGGGTCGGCCTTCGCCAATTGCTGATACAGGCCGATTGCCTTGTCCTGATCCCCGGCCTTCGCGACGGTATCCGCATCGTCGAGCTGCTTGTTGAATGCTTCGGGCGTGGGCGGTGCCGGCGGCTGCGTTGCGCAACCGGCGATCACGGCACATGCCATTACTACTGCGGAAAATTTTGCGAACAGTCGGTCTTTCATCGTTTTATCACCGGCGCGGAGTTTTTAAATCGTTGAGTTTCAGTGTTTTGCTTTGCAGCGAGTGCGCGGGTATAGTACCGATCAATTTTTCATAATTCAATCTCCCGTGCATCGAGATTCGATTTAAACAACCGAAACCACCCGCCGGGCGCGGCTTTACACAATCCGGGCGACTTGGGGGATAGCAATATAATTGGCAACATTTACTTGAATAACCGTAAATGCGACGAAATTGAAGAAAAAATTTCCGATCGAATCAGGCGACCTCGCAGAAGTACCAGTAACCGGGCCTTGCAAGCCGCCTTTGCCCGATAAAACCCGCGCCACGCCAGGCATTTCTGACAGGAAACGACTGACCGTCGTCCTCGATTCACGATGATTTCGTCTTTGTCCCGATTCGCGCTGCCGCTGATGGCCTGCGCCCTTCTCGCAGGCTGCGCGGCGGCCGTCCCGCTGCTCGGCTCGGCCGGCAGCGCCGCGCTGCAGATGGTCGGCATCGGCAAGCCCGAGGTGCCCGACGCGCAGAAGCCGCCGCGCAATTTAGGCATTACCCTCTATGCCGCGCCCAACCTGAACGCCGCCACCGACAACAAGCCGCTGGCGCTGGTGGTGCGGCTCTACACGCTGAAGGACCCGACCTCGTTCCAGCAGGCACCGTTCGACGCCTTCACCGATCCGGCCAAGGAAAAAGCGGCGCTCGGCGCCGACCTGTTGAGCGTGCGCGAAGTGACGCTGATTCCGGGCCAGCGCTACGCCGCAACGGAAAAAGTTTCTCGTGAAGCGCAGGCCTTCGGCATCGTCGCGTTATTTCGCAGCCCCGCGATACAGCGCTGGAAACTGGTGTTCGATCCGGCCAAATCGGAGAAATCCGGCATAATCATCGGCCTGCACAACTGCGCGATGACCGTTACCGACGGCATCGTGATCGCATCGCAACAGGGCCTGCCGGCACAGCAACTGAATATGCTGTCGTCGGTCAGTTGCGGCAATTAACGATTCGATGACGTTTCCAAGTCAATTAACAAAGTTTGACGACGATATGAATCGGGGTGCGATTATGCAAAAGCGGCATCCCAATCACCTACAAGGTTTGTCATGAGTTATTCGGCCAAGGTGCTATGGGGTGAAGGCCTGTTTTTGCGGCCTCAGCACTTTCAGCGGCAGGACGCCTATCACGAGGCCCGCCTGTTCGAGTCGATCCAGGCGATCCAGCCATATAACTGGGGCCTGCGTTCGTTGAAACTCGATCGCGACGCGATCAGCAGCAACGTGCTGCGCCTGTCCGAGCTGTCGCTGATCTTCCCCGACGGCGCGCTTTTTTCCGCGCCGCAGGCCGACGACCTGCCGCGCCCCGTCGCGCTCGACACGCTGCCCGAAGGCATCAACGAATTCACGTTCTACCTGGCGCTGCATCCGCTGCGCGAAGCCGGCTCGAACTACGTGGAAGATGCCGATGCCGGCTTTTCCAGCCGCTTCACGAGCGAGAACGGCCCGATCGCCGACCAGTTCACCGATGCGGCCGAGGCCGACATCGCGTTCCTGAAAACCCACGTCAAGCTGATCGCGCACAGCGAGCCGCGCGACCAGTTGCTCGCGATCCCGCTGGTACGCGTGCGGCGCACCGCCACCTCGGGCTTCGAGTTCGACGATTCGTTCGTGCCGCCGTGCCTCGCGATCGAGGCCTCGGGCGTGCTGATGCAGCGGCTGCGTCAACTGATCGACGCGCTGCAGGCCAAGGTCAACGCGCTGTACGGGTTCCACCGCGAGCCGACCAAGAACATCATCGAGTTCCGCTCGGGCGACATCGCCTCGTTCTGGCTGCTGCACACGGCCAATGCCGCGTTCGCCTCGCTCGCGCACCTGTATCAGCACTCGGCGCTGCATCCCGAGCGGCTGTTCCAGGAGCTGCTGCGCCTGGCCGGCCAGTTGATGACGTTCTCGAAGGGCTATGCGCTCGCCGATCTGCCGGCCTATCGTCACGACGATCCCGGCCCGCCGTTCGCGCGCCTCGACACGATGCTGCGCGAGTTGCTCGAAACCGTGATCTCCACGCGCTACTTCGCGATCACGCTGGAAGAAGTGCGGCCGTCGTTCCATATCGGCCGCCTCGATTCCGGCAAGATCGACGACAAGACCGAGTTCTATCTGGCGGTGTCGGCCGACATGCCGTCGGTCGAGCTGGTCGATGCGGTGCCGGCGCGCTTCAAGGTCGGCGCGCCCGACGACGTCGACAAGCTGGTGCTGTCCGCGATGCCGGGCGTGCGCCTGTCGTACACGCCGCAGGTGCCGCCGGCGATTCCGGTGCGCCCGGGCGCCTGCTATTTCGCGCTCGACGGCCGCAGCCCGCTGCATGAACGGATGCTGCAATCGCAATCCGCGATGATCTACGCGCCCTCGGGCATCAACGACCTCAAATTCGAACTGATCGCCGTCACCTCATGAGCTACGCGCCTTCCCTGTTCGGCGGCAACACGCCGCCCCCCGCGCCGCATTCGGCTGCCTCGACCGACGCCAGCTTCCAGGCGCGCTCGCTGCTCGACCTGCTGTACGACGGCTTCTTCATGATGTTCCTGCTGAAGAACGGCCGCGAGCCGGGCGAGGCGAACGAATTCCGCACGCGCATCCAGGAATTCCTGGCCGATTTCGAGCGCGGCGCGAAGAAGCTGAACGCCGGCGCGGACGACGTGTACGCCGCCAAGTTCGCGTTCTGCGCGGCGATCGACGAGGCCGTGCTGTCCTCGCAGTTCAAGGTGCGTGCCGAATGGGAGCGCCGCCCGCTGCAGCTCGTGCTGTTCGGCGAGCAACTGGCCGGCGAGAAGTTCTTCCAGTATCTGGAGGAATGCCGGGCGCGCGGCGCGGCGCGCCTGCAATCGCTCGAGGTGTTCCACATGTGCCTGTTGCTCGGCTTCCAGGGCAAGTATCTGCTGGAAGGGCCGGAGAAGCTCGCCTACCTGACCGCGCGGATCGGCGACGAAATCGCGCAGATCAAGGGCAAGCGCGCGCCGTTCGCGCCGCACTGGCCGCTGCCGGACCAGATCGCGCACCGCCTCAAGCGCGAAGTGCCGCTGTGGTCGATCGGCGCGGTGTTCGCGCTGGTGGGGCTGCTGGCCTTCATCGGCCTGAACGCCTACCTGCGCGATCACACGCTGAAGGCGCTCGCGCCGTATTCGCAGATCATCAAGGTCGGCCCCGAATCGGCCAACCTGACGATCTCGCTGCCGTAACGCCCGGCGCTCGAACGGACTGACGGCGGTGCCGTCAGTCCTGCCCCACCAGCTTCAGCGCGGGTGCGGGCGTGGACGTGGCCACCGGCAGGCTGCCGCCATGCATGCACACCCGGTTGCGGCCCGTGACCTTCGCGTCGTACAGCGCCTGATCGGCGCGCCCGGCCAGTTGCTCGAGCGTCTCGCCGGGCTGCCGGCCCGCCACCCCGCCGCTGGTGCGGTACGAACACAAGCCGGTGGCAGTCGCCACCTCGTGACGGCTCACTTCGTCGCGCAGCCGTTCGGCGATCCGGTACGCATCGGCCATCGTCGTGTTCGGCAGCAGGATCGCGAACTCCTCCCCGCCGAGCCGCCCGAGCGCATCGCCGCCGCGCAGCCGGTTGCGCATCAGCTCGGTGAATTCGCGCAGCACGCAATCGCCGCCCGCGTGGCCGTAGGTATCGTTGATCGCCTTGAAGTGATCGAGATCCACCAGCAGCAGAGACAGCGGCGTGCCGTTGCGCTCGGCCTCTTCCACGCGCGCGCGCGCCACGAACTCGAAGCGCTGCCGCGACATCGCTCCCGTCAGGAAATCGTGATCGATCACGTGCCGCGCCTCGCGTTGCAGCGAATCGTGCACCAGCAGGATCGCGCACATCGTCATCACCGGCATGATCGCCGCGCCGATGCAGAGCAGGATCACGTTGACCGTGGTGCCCAGCATCGTCACGCTCGACGGGCCGGGCAGCATCATGAAATGGATGCCGCGCACGAGCTGGCTCAGTGCGAACGCGATCGCCAGCGTGGCCGTGGCGAAATACGGGTAGCGCGACTGGCCGGCGCGGCGGCGCAGGATCACGATCGCGGCGATCGCGATGCAAACCCCGGCGGTAAACAGCGTGGAGATCACCACGCGCATCGGAATGCTGTCGACCGCGTAGCGCCAGTAGGTCAGCGCCGGCAGCGTGAGCGCCACCGGCACGGCCAGCCAGAGCCAGCGCACCGGCAGCCGCAGGAAGCGCGCGAAGCCGGCATACAGCATCACGCCCGACAGCACCCACATGCCGTTGGCCACCACCACCGACATCAGGTCGGGCACCATCCCGTGCGCCAGCACCAGCGCGAGCGCCGCCGACAACAGCAGGTTCGCGCCGAACCACTCGCGCACGCCGTCCGCCTGGGTGCGAATCAGCGAGCCGAGCAGAACGAGCATCAGAAGCCCGAACATCGCGGTAGTGGCCAGAGCAACGGTGATGGCGGACATGACAGGGGCGTGGATTCCGCGCGTCGATGAGGCTCGCGACGCGCATGCGTTTCAACAGGCGTAGTTCGGAATTTATCAGTTCCGGGAAAAGCAAAATGTGAAATAGGATGGCAGACGCATTGACGGCGACAGCCATCAAGGAATATTGCCTTCACATCGATCTGGAACGGAATTCGAATCGGCGCGCGGAGTGCGCATGCGATGGATATGTAAACGTTTAACCCACGGGCGTTTCAATCACGCCCCGACATTCCATCGCATGAGATGCGGCGCATTCTCCTGAAAAATCGCGGCGGGGGCAATACGTCAATACGCCGATATCGAATTGGCCGCCGCGCAATCGCGCCGTGAACGCTTATTCCTGAAGCGGCGAGGCCGGTTCGGCGTCGCGAAAATCGGGGCGCGCGGCCTGAATGTCACGCGTGTTCTTCTGCACCGCGATCGCGCCGAACAGCGACAGCAGGAACGCCATGCCGTAGAAGCCCTTTTCGCTCAGCGCCAGCGTGGCGTTGAACAGGCCGACCGCCAGCAACAGCACGGCCAGCAGCGTGGAGAACCAGCACAGGCCGTAGTAGATGCCCGTCACGGGCAGCCCTTCGACGCGGTCGCGCACGCTTTTCTGCAGCGACACCGCGGCGAACAGGCCGAACATCAGCACCGTGAAGTAGTAGCCCTTTTCGTTGAGCTGCATGCCTGCGTTCCAGAGCCCGAGCAGGTACGCGACGATGCCGGCCAGCAAGGCGGCCCACGATGCGGCGATGAATGCGAAGGACGGTTGCTGCGGAGCGGTTTGATTCATCGTTCGAGGTTCCTGAGTTGTTATTGAAACGCGACGGCGCAGAGCCCGGCACCTCGCGGCGGCCGGCCGGTGCGGGCGGGAAGCCGGTGCGGCAAACCAGGCGCCAATAATAATCAAAATACGGGAAAAGGCAATCGATTGAATGCCGATAATCGCGCTCGAATCATTCGATTTACGGCGTCAATTCCACAAAACCGGATTAATCCCATTTTCCAAACCCGCCAAAATAAATTCGGCATGACGAGCACACCTCAGGCGGGCACTGCGTTTCACTCGATCTTTCGGCGGGAAAATCAAAATGAATGGGGGCGCCGTCATCGCGAAATTCGGCAATCTCGTGCGGGCCGGAGCAGCGGACCGAAAAATCGGGCCGCCTCTGCCCCGACGGAATCAACCGCGCAATCGCGCCGCATGCGCGGCGGGCAGCACCACGTTCATCAGGTGATCGGCACGCGACATCAGATCGGTCGCGCGCTCGTCGAGCCCGCTCAACTGCATCGGCTGCATGCGCAACTGCTGGAGCGCCTGCGCGAAGATGCTGCGGCGGTCGTGCAGCGTGCGCTCCAGCCCGGCGTCGTCGGGGATGCGCACCACGTCGGTCACCGCACTCAGCGCCGCCAGCACCACCACCAGGCCCTCGTCGGCGTGTCGCAGCTTTTCGGCCAGCATCGCCGTGCGGCGCGGGAAGAAGCCGAGCGACTGCTTCAGCGCGCCGAGCGCCGCGCGGTAATCGACCGGGGGGGTCGTGGCCGGCCGAAACCAGCGCTCGAGCATGCCGTCCTTGCGCGTGACCTGGGCGAGCAGGCCCGCCATCAGGTCGGCCGCGTTCAGTTCGCCGAACTCGCGCGTGGTGTCGGCGATCGCCTCGACCAGATCGCCCGATGCCACCAGCGCGGTGTCGCCGATCGTCGCCACCGTGGCGAGGCGCGGCGGCAGCAGTTGACGGATGTGGCGCTCGACGCGCGCGCCGTGCTCGGGATAGAGATTCGGATAAGCCGCTCGCGCCGCGTCGAAACAGGCCTGCAACTGCGGATGCTCGGCGCCGCCGAACAGGCTCTTGCCGACCGTTTCGGCGGCCGGCGAGCGCGATTCGGCGCGCGGTGACGGCGATGGGCCGAGATCGAGCGCCGCCGGCGCGGGCCGGTCGGTGCGTGCGGGGGTGGTCGGTTGTGGAGCTTGGGCTGCTTGAGCCGCTGGTGCCGGTCGGCCCGCTTGAGCCGCTTGAGCCGCTTGAGCCGCTTGAGCCGCTTGAGCCGCTTGAGCCGCTTGAGCCGCTGGTGCCGCTGGTGCCGGTCTGGCCGCTTGATCTGATTGCGCCGGCCAGGCCGCTTGAGTCGCTTGCGCCGGCCGGGCTGCTTGATCCGCTTGCGCTGCTTGAGTCGCCGGTGCCGATTGCACCGCTGGTGCCGCTTGCGTCGCTCGCGGCAATTCGATCGGCCGCACGCGGTTTTCGGGCGCGTGCGACGCCGGGCCAGCCGCAGCCGGCGCCGCATCGAACAGCGGCCGGCCGGGCTTGCGCGCCGGTTCGGTATCGAAATCGAGCCGTTTCGGCTCGTCGGGTGGGAGGGTCATCGGTACGCCCTGCCCGGCTGGCGGCATCGCCGCGCGCCGGGCTGCCGCCAGTCAGACCGAGCCGCCGTAAGCCTTGACGAAATCGCCGAGGCCCCGGTTGTAGCCCGCGCCGACCGCCTTGAACATGAACTGGCCGTCGCGGCGGTAGAAGCTGCCGACCTGCACCGAGGTTTCCATCGAGAAATCCTCTTCCAGCGCGTACTTGGCGATCACCGCGCCCGTCACTTCGTCGGATATCTGGATGTAGCTGTTGCGCACCTGGCCGAAGTTCTGGCGGCGCGCTTCCGCCTGGTCGATCGTCACCACGATCGAAATTTCCTCGATGTCCTGGGCCAGCCTGGTGACGTCGATGAAGATCACTTCGTCGTCGCCGCTGCCGCTGCCCGTGCGGTTGTCGCCGCTATGCACCACGCCCAGGCACTTCGAGGCCGGCATGCCGCGCTTCGGGAAATCGTCGCCGGGCTGGATGAAGGTTTCCTTGCGGTCCGTCGTGCGCACTTCGGCGTTGTAGAACACGAAATGCTGATCGGAGATCAGGCGCGGGCTGTTCTGCTCGTCGTACTTGCAGAGGAACACCGACACGTCGAGATCGAAATCGGCGCCGGTATCCGTCGCGTTCGCATCCCAACCCAGGCCGACGTGGAATTTCTGCGTGCCCGGTGCTTCCTTCGACAGGTTGACCCGGCCGCCTTTCGACAAATTGATCATCTGAACCTCGTTTGCTGGAACCCGCCGCAACACCGGCGGTAATGCGGCGCCGCGCAGCGCGCGGGCCAAGGAATGGCTTGTGTCAGTCCGCGCTGCCCGTGCGCGCCTCGCGGCGCTGCACGATGATCGACGACCACACCGCCGCGCCGATCATGGCCGCGCCCACCAAGCCCGTCACGACTTCCGGCACCTCGTACTTCACGCCGACGAACATGATCGCCGCCAGTGCGCCGATCGCCCAGAACGCGCCGTGTTCGAGGAAGCGGTATTGCGCGAGCGTGCCCTTCTTGAGCAGCACGAGCGTCATTTCCCGGATGTAGGCCGCGCCCACGCCGAGGCCGAGCGCGATCAGGAAGATGTTGTTGGACAGCGCGAACGCGCCGATCACGCCGTCGAAGCTGAACGACGAATCGAGCACTTCGAGATAGAAGAAGCCGGCCATGCCTTCGCGCACCACGCGCGTGCCGGTATTCTCGCCGCCCACCAGGTCGCCGATGCCGTGCGCGATCACGAAGCCGATCACGCCGAACGCGCCCGCCAGCAGGAAGCTCACCTGCTCGGCGGCCGGCACGTAGAACGACGCGATGATCACGATCGCCAGCGTGAGCGCGACCTCGATCGCCGTGATGCGGCCCAGGTGGCGCATCGGGCCTTCGAGGAAGCCGATCCAGTGCTCGTCCTTGCCGGCATCGAGCATGAACTTGAAGAACACCATCAGCAGGAACGCGCCGCCGAACGCCGACACCTCGTGGTGCGCCGAGACCAGCACCGCCGCATAGCGGTCGGGCGATTCGATCGCCAGCTTCAACGCGTCGATCAGGCCGATATGGCCGATCACCGCCACGATCAGCAGCGGGAACACCAGCCGCATGCCGAACACGGCCACCGGCAGGCCGAACAGCATGAAGCGCTGACGCCACTTCTCGGACCAGCCCTTGAGCACCGAGGCGTTGACCACCGCGTTATCGAGCGAGAGCGAAATCTCGAGCACGCACAGGACGGCGACGATCAGCATGTCCTTGAAGCCGCCGAGCAGGTACGCCGCGATCAGCGCCAGTACCGTCAGCGACAGCGGGATCTTGAAATCTTTCAGCATGATGGAAGGTAGGGGTCCGAAGGAGAAGTGGCCGGCGGGATGCGCTTACTTCGCACGCACCCACTCGCAAAATTCCGGCGTGATCAGGTGCTCGTAGATCTGCTCGTCGGGCACGTCGAGCGATTCGAGGTGAAGGAAGCCCACGTTCGGCATTTCGTCGGCGATCTCTGCCAGGAAGCCGAATTCGTCCGGATCGCCCACGCCGATCAGCGACCAGTAGAGCGGGAAATGCTGCGAATCGGCCAGCAGGCGGCGCACGCGGTCGCGATCCTGCGACGGGTTCTGGCCGTCGGTGATGAACAGCACCCAGGCCGGCAGGTGCGCGCCTTCGGGCGATGCGGCCGGCGCGGCTGGTGTGGCATCGCCACCGCCGAACAGCCGGCTCAGGAAACCGCCGCGTTTCGGCTCGCTCCTCGGTTGCGGAGTGCGGAAGAAGAAATCGACGATGTCGCCCATCACCGGCGCGTAGCGCGTGCCGCCCCACTTCTTGATCGGGCCGTTCAGCACGTGCTCGCCGATGTACGAGCCGTAGTTGTCCGGCGTGGCGGTCGGCAGGCGGTCGAAGCCTTCGGTGAAGGTCCAGGTGTCCACTTCGCCGTTGTCGTCGAACTTCAGCGCGATGCCGAGAATACGATCGTGCGTTTCCTGGATGATGCCCGATTCGTACAGCGGCGCCGCGGAGCCCGACATATCGAGCGCCGCGCCCACGCGCACCACGGGCGGCGTCAGGAGACGACGTTTTTCCAGAACGATCGCGACCTTGGCCGCGCGTTTTTCCAACGTGATCATGCGATGGGCCTCAGTTGTGCTTCGGTGCGAAACGGGTGATCAGATCCTGTTCGAGCTGGCGCAGGCGCGGCGCATCCTGTTCGCGCTGGCGCTTGCCCTCGGCGATGATCTTGGTGACGTCGTCGAACGCGCCGAACAGTTGCTGCTGCGCGTATTCGAACGTGTCGGTGGAAATCACCGGGCGCTGCGACAGCTTCGCGACTTCCTGCGCGTTCTGGCGGTTGAGGTCCGCCTGCGCGCGGATCGCCTCGTCGGCGGCATCGTAGGTGGCGTTCGCCAGCTCGGCTGCGCGCTTGGTGCTCAGTTGTTCGAGGTAGAGCGCGAAGGCGTTGGTCCAGGCCGGGATCAGCACCGTCTTGATGGTGGCGAACTTGGAGGTGAGCGAGCGCTTCTGGTCCTGCTCCATGCGGATCTGCGGCGCGAGCTGCTTCGACATCAGCATCGCGCGATCGAGATCGTCGAGCTTCACTTCGAGCGCGTCGACCTTGCGCTTCACGTCGAGCAGGCGCTGCGCGCCGAACGCGTCCTCGGCCTGTTGCTGGCCGGCCGCGAGGTGCGCGCGCAGCGCTTCGAGCGCCGCCGCGCCGTGCGCCCTGGCCTGCGCGAGCTCCTGGTGCAGCGCGTAGTTGTCGTTGTACATGTGCTCGAGGCCGTCGATGCCGGCCTTCTGCTGCTGCGCGTGGCGTTCGAGCTCGGACGTCAGCGTATCCATGCGCTTGCTGACCGATTCATATTGCGCGAACAGCTTTTCCTTCGTCGAACGAAACAGATGCGAGACCTTCGACAGCAGGCCGCCTTTATCCATGCTGCGCGGGTCGAGGCCCTTGGCGGTGGAGATCAGTTCGTTGAGCTTGTCGCCGAATTGGTCGGCGTCGGAGGCGCGCACGCTGGCGAGGATCTGCTGCGAGAACCCGGCGATGCGCGTGCCTTGCGAGGCGCCGAGCTGATCGATTTCCTCGATCGACATCAAGCGGTCGAGATCGACGAGCGGCGTGGCCGGCTGCGCGGGCGCGATGGCCCGGGCCGGCGCGGGTGTGATCGCAGTGGCTGGAGACGGCGACGGGGAAAGGCTCGGGCTGACCGTGGTGGACGGCTTGTCTTCGAACAGCGGCTTCATTTTCTGGTTCCCCGTTTCCCGTGTCGTGCTTCATGGCTGCCCGAATTCGGCAGCATGCCTCGTGCGAATAATCGAATTCCGCGACGCCCGCTCGCGCTCTCTCGCGGCGGTGGAATGCGGACGATAAAGGCCTGAAAGGCTGCCGTCAAGGCTAGGCTTTCGGTTTTCCAATCGATTTGGAGGCGGATTGTCGGGGAGAAGGGTGAAGGGGGCGTGACGGTGGGTGGGGTGGGGCGCGGCGGCTGGTCGGGAGGCGCGCGATTGCGGATGCTTGTCTCGATAATGAGGCGGGATTCGATACCGGTGGTGCTCGCTATTCCGTCATTCGTTATTCGCCATTGAAAATGCCGAATAAAAAAAGCGGCCTCCATTGCTGGAGGCCGCTTTTTACTTCTGAACTGGTGCCGGCTGCAGGACTCGAACCCGCCACCTGATGATTACAAATCAACTGCTCTACCAGATGAGCTAAGCCGGCGTAGCCGCAGATTCTACCTCATTTCACGATCTTGAGGCGGGGTCGATTGCTCTTTCCCGCAGCCCCGCCTTCATCGTCCGGTGACGACGCAGGCACGTCCGCGCCTTCCGACGGCTCGTCCGAATCGCGCACCACTTCGGCGATGGCCGGCGCGGTGGCAGCCGGCACCGCTTCGTCGGCGTCGTCCTCCACGGTCGTCTCGCCCGGCTCGTCGGCCGTCAAGTCCACCTGGAACGCCATGCCCTGCCCGTTCTCGCGCGCATAGATCGCCAGCACGTTGGCAACCGGCACCTCAAGCTTGTGCGCCTTGCCCGAGAATCGCGCGGTGAATTCGATCCATTCGTTGCCCATCTGCAGCGCGGTGGTCGCCTCGAAGCTGATGTTCAACACGATCTCGCCGTCGCGCACATACTGCCGCGGCACGCGCGTGGAATTGTCGACGCGCACCGCGATGTGCGGCGTGTAACCGTTGTCCGTGCACCATTCGTACAGCGCGCGCAGCAGATACGGCTTCGTGGAAGTCTCTTGCATCACAGTCCTCGTACAAGGCATGCGCGCGGCGGCACTGCCGGGCGCATGCCGATGGCCGCTGGCCGTCAGCCGTTATTAACGACGCATCACCTTTTCCGACGGCGTCAGCGCTTCGATATAGGCCGGGCGGCTGAAAATACGCTCGGCGTACTTCATCAGCGGCGCGGCGTTCTTCGACAGCTCGATGCCGTAGTGATCCAGGCGCCACAGCAGCGGCGCGATCGCGACGTCGAGCATCGAGAATTCCTCGCCCAGCATGTACTTGTTCTTGACGAAGATCGGCGCGAGTTGCGTCAGGCGATCGCGGATCGCGAGGCGTGCCTTCTCGTGGTTCTTCTCGGCGGCCTTGCCCTTCTCGTTTTCGAGCGTGCTGACGTGAACGAACAGCTCCTTCTCGAAATTCAGCAGGAACAGGCGCGCACGCGCCCGCTGCACCGGGTCGGCCGGCATCAGTTGCGGATGCGGGAAGCGCTCGTCGATGTACTCGTTGATGATGTTCGACTCGTACAGGATCAGGTCGCGTTCGACCAGAATCGGCACCTGACCGTACGGATTCATCACGGCGATATCTTCGGGCTTGTTGAACAAGTCCACATCGCGAATCTCGAAGTCCATGCCCTTTTCAAACAGCACCAGCCGGCAGCGCTGGGAGAAAGGACACGTCGTGCCCGAATACAGAACCATCATGATTAACGTTTCCTAATAAAAGCCGAGGGCCGGCACGCAGACAAACCTGCCAGCAGGTTTGCCCTTGCACCGGCCCCACGCCGGTCTTGGCGTGTTTACTTGATATCTTTCCAATACGCGGCGTTAAGCCGCCACGCGAAAAAGGTCAGGATGCCCAGGAACAGCAGCACCCAGACGCCGATGCGTTTGCGCGTTTGCTGTTCGGGTTCGGCCATCCATCCCAGGTACGCGACGAGGTCGGCCACGGCAGCATCATAATCCACCGGCGAGAGCGTTCCTTGCGTGACCTGCGTATAACCGACGAGCTTGCGAACCTTCTCGCCACTCTCCATGTCGGTCGTTTCCTCGTATTTCGGCGTGCGCTGACCCTGCAACTGCCAGAGCACGTGAGGCATGCTGACGTTCTCGAACACCGCATTGTTCCAGCCGGTCGGCCGCGTGTCGTCGCGGTAAAAGCTGCGCAAGTACGTATAGAGCCAGTCGCGGCCCCGAGCCCGCGCCTCGACCGAGAGATCGGGCGGGGTTACGCCAAACCAGCGTTTGGCGTCGTCGGGGCGCATCGCGACGCCCATCGTATTGCCGACCTTGTCCGTCGTGAACAGGAGATTCGCCTCGATCTCCTTCTGGGAAATGCCCAGATCCGTCAGACGGTTGTAGCGCATCAGGTTCGCGCTATGGCAATTCAGGCAGTAGTTTACAAACAATTGCGCGCCATGTTGCAGGGCAACGAGATTTTCCGCGTTATCGGGCGCCCGGTCGAGCGGAATATTGGCCTCGTCGGCCCGCGCCGCCGCGCCGCCCAGCACCAGCCACGCGGCGCCGATCAGCAGCAAGGCCTTCCACATCATCCTGATCATGGTGTTCTCCTCGCTCGCATTAATGGGGCCGGAAAGTGATGCGCTCGGGTGGACGTTTGAACGTGCCGAGCGGGGTCCAGAGCGGCATGCCGAGGAAGAATGCGAAGTAGATCAGCGCGCAGCCCTGCGCGATCAGCGTGCGCGCCGGCGACGGCGGCTGCGTGCCGAGGAACGCGAGCGTCAGGAACGCCAGCACGAAGATGCCGAGGAATACCTTGTGGAACGTCGGCCGGTAGCGGATCGACTTGACCGGGCTGCGGTCGAGCCAGGGCAGGAAGAACAGCGACACCACCGCCGCGCCCATCACCACCACGCCCCAGAACTTCGATTCGGTCAGCCCCATGAACACCACCACGGCGGCGGCCAGCACCGGCAGCCCGAGCCGCCATTTGCCGCGCGCGCGCCACAGCGCGGTTACGCCTAGCAGCGCGATCACCACCATCAGCACGATCTTGAACGGGTCCGTGGTGGCGCGCAGCATCGCGTAGAACGCCGTGAAGTACCACACCGGGGCGATCTCGGGCGGCGTCTGCAGCGGGTTGGCCGGCACGAAGTTGTTGGCTTCGAGAAAGTAGCCGCCCATCTCCGGCGCGAAGAACACGATCAGCGCGAAGATCATCAGGAACACGCACACGCCGAAGAAATCGTGCACCGAGTAATAGGGATGGAACGGGATGCCGTCGAGCGGGATGCCGCGTTCGTCCTTGTGCTCCTTGATCTCGACGCCGTCGGGGTTGTTCGAGCCGACCTCGTGCAGCGCCACCAGGTGCGCAACCACCAGCCCGACCAGCACCAGGGGGATCGCGATCACGTGGAACGCGAAGAAGCGGTTCAGCGTGACGTCGGACACCACGTAATCGCCGCGAATCCACAGCGACAGATCGGGGCCGATGAACGGGATCGCCGAGAACAGGTTGACGATCACCTGCGCGCCCCAGAACGACATTTGCCCCCACGGCAGCAGGTAGCCGAAGAACGCCTCGGCCATCAGACACAGGAAGATCGCGCAGCCGAAGATCCACACCAGCTCGCGCGGCTTGCGGTACGAGCCGTACAGCAGCCCGCGGAACATATGCAGATACACCACCACGAAGAACATCGACGCGCCGGTCGAATGCAGGTAGCGGATCAGCCAGCCCCACGGCACCTCGCGCATGATGTACTCGACCGAGGCGAACGCGAGCGTCGCATCGGGCTTGTAGTTCATCGTCAGGAAGATGCCGGTGACGATCTGGTTGACGAGCACCAGCAACGCGAGCGAGCCGAAGAAATACCAGAAGTTGAAGTTCTTCGGCGCGTAGTACTCGGTCACATGCTTGCGCAGCGTCGAGGTGAACGGGAAGCGCGCGTCGATCCAGCCGATGAACCCTGTCGTGGAGACATTTTTATTGTCGGTCGCCATCACGCTTCTCCTTTCTCGTCCTTGCCGATCAAGACCGTGTTGGCCGAGGTGAACATGTAAGGCGGAATATCGAGGTTCTGCGGCGCGGGCTTGTTCTTGAAGACGCGCCCGGCAAGATCGTAGGTCGAGCCGTGACAGGGGCAGAGGAAACCGCCCGGCCAGTCGTCAGGCAGGTTCGGTTGCGGGCCGGGGTTGAAGCGCGAGGTGGGCGTGCAGCCGAGGTGGGTGCACACGGCCATCACGACGAGGATGTTCTTGCGGTCGGCGCGCGAGCGGTATTCGTTCTCGCAGTACTCGGGCATCGGCATCGAGTACGTGGCCCGGCTTTGCGGATCGGCCAGCTCCGGGTCGGCCTTCTTGACATCGGCCAGCATCGCCTCGGTGCGGTTCAGGATCCAGACCGGCTTGCCGCGCCACGCCACGGTGACGAGATCGCCCGGTTTGAGGCCGGAGATGTCGACCTCGACCGGCGCACCGGCGGCCTTGGCCTTGGTGGATGGCGCCAGCGAAGCCGCGAATGGAATGACCGTGGCGACACCCCCAACCCCGCTCGCCACGGAGGTCGCAATCAGCCAGGTACGGCGGCCGCTGTCGACGCGTTTCTCTTCTTTATCTCGCATCTCACGCCCCACTTCTGAGTTGGATTCACCGTCATGACTTCGCATATCGCCGATAGTGTGCGCGTTCGGGCTCGGCATTTTCAAGGCCTGAAACCCGATATTGCGCAGAAGTCATTGATCGGCAAGGGTTTTCACCCATCGCCGAACGGTGTTTTTCAATCAGTTATTAAGCGGATGCTTCATAAAAAGAAACGGTGCGCCGCCGCAATTTGGCGGCCTCAGACCGGGTTCGGCACGTCGATGAACGTGTGTTCGAGGCCGAAGTGTTCCGCCAGATGGCGGCCGAGCGCCTGGATGCCGTAGCGCTCGGTGGCATGATGCCCCGCCGCAACGAAGGCCACGCCGCTTTCGGCGGCCGCGTGCGTGACGAATTCGGAGGCTTCGCCGGTCAGGAACACGTCGGCGCCGGCGTCGATGGCCGCATCGAAATAGCTCTGCGCGCCGCCGGTGCACCAGGCCACCCGGCGCAGCCGCTGATCCATGTCGCCGAGCACGAGCGGCGCGCGGCCGAGCGTCTGCTCGACCTTGGCCGCGAAGTGTTCGAGCGAAACGTCCATCGGCAGCGTGGCCAGCCAGCCCAGGTCGTGATCGCCGAAGCGCGTATCGGCGATCAGGCCGAGGCGCTCGCCGAGCTGCGCGTTGTTGCCGAGTTCGGGATGCGCGTCGAGCGGCAGATGAAACGCGAACAGGTTCAGGTCGTTGGCGAGCAGCAGCTTCAACCGCTGGTACTTGCGGCCGGTGATCTGCGGCGCTTCGTTGCGCCAGAAATAGCCGTGGTGCACGAGCACGGCATCGGCGCCCCATTCGAGCGCCCGTTCGAGCAGGGCCACCGAGGCGGTCACGCCGGTGGCGATCCGTTCGATGCGGCGGCGCCCCTCGACCTGCAGGCCGTTCGGGCAGTAGTCCTTGAACCGCGTAATGTCCAGGGTATTGTTCAAGTACAATTCGAGTTCGATCCGGTCCATATATTTCCCCTAATCTCTTCAAATGCTTAGACGCTTCTGGCTGTTCTTCGCTCAGGCTGTGACGGTTCTGCTCGCGCTGATGTTCATCGTCGCGACCCTCAAGCCTCAGTGGTTGCAGCGCCAGGGGCAACTCGGCAAGCAGCTCGCCGCGCCGATCGTGGCCCTGCGCGAAGTCGCGCCCGGCGTGGGCGGCGCGCCCGCGCAAGCCTCGTACGCCGATGCGGCGCAAAAGGCGATGCCGGCCGTGGTCAACGTGTTTTCGAGCAAGGATGGTTCGCTGCCGCCCGACCCGCGCGCGAAAGACCCGCTGTTCCGGTATTTCTTCGGCGATCGCAACCCGCGCCACCAACGGGAAGAACCGGCATCGAACCTGGGCTCCGGCGTTATCGTGAGCCCGGAAGGTTACATTCTAACTAACCAGCACGTCGTCGAAGGCGCCGATCAGATCGAAGTGGCGCTGGCCGACGGCCGCACCTCGACGGCCAAGGTCATCGGCAACGATCCCGAAACCGATCTCGCCGTCCTCAAGATCAACCTGACCAACCTGCCGACCATCACGCTCGGCCGCTCGGACAAGGCGCGCGTCGGCGACGTGGTGCTCGCGATCGGCAACCCGTTCGGGGTAGGCCAGACCGTCACGATGGGGATCATCAGCGCGCTGGGGCGCAATCACCTCGGCATCAACACGTTCGAGAACTTCATTCAGACCGACGCCCCGATCAACCCGGGCAATTCGGGCGGCGCGCTGGTGGACGTGAGCGGCAACCTGCTCGGCATCAACACCGCCATCTACTCGCGCTCGGGCGGCTCGCTCGGCATCGGCTTCGCGATTCCGGTCTCCACGGCGCGCACGGTGCTCGAAAGCATCATCACCAGCGGCGCGGTCACGCGCGGCTGGATCGGCGTCGAGCCGCAGGATCTCACGCCCGAGATCGCCGATTCGTTCGGCCTCGCGCAAAAGTCGGGCGCGATCGTGGCCGGCGTGCTGCAGGGCGGCCCGGCCGACAAGGCCGGCATCAAGCCCGGCGACATCCTGACCACCGTCAACGACGAGCCGATCACCGACACCACCAAGCTGCTCAACACGGTCGCGCAGATCAAGCCGGGCACGCCGACCAAGGTGAGCGTGGTGCGCAAGACGCGCAGCTTCGATCTGACGGTGGTGATCGGCAAGCGTCCACCACCGCCGAAACAGGCCTCGGACGATCAGAACAACGAGGAACAGGAATAAAAAAAGGCAGCCCCGCGAGGCTGCCTTTTTTACGTACTCGGCCGGGCCGGGCTGCCCTGTCAACCCGCCGCTTCCGATCCTTCGTCCTTCACGACGCGCTTGTCGCCGATGAAGATGCGCGCCGCGATCAGGCCGACTTCGTAGAGCACGATCAGCGGCAGCGCCAGCATCAACTGCGAGAACACGTCCGGCGGCGTCACCACCGCCGACACGACGAACGCGCCGACGATCACGTAAGGCCGGATTTCCTTGAGCTTCTTGATCGACAGCACGCCCATGCGCACCAGCAGCACCACCACCACCGGCACCTCGAACGTCACGCCGAACGCGAGGAACATGCCGAGCACGAAGCTCACGTAGTTGTCGATGTCGGTGGTCATTTCCGCGCCGAGCGGAGCGTTGTAGTGCGCCATCACGCGGAAGATGGTGGGAAACACCACGAAGTACGCGAACGCCATGCCGCACAGGAACAGAAAATAGCTGCTGCCGACGAGCGGCATGACGAGCCGTTTCTCGTGCTGGTACAGCCCCGGCGCCACGAAGGCCCAGATCTGGTACAGCACCACCGGCAGCGCGATCACCAGCGCGACGAGCATCGTGACCTTCATCGGCACGAAGAACGAGCCGGTCACGTCGGTGACGATCATCTTGCCGTCGGCCGGCAGGTTCTGCATCAGCGGCCGCGCGAGCAGCCGGAAGATGTCCGGCGCCCAATACACCAGCCCGACGAACACCACGAACACGGCGGCGCCCGCCCGGACCAGGCGGGTGCGCAATTCGACGAGATGGGAAATGAAGGTTTCTTCCCGGGCTTCTTCCGGGTTGTGCAGGGGGTCGCTCACACCGGCCCTCGGTTCGAGTGATGGGCGCGCTTCATCGTGCTGAATCAGAAGAAACGCGTGGGACGGCGCAGGCTGTCGGGCTGATGACGCGCGACGCGCGCGGCGCCCGACTGCACGTGGGTGCGGCGCGTGGTGGCGCGCTTGTACCAGGCGGGCGTCGCCGTCTGCTTGACGCGCCAGTTGCGGCGCTTCGGCGTGAACGTGGTGCTGACCGAGCTGCCCTGCCAGAACGGCGCGGCGCCGTCCGGCTGGACCGAAACCGGCTCCGACGAGGTGCCGGCATCACCGGAAACCGCCGTGCTCCACGCTTCGTTGAGATCCTGCTCGTGCTGCCGCAGGTTGTCGTGAATGGTGTTTTCGACGTTGCGCGCCGCGCTTTCGAAGTCCGTCTTCATGGTGCGCAGCGCATCGAGTTCGATCTCGCGCGTCACCTCGGCCTTCACTTCGTTGATATAGCGCTGCGCGCGCCCGAACAAGGCGCCTGCCGTGCGCGCGACGCGCGGCAAGCGCTCGGGGCCGAGCACCACCAGCGCGACGACGCCGATCAGCGCCATCTTCGAAATACCGAGATCGAGCATCGTGCCGTTTCGTCAGGTCGTGGCTTACGCCTTGTGCGAATCGGACGAGCGCGATGCTTCCTTCGCGTCGACGTCGACTGAACCGTTGCGCGGCAGCTGCTGGCCGTCGGCCGACGGTTCGCCTTCCTTCATGCCGTCCTTGAAGCCCTTGACCGCACCGCCCAGATCGCCGCCCAGATTGCGCAGCTTCTTGGTGCCGAACACCATCACGACGATCAGCAAAACGATCAGCCAGTGCCAAATACTCAATCCGCCCATGATGCAACTCTCCTCAACCTCGCCGCCAATGGCGGCGTCAACTGCCGGCGGCGCCGGCCTCTTTCCCGAAGCGCGGCGGCACACGATGCGCCGCCACTCCGATCTGCTGATGCGTTCCGTCGACTCTTGTTGTGTTACCGCGTTGCTGCCTTCTGCTGCTTTTGACTGCCTTCACTGCGTGACGACCCGCTTCGAGCCGGCCCGCTTCCAGGAACCCGGCCCGGCGAACCGGCGCGCATGCCGATGATAGACCGCCAGACCGCTCACCGGCCCGAGAATGAATCCGGTCCGGAACCCGGTTTCGCCACCAGGGCTCAGAACCATGCCTTCGGATCGAGCGGTTTCTCGTCGTACAGGTACAGCCAGCCCTTGATGATACGGTACAGGCACCAGATTCCCGCCGCACCAAGAATGAAAAAGCCGACCACCACGAACACCAACAGGAACCCGATCGCCGCCAGGATCAACGCGCGCCAGAACGTGCGGATCTGCCACTCGAAGTGCGCCTGGTAATGCGTGCCGACCACATCCTCGCGCTTCACGTAATTGATGATGATCGCCACCAGCGCCGTGAAGCCGCCCGTGAAACCCTGCAGCGCATACAGAGCGTACAGCACATGCGTCAGGGTCTTCAGCGAACGCTCGCGTTCTCCGGCGGACCGGCCACCCGGAAAATTCACCGGCACCGGCACGCCGCCCGGCTGGACTGATGGTTCGGTCATGATGCTACCCCTCTCAGATGACATGACTGATGCATGCGGCAAGCCCGTTCAGCCGCCGTCGTTTTCCTCGCGTTCGCGGCGCTTGCGCAGCGCCTTTTCCTCGAGGCCGGACAATCCTTCGCGACGCTCCAGCTCGGCCAGCACGTCGGCCGGGCTCAGGTCGAAATGCGACAGCGCCACCAGGCAGTGGAACCAGAGATCGGCCACTTCGCCCACCAGCGCGGTGGGTGCGCCACCTTGACGCACATCCTTGGCGGCCAGCACCACTTCGGTCGCTTCCTCGCCGATCTTCTTGAGCACCGCATCATCGCCCTTGTGGAACAGACGCGACACATAGGATTGCTCGGGATCGCCGCCCTTGCGGCTATCGATCACGGCCGCGAGGCGCAGCAGCGTGTCGTTGGTGGTTTGCGTCATTTGTAGATGTGCTCGGGATCTTTCAGCACCGGCTCGACGGCGACCCAGTCGCCGGCCTCCGCCGTGCCTTCGAATTTCTGGAAGAAGCAGGAATGACGGCCGGTGTGGCAGGCGATGCCCGACACCTGGTCGATCTTCAGCAGCACGACGTCCTCGTCGCAATCGAGGCGCACTTCGTGCACGTGCTGCACGTGCCCCGATTCCTCGCCCTTGAACCACAGACGCTTGCGCGAGCGCGAGTAATACACGGCGCGGCCGGTTTCAACCGTCTTTGCGAGCGCTTCGCGGTTCATCCACGCGAACATCATCACGTCGTTGCTGCCCACTTCCTGGGCGATCACCGGCACCAGGCCGTTGTCGTCCCAGCGCACCTTGTCGAGCCAGGCGGGCAGCGCCGCCGCTTGGGGTTTCGTCGTCATGACAGTCTCACCGGAATGCCGCGATCGGCCATGAAGCGCTTGGCTTCGCCGACCGTGTGTTCGCCGTAATGGAAGATGCTCGCCGCGAGCACCGCGTCGGCATGGCCTTCGACGATGCCGTCGGCCAGATGCTGGAGGCCGCCCACGCCGCCCGAAGCGATCACCGGCACCGGCACGGCGTCGGACACGCCGCGCGTGAGCGCCAGGTCGAAACCGGACTTGGTGCCGTCGCGATCCATGCTGGTCAGCAGGATCTCGCCCGCGCCGAGTTCGGCCATCTTGCGCGCCCATTCGATCGCGTCGAGGCCGGTGGCCTTGCGCCCGCCGTGCGTGAACACTTCCCAGCGCGGCACTTCGCCGTCGGCCGACACGCGCTTGGCGTCGATCGCGACCACGATGCATTGCGAGCCGTACTTGTTCGCCGCGTCGGCCACGAGCTGCGGATTGGCCACGGCCGACGAGTTCATGCTGACCTTGTCCGCGCCGGCGTTCAGCAGGCGCCGCACGTCCTCGACGGCGCGCACGCCGCCACCGACCGTCAACGGAATGAACACCTGCGAGGCCACCGCTTCGATGATCGGCAGGATCAGGTCGCGCTGGTCGGAGGTGGCCGTGATGTCGAGGAACGTCAGTTCGTCCGCGCCTTGATCGTCGTAGCGCCGCGCGATTTCGACGGGGTCGCCCGCGTCGCGCAGTTCGACGAAATTGACGCCCTTCACGACGCGCCCGGCGGTGACGTCGAGACAGGGGATGATGCGTTTAGCTAGAGCCATGATGGTGCACGATTGCCGCTGGTAAGGCCGCCCGCGCAGGCGGGCGGCTCGGGCGAGAACGCAGCGCGGCGGCCGGCGGCACGCCGCCCGCGCTCGCGAGTCAGGCGTCGTCGAGTTCGCCGTTCAGTTCGTCGGCACGCTTTTGCGCCACCGAGAAATCGAGATCGCCGGAGTAGATCGCGCGGCCGCAGATCACGCCTTCGATGCCCTCGCCCTCCACGTCGCAAAGCTGCTCGATGTCGTTCAGGTTCGACAGGCCGCCGCTGGCGATCACCGGAATGCCGACCGCTTGCGCGAGCTTCACGGTGGCTTCGATGTTGATGCCCTGGAGCATGCCGTCGCGGCCGATGTCGGTGTAGATGATCGATTCGACGCCGTAATCCTCGAACTTCTGCGCGAGGTCGATCACTTCATGGCCGGTCAGCTTGCTCCAGCCATCGGTGGCGACCTTGCCGTCCTTCGCGTCGAGACCGACGATGATGCTGCCGGCAAACGCGGTGCAGGCATCCTGCAGGAAGCCCGGGTCCTTCACGGCGGCGGTGCCGATGATCACGTAGGACAGGCCCGCGTCGAGGTACTTCTCGATCGTCTCGAGGCTGCGGATGCCGCCGCCGAGCTGCACGGGGATCTCGTCGCCGACTTCGGCGAGGATCGCCTCGATCGCCTCGAGGTTCTTCGGCTTGCCCGCGAAGGCACCGTTCAGGTCAACCAGATGCAGACGTCTCGCCCCGAGATCCACCCATTTGCGGGCCATCGCCGCGGGGTCCTCGGAGAAAATCGTCGCCTGGTCCATATCGCCCTGTTTGAGGCGCACACACTGACCGTCTTTAAGATCGATGGCCGGAATCAGCAGCATAGCTATCGGGAGTCGTCTGAAAAAATGGAGGGTTGGCGCGCCGTAACCGGGCCGGGTGAGCCGGGCCGGACGGCGACGCTTGCTAGTTTAGTACAAGTCTTTCAGGGTTTTGACGCCAACGCCCCGCGCGACAGGCATTCGAGGCCCCGCCGGCGTGGCTTCGGCGCGACGTTCACGGTTTCCAGTGGACGAAATTGCGATACAGGCGCAGGCCCACCTCGGCGCTCTTCTCCGGGTGAAATTGGGTCGCGAAGATATTGTCGCGCGCCACCGCCGACACGAACGGCTCGCCGTAGGGTGTTTCGCCGGCCGCATGCGCGCGGTCGGCCGGCACCACGTAGTAGCTGTGCACGAAGTAGAAGAACGCCTCGTCGGGTACGCCGCTCCAGAGCGGATGCGCGAGCGTCTGGCGCACGCGGTTCCAGCCCATCTGCGGGACCTTGTAACGCGAGCCGTCGTCCTGCAGCTGGCCGGCCAGATCGAAGCGCAGCACCTTGCCCGGCAGCAGGCCGAGGCCCGGCGTGTCGCCCTCGGCGCTCCAGTCGAACAGCATCTGCTCGCCCACGCACACGCCGAGCAGCGGCTTGCTGCGCGAGGCCTCGATCACGGCCTCCTGCAAGCCCGATTCACCGAGGCAGCGCATGCAGTCGGGCATCGCGCCCTGGCCCGGCAACACCACCCGGTCGGCCGCGCGGATCTGCTCGGGGCGATCGACGATCGCCACCTCGGCCAGCGGCTCCGCCTTCATCAGCGCCTGGGCCACCGAACGCAGGTTGCCCATCCCATAATCCACAATCGCAATCGAAGTTTTCATTTCAGTGCAGGCAGTAACGCCTTCAGTCCGTCGACGATGAATTCCACCGCCAGCGCCGACAGCATCAATCCCATCAGCCGCGTCGCAATATTAATGCCGGTGCGGCCGATCCAGTTCGCGATCGGCTCGGCGAGCCGCATCGCGACGAAACAGAGGCCCGCGATCACCGCGCCGATCGCGATCAGCCAGAGCCGCTCGTACCAGTGCGCGGCGTTGGCCGAATAGATGATCACCGTGCTGATCGAGCCGGGGCCGGTCAGCAGCGGAATCGCGAGCGGCACCACGGCGATGCTGTTCTTCGATTCCGCCTCGTCGCGCTCCTCGGGCGTGGAGCGGGCGTTGCCCATCTGCGCGTTCAGCATGTTGATCGCCATCAGCAGCATGATGATGCCGCCGCCCACTTCGAGCGAGCCGACCGAAATCCCGAAGAAGTGGATGATCTGCTGCCCGAGCAGCGTGGTCACCACGATCACGCAGAACACCGAAACCGCCGCCACGCGCACCGTCCGGCGCCGTTCGTCGTCGCTTTGCGACGCCGTCAGGCTCAGGAAGAACGGCACCGCGCCGAGCGGGTTGATCAGCGCGAGCAGCGAGATGAACGATTTGAGCAGATCCATGTGCGGGTCGTGCGGGACGTGCAGCCTCGTCGGCGGCGTGCCGGCACGCGGGGCGGCCCTGCTTCAGCCGCGCCGCCGCGCACCGGGCGGGTTCTCGATCAGAGGCTGCCCTTGGTCGACGGAATCTGGCCGGCCGCGCGCGCATCGAGCTCGGTCGCCATCCGCAGCGCGCGACCGAACGCCTTGAACACGGTCTCGAGCTGATGGTGCGCGTTGATGCCGCGCAGATTGTCGATATGGAGCGTGACGCCGGCGTGGTTCACGAAGCCGCGGAAGAATTCGATCGACAGATCGACATCGAACGTGCCGATCCGTGCGCGCGTGAACGGCACGTGGAATTCGAGGCCCGGACGGCCCGAGAAATCGATCACGACGCGCGACAGCGCCTCGTCGAGCGGCACGTAGGCATGGCCGTAGCGGCGGATGCCCTTCTTGTCGCCGACGGCCTTGGCGATCGCCTGGCCGAGCGTGATGCCGACGTCTTCCACCGTGTGGTGGTCGTCGATATGCGTGTCGCCGTGCGCTTCGATGTCGAGATCGATGAGACCATGGCGCGCGATCTGGTCGAGCATATGGTCGAGGAACGGCACGCCGGTCGCCAGCTTCTGCTGGCCGGTGCCGTCGAGATTGATCGACGCACGGATCTGCGTTTCGCTCGTATTGCGAACGACTTCCGCCACACGCATGGTGATTCCTTGAAATGGCTGGGTAAAGGGGGCTGGAAGGTACCGGCGGCGGGCGGTCCGCTCAGCACAGCACCTGTTGCAACGCCGCGAGCAGCGCGCGGTTCTCGTCAGGAGAACCAACCGTCAGCCGTACGCAATTGGCGAGCAACGGATGCATTTTACTCACGTTTTTAATCAAGACCCGCTCGGTCAGCAGCGTATCGAACACGGCGGCGGCGTCCGGCACCCGCACCAGCACGAAATTGCCGGCGCTCGGGAACACGGTCGTGCCGGGCAGCGCGGCCACCGCCGCCATCAATTGCTCGCGGGCGGCGCGCAATTCGGCGGCCTGCGCGTCGAGCACATCGAGGTGATCGAGCAGGTAATCGACGGCCGCCTGGGTCAGCACGTTGACGTTGTACGGCGGGCGGACCTTGTCGAATTCCGCCAGCCAGCGCGGCGCGCCGGCCAGATAGCCGAGCCGGACACCGGCCAGGCCCAGCTTCGACAGCGTGCGCATGACCACCACGTTGTCGAACTCCGGCGCCCGCGCGAGCCAACTGCGGCCGGCGAACGGCTGGTAGGCCTCGTCGATCACGACCAGGCTGCCGGTGGCGGCGGCGACGATCCGCTCGATGTCCGCGTCGGCGAACAGCGTGCCGGTAGGGTTGTTCGGGAACGCGAGGTGGATCAGCGCGGGGCGGTGCGCGGCGATCGCCGCGAGCATCGCGTCGATATCGAGGGACATATCCTCGCGCAGCGGCACGCCGACGAAATCGAGCCCGGCGAAACGCGCGTACTGCTCGACCATCACGAAACCCGGCACCGGCGTCAGCACCGAAGCGCCCGGCTTGGCGCAGGCCACGCAGAGGATGTTGATCAATTCGTCGGAGCCGTTGCCGAGCATCAGTTCGCAACCGGCCGGCACGGCCATCGCGGCGCGCAGCTTGTCGAGCAGCGCAGCCGGCCGCGGGGCCGGATAGCGGTTCAGCGCGACCTGCGCCAGATGCGCGCCGAGCCCGGCCGCCAGCGGCGCCGGCAACGTGTACGGGTTCTCCATCGCGTCGAGCTTCACGAAGCCGGTGGCGTCCGGCACCGGATAGCTCGTCATCGCGAGCACGTCGGGGCGAATGATGTCTTGTGGCGTCGTCATGATGTGCGCGGCGTGCAACGCGCCGCCCTGTCTGCCTGGGGCCGCGCGGGAATCGGCGCGCGTTCCGGGGGGTTGCGGATCTTTTGGTGATTGCGGTTGTTGCCGATCGGACGGGCCGGGCGAATCGCTCACCGGCCTCGGCCCGTCGGCGCCGGCGCATCGAACACGGCGAGCGCCGCGCCGCCGGCCCGGCCGGCGCGACTGCGCAACGGCGTCAGTGGTTGCCGTGGTTGCGCATCCGGTATTCGGCCGCGCGGGCGTGGGCCTGCAGGCCTTCGCCGTAGGCGAGTTCCGAGGCGATCTCGCCAAGCGTCTGCGCACCGTCGGCGCTGACTTCGATCAGGCTCGAACGCTTGATGAAATCGTAGACGCCGAGCGGCGACGAGAAGCGCGCCGTACGCGAGGTGGGCAGCACGTGGTTCGGGCCGGCGCAGTAATCGCCGAGGCTTTCGCTGGTGTAGCGGCCCAGGAAGATCGCGCCGGCGTGGCGGATATGCTTGCCCCACTGCTGCGGTTCGAGCGCCGAAATCTCCAGGTGCTCGGGTGCGATATCGTTGGCGATACGGCAGGCCTCCGCCATGTCGCGCACCTTGATCAGCGCGCCGCGGCCTTCCAGCGAGGCGCGAATCACGGCCTCGCGCGGCATGGTCGGCAGCAGTTCGACGATCGCCTTCTCGACGCGCTCGATGAAGGCGGCATCGGGGCACAACAGGATCGACTGCGCGAGTTCGTCGTGCTCGGCCTGCGAGAACAGGTCCATCGCGACCCAGTGCGGATCGGTGGTGCCGTCGCAGATCACGAGGATTTCGGACGGGCCGGCGATCATGTCGATGCCGACCGTGCCGAACACGCGGCGCTTGGCCGACGCCACATAGGCGTTGCCGGGGCCGCAGATCTTGTCGACGGCCGGCACCGTGACGGTGCCGTAGGCCATCGCGGCCACGGCCTGCGCGCCGCCGATCGTAAACACGCGATCGACGCCGCCGAGATACGCCGCGGCCAGCACCAGGTCGTTGACGACGCCGTCCGGGGTGGGCACCACCATCACGATTTCACCCACGCCGGCCACCCGCGCGGGAATCGCGTTCATCAGCACCGACGACGGATAGGCGGCCTTGCCGCCCGGCACGTAGAGGCCGACGCGGTCGAGCGGCAGGACCTTCTGGCCGAGCACCGTGCCATCGGATTCGGTGTATTGCCAGCTATGGCTGCCGCACTCGATCTTCTGCTTCTCGTGATAGCCGCGCACGCGGGCGGCGGCCGCCTCGAGCGCCGCGCGGCGCTTCGGCTCCAGCCCTTCGAGCGCCGCTTCCAGCATGTCTTGGCGCAGCTCGAGCGCGGCCACGCTGGTGGCGTTCAGGCGATCGAAGCGGTTCGTGTAATCGAGCACCGCGGCGTCGCCGCGCGCCTTCACGTCGGCCAGGATGCCGGCGACCGAGCGTTCGATCGCCTCGTCCTCGCCCGCCTCGAAGGCGAGCACCGCGCGCAGGTCGGCGTGGAAGCCGTCGTTGCTGGAATCGAGCTTGCGAATCTTGATGGACATGATGCTTTCCGTTCGGGTAATGCGCCGGGGGCCTGAACGCGTCAGGCCGCGACCTGCTTCGACGCGCGTTCGAACGCGTCGAGAATCGGCTTCAGCGCGGCGCGCTTCAGTTTGAGCGCGGCCTGATTCACCACGAGGCGCGACGAAATCGGCATGATTTCCTCGACCTCGACCAGATTGTTGGCCCGGAGCGTGCCGCCCGAGCTGACCAGGTCGACGATCGCGTCGGCCAGGCCGACCAGCGGCGCCAGCTCCATCGAGCCGTACAGCTTGATCAGGTCGACGTGCACGCCCTTCGCGGCGAAATGCTCGCGCGCCACCTGGGTGTACTTGGTCGCCACGCGCAGCCGCGCGCCCTGGCGCACCGCGTTGACGTAGTCGAAGCCGGCCTGCACCGCCACCGACATGCGGCAGCGCGCGATGTTCAGGTCGATCGGCTGGTAGAGCCCGCCGCCGCCGTGCTCGATCAGCACGTCCTTGCCCGCCACGCCGAAATCGGCCGCGCCGTATTCGACATAGGTGGGCACGTCGGTGGCGCGCACGATGATCACGCGCACGTTCGGATCGTTGGTCGGCAGAATCAGCTTGCGCGACGATTCCGGATCCTCGGTCACTTCGATGCCTGCGGCCGCCAGCAGCGGCACGGTTTCCTCGAAGATGCGCCCTTTCGACAGCGCGAGGGTCAGCGGTGCGTTCATGCGGGACTCCCGGTGAGGCGGCGCACGTCGGCGCCCACTGCGTTCAGCTTGGTTTCCATCCGATCATAGCCGCGATCGAGGTGGTAAATGCGGTCGATCACGGTCTCGCCGTCGGCGCACAGGCCGGCGATCACGAGGCTCGCGGAGGCGCGCAGGTCGGTGGCCATCACGTTCGCGCCGGACAGGCGCGGCACGCCGGTCACGAGCGCGGTGTTGCCGTCCACCACGATGTCCGCGCCGAGCCGGTTCAGCTCCTGCACGTGCATGAAACGGTTCTCGAAGATGGTTTCGACCACGTGCGCGGTGCCCGAGGCG
The DNA here is from genome assembly GCF_054589155.1 of Burkholderia sp. 3C. Lineage (NCBI taxonomy): Bacteria > Pseudomonadati > Pseudomonadota > Betaproteobacteria > Burkholderiales > Burkholderiaceae > Burkholderia > Burkholderia sp. 3C. Next base: position 95,335 of record NZ_BAAILN010000132.1, read on the forward strand.
ACCGCGTTCAGCGTCATGAACTGCGCCTGCATGTCGGTCGGGAACGCCGGGTATTCCGAGGTGCGGATGGCGACCGCGCCGGGGCGGCGGTCCATCGTCACGCGCAGCGTGTCGGCGCGCTCGTCGAGCACGGCGCCAGTGTCGCGCAACTTGCCGAGCACCGCGTCGAGCAGGTGCGCGCGCATGCCGCGCAGCGTGACATCGCCGCCGGCCGCCGCCACCGCGCACAGGAACGTGCCGGCCTCGATGCGGTCGGGCACCACGGCGTGGCTCGCGCCATGCAGCCGCTCGACACCCTGGATCGTCAGGCAATCGGTGCCGATGCCGTCGATCTTCGCGCCCATCGCCACCAGCAGGTTCGCGAGGTCGGTCACTTCGGGTTCGCGCGCGGCGTTCTCGATGACGGTTTCGCCGTCGGCCAGCGCCGCGGCCATCAGCAGGTTCTCGGTGCCCGTCACGGTGATCATGTCGGTGACGATGCGCGCGCCCTTCAGGCGCGTCGCGCGGGCCTCGATGTAGCCGTGCTCGATGGTGATCTCGGCGCCCATCGCCTGCAGGCCCTTGATGTGCTGGTCCACCGGCCGCGCACCGATCGCGCAGCCGCCCGGCAGCGACACCTTGGCGTAGCCGAAGCGCGCCACCAGCGGGCCGAGCACCAGGATCGAGGCACGCATGGTCTTGACCAGCTCGTACGGCGCGACCGGCTCGGTCACGTCGGCGGCGTCGAGCACCACGCGCGCGCCGTCCACCTCGCTCTTCACGCCCATGCCGGCCAGCAGCGCGAGCATGGTGCGCACGTCCTGCAGATCCGGCACGTTGTCGAGCGCGAGCGGCTCGGCGCTGAGCAGGCTTGCACAAAGGATCGGCAGCGCGGCGTTCTTCGCCCCCGACACCTGGATTTCGCCGACCAGCCGCCGGCCGCCGGTCATCACGAGCTGTTCGCCGTGCGCCTGCCCGATCCGGGCGACGGCCGGGCTCGCGGTCGCGACGTGTCTGACCGCGTCGCGTTCGTTTACTGAAACTTGCACGAAGTTCGTCCGTTCTTTATGCGTTCTGCCATTCGGCGGGCGTCAGCGTCTTCATGCTGAGCGCGTGGATTTCCTGCTTCATGCGGTCGCCGAGCGCCGCGTAGACGAGCTGATGGCGCTGGATCAGCCGCTTGCCGTCGAATTCGGCCGACACGATGGTCGCGAAGAAATGCTGGCCGTCGCCTTCGACTTCCAGATGCGAGCAGACGAGACCACCCGCGATGTATTGCTTGACCTGTTCGGGAGTCGGCAACATGAGAAAAGCTCCAGTCGATATCAGTGGCGCAGCTTGTAGCCGGAGGCGAGGAGCCGCATCGCGATCAGCGCGAGCAGCACGAAGAAGCCGGCCACAATCGCGAGGCTTTCGAACGGGTTGATGTCGGCGATGCCGAAGAACCCGTAGCGGAAGCCGTCGATCATGTAGAAAAACGGATTGAGACGCGAGATCTCGCGCCACAGGGGCGGCAGCGAATGCGTCGAATAGAACACGCCCGACAGGAACGTGAGCGGCATGATCAGGAAGTTCTGGAACGCGGCCAGTTGATCGAACTTCTCGGCGACGATGCCGGCGATCAGGCCGAGCGTGCCGAGAATGGCCGAGCCGAACAGCGCGAACAGCACGATGAACAGCGGCGAGGCGAAGCCGATCGGGATGAACCACACGGTCACCACGAACACCCCGAGGCCCACCGCCAGCCCGCGCACCACGGCCGCCAGCACGTAGGCGCCGAAGATATCGGCGTAGGACAGCGGCGGCAGCAGCATGAACACCAGGTTGCCGGTGATCTTCGACTGGATCAGCGACGACGAGCTGTTGGCGAACGCGTTCTGCAACACGCTCATCATCACCAGGCCCGGCACCAGGAAGCTCACGTACTCGACGCCCGGATACACGTTGACGCGGCCCGACAGCGCATGGCCGAAGATCGTCAGATACAGCAGCGCCGTCACGACCGGCGCGAGCACGGTCTGGAACGACACCTTCCAGAACCGCAGCATTTCCTTGTAGAACAGCGTGCGAAACCCGCTCATGCCAACCCCTCGACCACATCGGCTCCGTTCATCACCTGGACGAACACGTCCTCGAGGTCGGCCTTGCGCACCTCGATCTCCTCGAACCCGCAGCCCGCCGCGCGGCAGGCCGACAGAATGCGTTCGACCTCGTCGTAGTTGTTGAGCCGCAGCAGATGCTCGCGCGCACCGGACGGCGCCGGCTCGCTCGCAAGCGTACGCAACTCGGCCGGCAGCTCGCCCTGCGACAGCCGCAGGTAGAGCTGCAGGCCGGCGAAGCGGCGCAGCAGGGCATCGGTGCGTTCGAGCGCCACCACCTCTCCGCGGCGCAGCATGGCGATGCGGTCGCACAGCGATTCGGCTTCCTCGAGGTAATGGGTGGTCAGCACGATCGTGTGACCTTCGCGATTCAGGCGCGAGATGAACTTCCAGAGCGTCTGGCGCAGTTCGACGTCGACCCCGGCGGTCGGCTCGTCGAGCACGATCACCGGCGGCCGGTGCACCAGCGCCTGCGCGACCAGCACGCGGCGCTTCATGCCGCCCGACAGCGCGCGCATGTTGGTGTCGGCCTTCTCGGTGAGATCGAGATTGGCCATGATCTCGTCGATCCAGTCGTCGTTGCGGCGCAGGCCGAAATAGCCGGACTGGATGCGCAGCGTTTCGCGCACGGAGAAGAACGGATCGAACACCAGCTCCTGCGGCACCACGCCGAGCGCGCGGCGCGCCCCGCGGAAATCGGTGACGACATCGTGGCCGCGCACCGAGATGCTGCCTTCGTCGGCGCGGGCAAGCCCGGCCAGGATGCTGATGAGCGTGGTCTTGCCGGCGCCGTTCGGACCGAGCAGGCCGAAGAATTCGCCCTCCTCGACGGACAGGCTGACGCCCTTGAGCGCCTGAAGCGACTGGTAGCGCTTCTTGACGTTACGGATTTCTATGGCTGACATGACTGAGCGCGACGAACGAGCGCCGCGATGCCTGATTCTGGTCGTAAAACGGATGGGGAAAAACGGGGGCCGATTGGATGCCCCGCAAAACGGTTGATTATAGGGCAAACCGGCAGGGCGGTCCGGGGCGGCGAACCCGCAGCGGACCGGCGCCGCCGCGCGCATCGCTGCGGCGGGGCGTGGCTCGGGCGAGCGTCAATGTCGCCCGGTCAGGAGGGTGTCGATGCCGTAGGCGTGCGCGAGGCTGGCGAGCTTCGGCGGCAGATTGAGGATGTCGAGATTCGCCCCGCGCGCGTGCACGGCGCGCTGCCAGGCGAGCAGCACCGCCAGCGCGGCCGAGTCGAACTGCGCGAGGGCCGCGCAGTCGACCACGGTGGCGCCCGAAGCGATCCGGCCGAGCCCGTCGTCGAGCGCGGCCTTCGCGCTCGCGTGGGTCAGCGTGGCGCCGGTGGCGAACTGGCTCACGATGCCTTGCCGTTGGCCAGTTGCTGGTTGCGTTGCGTCAGGAACTGGATCAGCCCGTCCACGCCGCTTTGCTGGATCTTCTCGTTGAACTGCTGCTGGTACGTCTGGATCAGCCAGGCGCCGAGCACGTTCAGGTCATAGACACGCCAGCCTTGCTGCGACTTGTACAGACGGTAATCGATCTGCGCCGGCTGGCCGTTGGTCTGCGCCAGCGTGCGGACCACCACGTCGGTGGCGCCCGGATCGGCGCGGAACGGCAGGTATTGGATCTGCTGATCGGCCTTCAACTGCGCGATCGCGCCCGAATAGGTGCGGATCAGCAGCATCTTGAACTGATCGATGACCTGGGCCTGCTGATCCGGCGTGGCGGCGCGCCAGCTGCGCCCCATCACGAGCTGCGTGGTGCGGCGGAAATCCGTGTACGGCAGGATGTCGCGATTGACGATATCGGTGATCTTGCCGATGTCACCAGGCTTGATCGATTGCGTGCGAACCTCGTTGAGCACTTGCTCGGTCGCGGTCTTGATGAGCGCCTGCGGGTTCGACTGGTCGACCTCGGCATGGGCCGCGCTGCCGAACGCGAGGAAGGCGGCGGCGACGGGGATCAGAAAAAACTTTTTCATGAGCGTGTCCTGCGAAGTGAACGGTGCGTCATTTTGCACCGGCAACGGGCTGCACGTTGCATCCGTCGCCGTCACAAACGTTTCTGGCTGTAACGAACCGGGGCCGGATCAGTGGAGACGCAGGCTCGGCCAACGGAAGCCGTTCGGCGACGGCGGCACCACGTTCTGGGCCGGCACGTGGGTGGCGCTGGCCGGATTCGGCTGCTCCGCCGTGGCGTCCGAGGCATTCGACGCAGGCGCGGCGGCAGCCGCCGAAGCGCCCGAGGCCGGCGTCGCGCCGGCCGGCGAAACCGCCGCCCCGGCTGCCGCACCCGCTGCACCGGCTGCACCCGCTGCCGCAGCGCCCGCCGGCGCCGCGCCGTCGTCCGGCACGTCGTACTTCGGCAGCGAATCGCCGCTGTAGTCGGGCACGGCCGCCGCGGCCGCCCGGCCGCCAGGGCCGCCCGAGGCGGAGATCAGCGACTGGCGCCGTTGCAGGTACGCGTTGCGCACGAACGAATACTTGTCGATCGCGGCCGCGTCGAGCACGTCCCCCGCGCCGAGCAGGTTGGCGCGCGTGTTCAGCAGGTTCACGCCGAACAGGCCCCAGCTCAGCGAATCGGGGTTCACGTAGGTGAGCGGATTGCCGACGTAGTCGACGGCCAAGCCCGCCGTATCGCGCACCGTGCTCGGTCCGAGGAGCGGCAGCACGACGTACGGGCCGGCCGGCACGCCGTAGTGGCCGAGCGTGATGCCGAAGTCGCTCGAGTGCTTGGGCAGCTTCGCGACGGTCGCCACGTCGAACAGGCCGCCGACGCCGAACACCGTGTTGATCACCACGCGCATGATGTCGCCCACGCCGTCGGCGATGCGCAGCTGCGCGAGGTTGTTGGCGGCGATATACACGTCGCCGATGTTCGAGAAGAAATTCGTCACGCTGTCGCGGACCGGCCCCGGCACCACCCACTGGTAGCCCTTCGCGGCGGGCTTCAGCGCATAGGTGTCGATCGTGTCGTTGAACTTGTACATCGTGCGGTTGAAGCCTTCCATCGGATCGCCCTTGGTGGGCGTCTGGACGGTGGCGCAACCGCTCATCGCGGCGACGGCCGCGGCGGCCAATGCCGCGTTCCTGAGGCGCATGGTCTGCATGGTTAAGTTCCCTCTTCTCTTTTGTCTTGTTTCGTCGTGGGGAGGATGGCGCCGCCTACTGCGCGCTCGCCCCCGAGGCCGCGGCCGCCGCCGGCGGCTTCGCACCGCCCGCATCCGCCGCCTTGCTGTACAAAAATTGTCCGATCAGGTTTTCCAGCACGATCGCGGATTGCGTCATCGTGATCGTATCGCCTGCTTTCAGCATTTCCGTGTCGCCGCCCGGCTCGAGCCCGATGTACTGCTCGCCGAGCAGGCCGGAGGTCAAAATTTTCGCGGACGAATCCTTCGGGAATTCGTACTGCTTGTCCACGTCGATCGTGACGACGGCCTGATAGGTATTGGTGTCGAAGCCGATCGCGCTGACCCGGCCGACCACCACGCCCGCGCTCTTGACCGCGGCGCGCGGCTTGAGGCCGCCGATATTGTCGAACTTCATCTTGACCGGGTAGGTTTGCTGGAACGACAGCGAACTCATGTTGCCGACCTTCAGCGCAAGGAACAGCAGGGCCAGGAAGCCCACCACCACGAACAGGCCGACCCAGAAGTCGAGAGCAGTCTTTTTCATCGTCATCTCTGAAATGGCCGACTCAGCTGAACATCAGCGCAGTCAGCAGGAAATCGAGGCCGAGTACCGCGAGCGACGCGTACACGACGGTTCGGGTGGTCGCGCGCGACACGCCTTCCGGCGTCGGCTTCGCTTCGTAACCCTGGTAGAGCGCCGTGAAGGTGACGGCGAAGCCGAACACCACGCTCTTGAGCACGCCGTTGCCGACGTCGGACCAGACGTCCACGCCACCCTGCATCTGCGACCAGAACGCGCCCGGATCGACGCCGATCAGGATCACGCCCACCACGTAGCCGCCGAGCACGCCGACCGCGCAAAAAATCGCCGACAGCAGCGGCATCGCGATGATGCCGGCCCACAGGCGCGGCGCGATCACCGTCTTGATCGGATCGATCGCCATCATTTCGAGCGCGGTGAGCTGCTCGCCGGCCTTCATCAAGCCGATTTCGGCCGTCAGCGAGGTGCCGGCGCGGCCCGCGAACAGCAGCGCGGTGACCACCGGCCCGAGCTCGCGCACCAGCGAAAGCGCCACCAGCAGGCCGAGCGACTGCTCCGCGCCGTAACGGTTCAGCGTGTAGTAGCCCTGCAGGCCCAGCACGAAGCCGACGAACAGGCCCGACACGGCAATGATCACGAACGAATAATTGCCGAGGAAGTGGATCTGTTTCGTGACGAGCCGCGGCCGGCGCAGCAGGGCGAAGAATTCGAACACGAGGCGCACGAACAGCCGGGACGCATAGCCCGTGCGTTCGAAACCGCCGATCACGTAACGACCGATCGCGCTGATCATCGGCGCCCTCCGCCAAGGCCGAAATCCGCGTCGAGCGGCGGACTCGTGTAGTGAAACCGGAACGGGCCGTCGGGCACGCCGTCGATGAACTGGCGCACGCTCGGCTCGGTCGAGGCGCGCAACTGGTCGGGCGTGCCTTCGGCCAGCACGCCGCCGTTGCCGAGGAAGTAGACGTAATCGGCGATCGCGAACGATTCCGGCACGTCGTGCGTGACCAGGATCGAGGTCGCGCCGAGCGCCTCGTTCAGCGTGCGGATCAGGTTCGCGGTGATGCCGAGCGAGATCGGATCGAGGCCGGCGAACGGCTCGTCGTACATGATCAGTTGCGGATCGAGCGCAATTGCGCGGGCCAGCGCGATGCGGCGCGCCATGCCGCCCGATACCTCGGACGGCATCAGGTCGCGCGCGCCGCGCAGGCCCACCGCGTTGAGCTTCATCAACACCAGATCGCGGATCAGCGGCTCGGGCAGGTCGGTATGTTCGCGCAGCGCGAACGCGACATTGTCGAACACCGACATGTCGGTAAACAGCGCGCCGAACTGGAACAGCATGCCCATCTTGCGGCGCAGCGCGTAAAGGCCGTCACGCGATTGCGCGCCGAGATCGGCGCCATCGAACAGCACCTGGCCGCGCCGCGCGCGCACCAGGCCGCCGATCAGCCGCAGCACGGTCGTCTTGCCGCACCCGGACCCGCCCATCACCGCGACCACTTGGCCGCGCCCGAAGCGCAGGTTCAGATTCGACAGCACGAGCCGATCGCCGTAGCCGAAATCGACATCGCGAAGTTCCAGCAGGGACTCGGAAGGGGAGCTCACGGAGCTGTCAATCCTGTTACACAGAACGCCGAATTATAGGGCCTGCCTTGGATTGATGCCTGCAAGGTGTGCAGCGCGGCAATTTCCGCATCTGGGTAATCGTTACTCGATGTAACGGCGCGGCGCTCGGCGGCGGCCGCCGCGACGCCCAGCACGGCTGGACGGGCGGCCGAAAGCCTTGCCGGGCGCGGATTCCGGGGCGCCCGGCAGCGCCGGCCCGCAACGCTGCGTTGCGGCAATCACGGTAATCATAAGAAGAAACGGC
>NZ_BAAILN010000133.1:0-257 GCF_054589155.1 Burkholderia sp. 3C
CCGTCGTACGTCACCGCAGCGACCGCCTTGCCGTCGTCACCGATCAGGCCAGCACCCTTCAACTGCGACACGTTCACCGCGTCCTTGTCATCGACACCTGCGCTCACGTTCTTCAGCGTCGTGCCCGAACTACCCTTCAGCGTGACCTTGCCCTTGCTGGCATCGTCATACGTCACGGCCGACAAGGCAGCGCCATCGTCGCCGATCAACCCGGTCGACTTCAGTTGGCCCACGTTCACCGCGTCCATGTCGGCCTT
>NZ_BAAILN010000134.1:0-6196 GCF_054589155.1 Burkholderia sp. 3C
CTCTTCACCTCACGGGAGTTGGCTTTTCGAAGGCTGATAACGTGAACCATGCCGCCGCGCGGCGTGAACACCAGCATATGAAGGCGATCGTCTAAATAACCGAGCGCCTGGAAGCGGCGCTCCGGATACGCCATCCGGACATCTTCCACGATCAACGCACCTGCCATCTCGAAGTCACGAGCCAGCTCGAAGGAGAGGCCGCGCTCGGCGATGTTCTTCTCGCTTTTGTTCGCATCATAGTGACCTGCGGAGGAATTTTGTAGCCGCTCAAGCTGCTTGCGTATGAGGGCAATGACTCGTTCGACGAATGCGAAGGCCTTGTTCATAGGCCTCGCGTATCACCGAGGGGCACGAGACCAACCGCCCCGCTGGCGGTATCGAACTGCGTCGACACTGATGACCGGGTGCTACGCCCAGTCCATCGGCTGGTGTGCATCCGGTGATGCCAGGACGGATGTGTGACAACGAGGTGTGCTCGAATCGCACACGCGTTGGCATGCTTAAAACCGGCACGATCTAGCGCTACGCTTGCCCGTCGCCAGACACCGCTTGCTGACGAAGTTCGTCGCGCAACTCCTTCAGCACCTGGATCGCGCCGGCGATACGCAACAGGGTTTGCTGCAATTCGCGTTGCCTGTTCTCAAGCGCGCGAAGTTGCTCTTCGCCGGCCCGGTGGTTGTCCTCCAGCTCCTGGAGGCGAGCGGAAATGGTGGCTTCGTTCATGGTCTGGCCTGTTTGTTATGGATGACCGGTGATCCTGGCACGAAAGCGGACGCGTCACAAATGAAAAGCCGCGCTTGGGGCAAAGCTGTCGGAATCGCCTCAAATTATGGAAAACCTCCGCAGCGCCTTAACGTGCAGGAATTTGTCGACGCCAGCCCCACCTGCCGACACTACTCCGGCCCTTCCCCCGAAGCCCCGTGCCGCCGCACATCGTCAAGCAACTCGGTCAGCACCTGAAGCGCGCCGTCGATACGCAGCAACGTCTGTTGCAGTTCGCGCTGCTGCGTATCGAGTCGACGAAGCTGCTCTTCGCCTGCGCGCCGATTTTCCTGAAGCGACTGAATACGCGCTGTGATTGCTGCTTCGTCCATGATTTCGGTGGAATCCCATCAAGATAAAAAGTGGAAGCACAAAAGTCCGGCGTCTCACCGTCGCGACCGAGCGACTCGCCAGCCCAACCACGAACCTACGTTCGAGACAGCGTCTGATAATTGATCGCGATGATCTGCGCGACGGTCGCCACGGTTTGACTGTCGTGCGTCAACAGCACCTTGTCGGAGAGTTGCTTCGCCAGCACAAGTTGCTGAAGCGCCAACGACGCTGCTTTTTCGATCGAGAATTCGGCTGCATCGACCGGCAGAGTATCGAAATACGACATCGGAAGCTCCTTCAAGGGTGATGATGCGAACATAGCATCGGCCCTTTTTGGGAAGCGCAAACAACTGCAAAACCTGTCCGGTCAATTGCAACACGGTTCAACGCATGCATCCACTGGGCACCGTCGCTCGCAGCGCGCGGGAATGCATACCCAGCCCGCTACCCATACACGCCCGATCCATTTGACTTCCCCCCTCGCCCCGAGTACACTACGCGTCGCGGGGTGGAGCAGTCTGGCAGCTCGTCGGGCTCATAACCCGAAGGTCATAGGTTCAAATCCTATCCCCGCAACCAAATATCAAAAGCCCGCTCTGCGAAAGCAAGCGGGCTTTTTGCTGTGCCGCGCCCGAATATCGGGGCGGCACGTCCTACCTCACGCCTCCGGCCGCCTCGCATAAGCCTCGTCGAACAACCTCTCCAGCGTCGGATGCACGCCGCGCACCTGGTCGGCCACGTCCTTCGCCCAATCGAAATACTCGCGCTTGCGTTGTTCCGGCCAGTCGGCCGGCGGGTTCTCGGCGATGTCGCGCAGGTTGCAGATCTTGTCGGCGAGCTTGACGAGCTTCGCGCGCCGGCTGATGTGCGCGGCATGCTCGACCTGAAGGCGCTTGCGCTCTTCTTTCGGCAGCGATTTGTCGTCGGTCACGTCGCGCACGATATCGGCCACGATCTGGCCGAACAACTGCACCAGTTCCTGCTCCGAGGTGGCGGTGTCCTCGATCACGTCGTGCAGGATCGCGGCGGTCAGCACCGGCTCGTCGTCGATGCCGGCCTCGTTGGCCAGCACGTTGGCCAACGCGATCGGATGATTGATGTAGGGCGAGGCATCGACGTCCTTGCGACGCTGGTGTCGGTGTCTCTCGGCGGCGAATGCCAGTGCGGCAATGAACTTGCTCATCGGTAACCACCCCTGCGCTCTCACGCGTGATTTTGCGAAAGTGTAAGGGATAGCCGGCCCCCACACGTTCGATTCCATTCTCGAAAACAACACTCCGCATTCCGGATGCGACCGCCAGCGCGATCGGCCCGGCAATCATCGTCCGATCGAGACGGTTCGTCGCAACGCGCAACATCAGCGCCGCAACACCTCGACCCGACAGAACTGATACGGATCCTTCCCCGCCCCGATCCCCGCCGAATACGCCCCGCAACTCCCCGGCACGATCGCGAACCCGCGGGCATGCAGCACGGCATCCATTCGCGTGACGATCGCGCGATTCTCGGCGTCGATATCGCGCACATCGTCGGCGCGCAAGCCGATCGTGCAACGCGCCGGGCCGTCCGTCCCGGCAACCGGCAGCACCGCCGCATGCAGGCGCACGCGCCTGACCAGCGACGTCAGCATCGCGCAGCCGCGCTCGCCATGCGTCAGGCCAAGCGCGCCGAGCGTGGCATCGAGTTGCGCGACGGTATCGGCCCGCCCGTTGTAGGCCCCCCCGAGCAGCGCGTACACCGGCCCCTTGCGGCTGTCGACGATCTCGTGCACGCGCGGCATGTAGCCCGCGCCCTCGGGGAATCCGACATCCACGCCGACAAACGCCACCGCCGGCGGAAACAAGGTGGAGAGCCACGCGCGCGGCTGCTCCGCGTTCACGAGCAGCACGGTGGTACGCGCCGGCTGGTCGAGCGGCGGCACCTCGGCGTGATAGAGCGGATCGGCCCAGCCGTTGTGCCCCCAGGTCGGCGCGCCGCCGGCCACCACGATCGCCGTGGCGATCCCGAGCAGCCACTTCGCCCAACTCCGGGCGCGGGCATGCGTCGTCAGTTGCGTGAGCAGGAGGAACGCGACGAGCGGCGCGAACACCTCGATCGGCACGATATAGCGATAGATGCCGAACAGCTTCATCCACAGCACGAAGCCGAACGCGACATACGCGATCACGAACGCGGCACGCGGGTCCATGCGTTCGCCGCCGTGCGCCGCCAGCCTTGCGGACACGGCACGCGCGGCCCAGATCAACCCGAGCACATAGACGATCGCCCAGATGATCTGCCGCAACCCGACCTCGCCGCCGCGATGCGCATCGAGCGAAATGATGAACGGCCACAGCACCGTCTCGACGATGCCGTGCGGCATCCAGCGCGTATCGCTGATCGACAGCGGCTTGACCAGCGGATTCGGAAATACCGCGCTGAACTGCGGAAACAAAGGATTCCCGAACATGTGCCACATTCGCAGCATCCAGTAGCCGCCGGTCGAGGCAAAGCCCGCCAGCACGCCGATGCCGAACACGAACCCCACGCGCAGGCGCACCAGCAGCCTGCCCGGCATCGCCACCAGCAGCGCGCCGCAACCTGCCACGGCGAACACCGCGTTGGTCAACTTGAGCCCCGCCGCCAGCCCGATCAGCAGGCCGCCGGCCAGCAGCACGGCGAAGCCCCGCACGCTGAAGCGCCCGAGTGCATCCCAATGCGCCACCAGCAGCGCGACGCCGGCCAGACAGACGACGGCGGTGGTGCTGTCACCCATCGTATTGCCGAGCACGGACAGGAAATTCGCGGTCAGGCAGCCAGCCAGCGCCAGCCAGAACGGCACGCGCTGACGATCGTCGCCGGGCAGGCCGGCCAGCAGGCGGCGCGCGATGTCGAGCAGCAGCACGAACGTCAACCCGTGAAACGCGCCGATCAGAAAGCCCACCAGGCGCGGCGGCCAATGCGTGTTCAGCCAGTAGAACGACACGTCCAGCAACGGATTGAAATAGCCCTGAAAACTCGCGGCGCCGAGGTCGGTGGTCAGCTTGCCGTGCAGGAAGGCGAACGCGGCGTACAGGTGATAGTTGTGCAGATCCCAGTTCGAATCGGCGCCGAGCCACAGCGAATAGCAGCCGAACAGCAGCGGCACCAGCACGATCGCGATACGCGAAGCGAGCGGCAGGCTCGGCGGATGAGAACGGGACGAGAAGGATCGGGAGACGGACATCGAGGAATCCGGAATTTACGGCCGTGCCGAACGCCGGAACACCCACCATCTGGCGCTGACGAAGTTCACGGCCATCCCGGCGATCGAGCCGACCGCGACGCCGGCGAACGGCAGCCAGCGCGTGGCCGGAACATTCAGCACGACGGCGCTGTAGGCGGCGTAGTTCACCGCGCCGCCGAGCGACATGGCCAACAGGTATTGCCACCATTCGCGCCAGCCCGAGCCGCGTGGCGCGTCGGATTGGCGGAACGTGTAGCGGCGATTGATCTGCCAGGTGGTCCAGACCGCCGCGAGGAACGACAGCGCGCGCCCGACGAAATAGCCCTGCCCGGCGGCGAGTGCGATCCAAAGCACCGACGCGTCGACGGCAAAGCCGAGCACGCCCGCGATCAGGAAGCGGAACAGCTGGCCGCGCATCTCAGCGGCGCGAGCGCAAATGCAGCGGCCCGGGCTCGGCCAGGTAGGCGAAACGCTTGGTCTCGCTGCGGCCGCGCGTGACGGTGTCGAGCACGATGCCGCAGGTCAGGAACATCGCCCCGGCCAGCATGATCGCCACCGACAGCACGGCGGTCGGCAGGCGCGGCACGAGCCCCGTCTTCAAATACGTCTCGAACAGCGGCAGCGCCAGCCCGACGGACAGCAACCCGCACAGCAGCGCACCCACGGAGAAGAACGCGAGCGGCTTCTCGGCCTTGAGCAGACGCAGGATCGTCAGCAGAATCCGGAAGCCGTCGCGATAGGTGTTGAGCTTGCTCTCCGAGCCTTCCGGCCGCGAGCGGTAGACGGTATCGATCTCGGCCACCGGCATGCGCAACTCGAGCGTATGCACGGTCAGTTCGGTCTCGATCTCGAAGCCGCTGGCGTGCGCAGGGAACGATTTGACGAAGCGGCGCGAGAACGCGCGATAGCCGGACAGCATGTCGGTGAAGGTCCGCCCGAACAGCCAGGCCGCGCACGAGGTCAGCATCCAGTTGCCGAAGCGATGGCCGGCGCGGTAGGCCGCCTGCTCGTCGGTGCGGCGCGTGCCGACCACCATGTCGCGCCCGTCGATCAGCACGCCGTCGATCAGCGCCTGGGCGGCGGTGGCGTCGTAGGTGTCGTCGCCGTCGACGAGCACGTACACGTCGGCCTCGATGTCGGCGAACATGCGGCGGATCACGCTGCCCTTGCCCTGATCGCGCACGCCGCTCACCACGGCGCCGGCACGGCGGGCCACCTCGGCGGTGCCGTCGGTCGAGTTGTTGTCGAACACGTAGACGATCGCGCCCGGCACGGTGCGCTGGAAATCGGCCACCACGGCCGCGATCGTCACGGCTTCGTTGTAGCAGGGCACGAGGATGGCAACCGTTGGTGCGGCGGCCCCGGCGTTCGTCGGGGTGGATCGTGCATCGGCTTGCGGTTCGCCCGCCGCCCGGCCCGCGGGCAACTGCCCCTCGGCCCGGCCGTCCAACATGGTTGTCGTGGTCATCATTCTTTCCGCAAGGCCGGTCGGCGCCGGCCTTGTCATTCAGGGCATCGTGCCCCCGTTGGGGCGACGGCGGCCCGGCATCGCCGCCGCATCGAATCCGTGCCCGGCTGCCCGATTCCGCCGGGTCGAAAAACAGCGTGCGATTCTACCTTACGCGGCATGACGCGCCGGAGCCGGCCGCCGCGCACGGCAACCGTCCCGGCACGATGCGGGCGTGCGCAGGATGACGGGATCGAAGGAAAAACACGGGCCGCCGCGCGGCAAATCGCTGCGCAGGCTTGGTCCGACTTGGGGCCGCCAGCCGCCGAAACATCCGGCAGAGCGCCGGAAAGGAAACCTCGACGCGTCACGCGATAGGCGACGCGCCTCCCCATGATCACGCGGGCCGCCGGGGGAAGCGGCCCGCTTCGTCATCGGCCGGCTCGCGC